>NZ_JACLQM010000001.1:0-214132 GCF_016648655.1 Streptococcus sp. 17.1
CATAAATAGAAATTAGTATTAACATGAATGTCATGCGACTACTTATTTACTATTTTTTTAAGCGATCAAATAAGTTGAAAATCACCTCCATCATTTCATCAGAAATTAACTGTACCCCTAGACCTTCAAAAGTAAGTTTAATGAAATTCATTTTACGCTTTAATTCTACTAATGAAAAAACGGAAATTTGAAAACCAATCCAAATATTTAGAGATAAAACAATTAAATCTGCTAGCTCTTCTGGATATTCTGTTTTAATAGACCCATCTTCAACTCCTTCGTAAACCTTTTCTCTAATTTCGGGTAAAAAATCAGAAAATAGACCTAGATACTGCTCTCCCAATAAGCGTGGACTTCTTAGCATGATTGAGGCAGAGTAAACGAGCCTTTGGTGTTCAAAATTAGAGAAAGAGTCCATCAAAGAATTTTGTATCTTTTCTAATCCAGTATTTCCTCTCCAATTATAATTTAAAATTTCTTGATTATTTTCGCTAATGATTGTTTGCAGTATATCATATTTAGACTCAAAATGATGATAGATAACACCTTTTGTTAATCCACCTAATCCATCTATGATATCTTGTATTGATGTATTATCAAATCCTTTTTCTAAAAATAGATTTTTAGAGACCTCTAGTATTTTTTTTCTAGTTTCATGTGAGTTTCTATTCCTTGCCATTTTTGTTCCTTTCTATCATACCGATGGTATGTAATTCTATTGTAGTGGAAGTAACTAATAATGTCAAGTTCTTTATTGGAAAATGCAAAAAAAGCCTTATAATCAAGGCTTTTATATACTTTCAAAAATAATCCTAATAAATTTCCATTCAACTTCATCTAAGCATCTTTTCAAAAAAATAAATTGACAATCTCATCTTCCGAAAATCCTAGCTCACCTAGATTTTCAAACAAAATTTTCACTAGCTTGTTCGATTCTTGATATCTTAACTCCTTTATTTCTTGCTCGCTTGCTATGACAAAATATCCTAATGTTCCACAGCTAATAACCAAATTCTGTTCTTCGAGAACTTTCATTGCTTTTTGGATTGTTGCTGGATTACACTTCTCATTTTCTGCTAAACTCCTTATCGAAGGAATTTTTTGTCCAAGCACATAATCACCTCTTAAAATAGTTGTTCTTAATTTTGATGCAATCTGTAAATATAGATGGGGTTTCATTTAATCTTTTTATTTTCCTTCCCCCTAACAATCTTCCAATATGCAGAGTATGGAATTACTGTAGCCAGTAGAAGATAATATTTATTTGCAAACATATCTGCAACACCTTTTGCATTGAAATGGATAGGAACTTCCTCTGGGAGAAAACTACAAATAACAACTATTATGACTGTCATCCCTAGCAACACCAAAATATCTTTTGTCAGTCTGTTTTTCATCTTATTTTCCTCCTTTAACTAGATAAAATTCGACTTGCTCATTGTTATATAAACACCCATTGTAATAACCAATAAAACTACTGATACTACCTGCAAAACAAATGTAATCGGAATATTTAACACCCAATTAAGAAAAATAGGCGTAATAAGTACAATCATACCAATAATTCCAGTCACAATAACAGGTAGACTTTGTTTGACGACTATCATCTCACTGTCCCAATCATAGTTAGGATATTTTTTATTTAATGAAATTCCGATTACCGTTATAAAAAGGGAGTAACATATAGGAACAATAACTAGATTCATAACTTGAATAGGATTCATATCAAGTTTCAGCATAAATACTGATACAGAAATCATATATCCAATCAAATGAAGTGTAAGGTTGACAGCTATCTTAGCATTTAAAATCATTTTTATCTCAACCGGAGAACTTTTCAAAATCCAAATATTTTTACCTTCTAAAGATATAGATGAAGCTGCTGGACAACTGAGTGAAAGCATAGATGCAATAAAGACGGGAGCTAAGTTTGAAAGATACTCATTTATATTTTCAATTCCTGCAGAATTTCCTATTTGACCTACAGAATTAAACAGGAAACATATACTAAAGACACATAAAAGAATCACTCCAAGCCCAGCATTCAAGACTGCCATATAAGAACTTAAAAATCGTCCAAGCTCTTTTTGATACAAGGCAAAAAATACCGATTTTCTTTCATAAGATACTTTGTCATTAGCATAACTTGATTTTGTATTGGCAAGTGTATTAAGTAGTCCATACTTCAACGAAGCAATTTTGACAAATAGATAAAAGACGACTATTGAAAGAACTATATAAAATCCCATCCCATAGTACATTGGAAAATTGTAGTATGACATAAATAGTCTAGAAATTGGATACAGTCCAGTAATTTGCTTAGCCAGAGTAACCCCAATACTACTTTCATCACCTGATTGCAAAGCTGATAATGCAAAATATCCAATTATACCTAGCATCGCAAATGAAAAAATAAGAGAGATAACATTTTTTCTTTTAAAAAAAGATGAAGCGACAACAATAACGAGTCCCATGCATGCCGCTATACACATGGGGATCAAAGGGGCAAAAAATATAGAAGTAAAATACAATATAATCTGTAGGAGGTTTAAACTTCCGTTCAAGCCCCATACAATTCCACCCGGAAGCATAAACATCAAGCCTATTAAAAAATTCAATAAGTACATAAACATGAACTTGCTGGTGATAATATACGAACTTTTAACAGGTAAGGATTGGAGAATTTCCATATCTCGACTGCCAAATAAAATGCCATTCGAATAAAAAACTGTCAAAAATAATATCGAAAAACTTGAGACAGAGACCATATATGCCGGAATCAAGTTTTGTTGTCCAACTTGTACCAATGTTTTAGCTGTTAGGATATTATAAAAAAAGCAAAATAAGGCAAGAGTTACTATGCCAAAACTCGCAATAGCCATTGAACTTTGTTTTTTATTTCCCGTCTCTCTAATCTGGTTAATGGGAAAAAAATTTATCAATTGTGCTCTAATTAGTATCCAAATGTTACTCATTGCCCTGCACCTCCATGAAAAATGCTTCCAATGATTCATTACCTTTGATATCTCCTGTATTACCACTTGCAACTAACTTTCCATTTTTGATAATGGCAATCTTATTACATAATTTTTCCGCAACATCCAATACATGGGTTGAAAAGAAAATAGCACCTCCATCTGAAACACACTCATGCATAATTTTCTTTAGTAGGAAAGTTGCTTTGGGATCTAGCCCAACAAAAGGTTCATCTAAAATCAATAGTTTGGGAGAATGTACAAGTGCAGAAATAATGGCTGTTCGTTGCTTCATACCATGTGAATATGAAGAAATTATCCCCGAAAGATGCTCAGTCATATCAAATAAATCACCGTAATTTTGGATTCTCTCCCTGCGTATTTTTGTAGGAATTTCAAACAGGTCAGCAATGAAATTAATATATTGAAGTCCTGTCATATGTTCATACAAATCTGGATTATCTGGGATATACGCCATCATTTTTTTACAAATAACAGGTTCTTCTTTAATAGAATGACCGTTGATAATTATACTTCCGTCTTCAAAATCATGGATACCGACAACTGCCTTTATCGTTGTCGTTTTTCCCGCACCATTTGCTCCAATAAAACCATAAATATCTCCAGGCTGTACTGAAATAGATAGGTTATCCACAACCTTCTTATCCCCATAACTTTTACTAAAATTCTTTATCTCTAACATATTTTCACCTCTATTGACAATTTGTCAGTCATATTTTGAAATAATACCGATAGCTTGTTTTGATTCAGCTATCGGTACATAGTTCTCTTTACAAACATTCTATCTTTTTTTAATTGCTAAAGAGTCCTTTTGTATTTAGGTTTTGTTCCAGCATTATCTTAAATGCATTCAAGTAATCTTTGACAGGTTCTTTCTTTGATGTTTTTATACCTATGTTATTTGAAACAAAAACATAGGCTGTCATAAGAAATTCTGCTGTTTCAGATGGATATTTTACAGAAAATACTTTTTCTGAGATGCCTTGATTTATTATCCTCTCAAAATATATAGTCAGTTTTTCAATGAGCTTATGGGATAACTTATCTAACATATAACGATTTTCTTTAAGATCAACCGTCTTTTGTAACTCAGTTCCCTCCGCTGAAACGTTATCTGTAGAGATTATTGTGGCATCTATAAAGGCTCTTATTTTTTCAATAGCAGTTTTGTCGTCATCATTGACAATCACATGAATATCTCTCAATAATTTCTCTGAATATCGTTCCACAAGACAATATAGAATATCTTCTTTGTTCTTAAAGTGATAGTATAACAAACCTCGTGATATATTTACCTTATCGACTATATCCTGAGTTGTTGTGTTCGCATATCCTTTCTCCATAAAGAGGAGCATAGAAGCATCCATAATCTCAGCCCGTCGAATTTCCGGATCTTTTACATCTCGCATTTTATTCCTCCTGATTATAAATTATACTGCTCTACTGACAAATTGTCAATTATAAAATTATCTTTTTGAGGATAGCAAAAAATCCTTGACACCAAGGCTTTTTCGTCAACATTTTTTTCTAAGCTCGTACAAGCAGTGATACTGCCTCAACGTGTGCTGAGAGCTTTCTTCTATACTAATAGACGAAAGGGTGTGAAAATGATTTTTAAATGATACTGTGGAACGGAACAGTAGCCCTAGTATTGACTACTGTCGTTTCTATTCATATTGGCTATTCTAGGACTGAGATGAAAAAATCTATAAATGCTCAGAATAAAATTGAACCCGCAAATCTCCCCAAAACAATGGTGAGTCATGTACTTGTATTATTCCGAAAAAATACACCTCTGGTGCAGTGAGACAAATTGGTGTATCTTATAGTGGCTTCGTAGATGAAAGCTATACTCTACTATCACTCTTTGATGATGTAGAACAAATTGAAAAAGATAATAGACTTCAGACAGCTATTGATGTTGTCAGAGAACAGTTTGGTTTTTTAGCCATACAAAAAGGAACCGTCCTAACTGAAGGTTCCAGAAATATTGAACGCAGTAAACTTATCGGTGGTCATTCCGCGGGTGGATTGGAGGGATTAAAATGAAACAAGAAAAAAATACAGTACAATTTTCAGAAATCCGTAGCAAAGGATGTAATGATATTGAAATGCTTGAAAGATTTTTACATGGAATCGTTGAAACAGCAACTTCAAAACTTCGTCAGAGAAAACTCAAAACAACTGAAATATCGATACGACTAGTACATGCTAAATCTGAAAACCGATTACCATTGGAATTTACATTTAGCATTAAGCCAACAAGCTCATCTGTGATAATCTATACTGAGGTAATCAATCGCTTTAAAGAATGTTACACAGGTGGGGGAATTCAAGGTTTTACGATTCAATTTGATAAAAATACCCTTGCCTCTGCATAGAAAGGATTTGATATGATTGACCGTTCATATTTACCATTTCAATCAGCAAGAGAGTACCAGGATACAAAGATGCAAAAATGGATGGGCTTTTTCCTATCTGAACATGCATCAGCACTCTCTGATGATACAAACAAAGTAACGTACATGTCTGACTTATCACTAGAGAAGAAATTATTACTCCTCAGTCAAGTATACGCCGGGCAGCTACGCACACGCATTCAAGTGATTGAAAAAAACAAGCGTGTTTCCTACACTGGAACAATACCAAGTCTGACCAAAGATTTCATTTTGATAAAAACTACAACAGGTCACATCAATTTGAAATTAAAAGACATTATTAGTATTGAACTTGTCGAGGAGGTGCTCTATGAATCAGCTTGAGTTTCAGCGTAATCACCTACAAATGGACTATTATAGCGAGAGCTACCAAGATTTTGAACGTGACTTCTACCGCTACTCTAACATGAATATTCCATTGACCTTCCTAACTGATGATATCCTAAAAACAATGGCGACTTCACGTAAGAATTACTTTGTCCTCAATAAGGAAAAGTCCAGAGATAACCGCGATCACTTCTTCATATTTGAAGTAAGTACCGTAGATGAGAATCCGCTAATCTATCATTATACATATAAGAAAACTACAATATATTTAGCAGAAAAATAGGAGCAGTTCAATTGACTGTTCCTATTTTTAATATTCATAAAATCTAAAGTCTTTATACTCTTTAACAATGGAGTCGCCAACCAGAACAGACTATACTGACCAGCGACTACCTTAAATTTAATGTTTCAGATTTATTTTCTTATCTCTAATTTCATAAACTACATCTGCTACATTTTCGAGTAATCGTTTATCGTGGGTGATAAACACGATAGTTCCGGTGTACTCCTTCATTAGTATTTCCAAAGCCTCTAAACTTGGTATGTCAAGGAAGTTACTGGGTTCATCCATTATTAGGATGTTATATCTACCCATGAGCATTTTAGCAAGCAACAATTTTATAATTTCTCCACCGCTTAAAACAGATAAACTTTTTCCAATATCGTTCTGTTTGAACCCCATAGATGCTAGCACTGAACGAATTTCTGATATATTGTAGTCACAATCCTTCTGCATAAACTCCATAACATTCTGATTACTGTTGTACTTGTAACCATTCTGTGCAAAGTAACCTATTTTTGCCTTAGGCGAAATAGAAATTCCTTCTTCATGGTTTAAGATCATTTGGATTAAAGTTGTTTTTCCGATTCCATTACCACCAGTTAACGCCACTTTTGCTCCTAACGGAATTTGAAAAGATGCATTTTCAAACAGAGCCTTATCCCCAAATACTTTATTAATTTCTGCACCGACTATAGGGTATGGATTATGGAGCTCCAATGCTTTACTTTGCCTGAAACGAATTCTGCGAATGCCTTCCGGAGCTTCTACTTTTCCTAAGGCCGCAATCCTGTGCTCTAGGGTTTTAGCAGCATTATACATCTTTTTTTCCTTACTTCCTATTGATTTTTGATGAGCTAAACGCCCTCCGTCTTCAGTACTTTTTTTCTTTGAAGAACCTTTTGCCTTCTGTTCTATTTTACGAGCCTGTTTTCGCTTTTCCTCCGCAGCCCTTTCCAATCGGGCACGTTCCGCAATAAATTGTTCGTATTCTGCAGCTTGGCTCTTACGTTCTTCCTCTTTCTGACGAAGATAATCAGAATAGTTTCCCCAATACTCAGTGATTTTGCCATCTTTCAGTTCCCATATTTTATCTACTATTTCATCAAGAAAATAGCGGTCATGGCTAATAACTAACAGTGCACCTGTAAAATATTTTAGCTGTCCTATTAGAAAATCAATTCCTTCACGGTCTAAATGGCTCGTAGGTTCATCCGCTAAAATACCATGAACCTGTGCCGATAAGGCCTGTGCTATTTTAAGCCTTGTTTCTTCACCACCGCTCATAGTCTGTATATTTAATTGCTCAACACCTAGCTTGCCTACAAGTGCAAAATCTTTTTCCTCCTGCAGAGTTACTTCGTCCAACTGGGGAATATAGGCAAGTTCACCCAGACGATTCATTTTACATCCTGGGGGAGTTAATTCTCCTAAAAGTACCCTGAGTAAAGTGCTTTTTCCAGCACCATTTGCTCCTACTAAACCAATACGGTCATAATCATATACTTCTAATTCATTTATATCTAAAACATCGCGTCCTTTGAATTCCACACGAATGTCTTTTGCTTTTAATATTAATTCCATAACATTTCCTCCTGTCTATAATCGCATGCTTTCATTTGCTTGTATGCAGGGAAAACCCTGCGATTTTAGCAGGAAGAGTTACATGAAAATAAGATACATAAATATTCCTCCAATATTGTTTATTTTAAATCTAATTTTCTAACCTCAGTTATCATTTGGCAAACTATAGCAATGCCAATAATTAAAATACCTGATAGTAAAAACCAATGATTTACACCGATTTTATCAGCAAAGAATCCAGAAAGAATTAACCCAATTGGCATAGCAAGTGACATGATACTTCCGATCAAAGAAAATACACGTCCTAAATATTCAGGCTTAATTTTCTCCTGAAAAAGAGCTGTTTGCACACCGCTATAAAATGGCACCGAAAGCCCCATTATTGCACAGCAAACTACGAATATTACAAATCCATTTGGAGGAAGTATTCCCGAAACGGCTAAACTGGTCCCCATTATAAAAAATGAACTTGTTATTAGTAATACATGCTTTTCGAAGCCCCCTAATCTTCCTAATAATAAGCCTCCTGCTAGCATCCCAAATGCAAAGGAAATTTCCGTAATAGAAATATGCACAGGCGTTCCATTAAAGTGTTCCATGCTTATTAAAGGAAATAGTGCATTGATTGGCATATAAACAAAAGTATATAGTGTTCCTAAGAGTAATAAGGCAAACAATCCTTTGTTTTGTCTCAGAACCACAACTCCTTCTTTCATCTCCCTTATGAAATTTGGTTCTAAACTTTGCACTTGATTACCCAGCTTAGGTATACGTACAATTGCTACCGTAATAGATGCAATCACAGCACCCAATACGTCGATGGCAATAATAGCATTTAAATCCCAAACGGAGTATAAGAGTGCTGCAACTGCCGGACTAACAATATAGCTTATAGACTGCAAAGACTGACTATAGCCTGCGCATTTCGTTAGCTGTTCTTCTGGTACTAAAAGTGGTGTAACCGCATTGAGTGCTGGGGTATGAAAAGCTGTTCCAATGCTACGGATAAACAATACTATCATAATCATCCAGACAGGTAGCTCCATACAGAATGCAACAATAGCAAGCACTGCACCAGCTGCTGCGATAATTAAATCGGCACCAATCATTATCTTCTTCCTATCATGACGATCCACTAGCACACCAATGGCAGGTCCCAAAATCGCATAGGGTAAAAAACCTACTAATGAAGCCATAGACAAGACCATCGCAGATCCTGTTTTTTCTGTAAGGTAAAAAATAATCGCCATTTGCAGGATGGCACTAGTGATTAATGATACTGCTTGCCCTGCCCATATTGCATAAAATTTTCGTTTCCAATTGTTGTATTTTTCCATTTATATTATCTCCTGCATATTATTTTGCTTGAATTTCTATTTTGAATAGCATTCTAGGCAATAAAAAATGCAGGCCAAACCCCACAATGTGGCTTTTGGTCTGCATACATACAATTTGGAAACATTCATATTAAAGACATAGTTAAATAAAGGTATAGTTAAATAACCAATATCCTCACCGTAACTAATGAATGCTCAATATCGTATAAATAAGCACAACAAAAAAGCCTATCATCGGGTATAGATTCTGCTTTTTTTATTGCCAGCTTATCTTAAACGCATTGAGGCTGTCATAGTTTCGGTTCCTCCTACATCTTTGTTTATATCAATTTATAGTATAACACAACAAGATGATATGTTCAATATAAAAGTTATGGAATGAGACTCATACTTCCAATTCGATGCCAGATTTAAAGGATATGACGAAGTTTTCTTCATAGACTGTAACGCTCTGGATTATCTTCCTTAGTAGCAAGCGATTAGCTTTCACAAAATCTTCTGTTTGTAGTTTTAAAAATTCATCAGGATTTTCTAACTCAACCTCAAAATATTTCATTTTACATTCCCTCATTTCATTTATTGATAAATTGAGTTTGCAAAAAAGAGTGGACAATTTTTGTCTACTCTTAACCTTTAAAATAGTTTTTTTTAATCGATTTGAAGTTGCCTAAATTATTACTTATTCGGTAAAATGAAGTATTGCTTTCAACAGATTTCCTTCAACTACACTTCACTTGATTCAAACAAGGTGGGTACATTTCTATTCCCACAAACTCCTTGTCAATGGAAACAAACACGTACCCACAGGGTAAATGGAAATAGAAACTGATAATTTCTAGCTATCACTTCTACTCATTCCAAAAATTTTCTCACTCTGATACTTACCCACCATAAAGCAAAAAGCCTTGCAATCAAGGCTTTCATTATCCCTTTCGTTCAAAGGTTTCTAAGCTTTTACGAGCAGAGCGACACACTCAGCGGTTCGCTATCTCCGTTCTGTCTGCGTGCTAGCACTTGTCAATCACGGACAGCTATCGCATGGGCGGAAGTAAATGCTAATCTTCGTCGTTTTACTCCTTGACTAGCAAACTTACCGCCTCAACATGGGTTTTAGAGGACTAAATGGAGACTGAATTGCCTGATAGCGATGTAGTATTGATTAAGCAATCAACAAATAATGTACAAAACAAAAATAAAGTACACTGCTTAATGAGTGTACTTTATCCTTCTAATTCAGTTTTATCAATGGTTTAGATCTAGTTAAGTCGATTAGTTAAATGAATTTAGGCTATTGCTTTTTATAACGACTATAAATTGTATGTTCAATGCTATAATTTATCTTCCGAATCTACTTCTTCATAATTTATCGGAATTAAAGCAACTTCACTGCTTATAGTAGATTGTTTTTCATTTTCACTTATTTGAATGGCATTTTTGAGTGAAAAAATAACTTCTCTTACAAGATTTAATAAATCTAATGCAAACTCTTGAAGTTCAAATTCAGTTAGATACAGTCTGGTTTCATTATTATCTTCATTATCTTCACTTCCATTAAAAATATTCAATGTTATATTAGTAAATCTGTGCTCTAAATAATTTCTAATAATTTTCAATCGCTTTGAGTTTGGATTAGCTGTTAAAGAATTATCACCATTATCAAAATCTTTCTCTATCCAAAATATAGATGACAGACCAATATTCTTATCCAACATTTTATTTAAATCACTATTTGATCTCCAAATTGAATGGAAATTTACTTGTCGAGTTTTAATTTTTAAAGAATAATATTCATTTATAAACATAGCTACTTTATCTAATAATGAATATAGTGTTTTAAAAGATGCTTTTAATCCTTCAACTCGGATAGAGTATTGTACATAGTCTAGACAATCAATAAGATAAACATTCTCATCAGCATAATGAACCGAATCAATTTCAATGCTATTAAAACAGAGATAACGCGCATAAACATATTCTTGCTTAATTTGATTAAACATAGAAATATATTTGTTTAAATCTTTATCCGATTGAAATAATAAACTTGGTAGTAAAAGATTATCATCATATCTATTTATATCGTCAGCTTGTAAGTCATTAAGTGGATTAAGATACAGCCCGTTATTCCAACACCATTCGCGATACTTTTGTGAATTAGGATTATAATCGATGGTTTTACAAGAGCATTCATCTAAGTCTTTATAATTAAGATATTGTTCGTAAAGTTCAATAAATCGCTTTTCTGCATAATCAACTCTGTTTGGATCTGAAACAGTTATGCTTGTTTCTATTAAATTTTTAATTTTTTTAATAAAGTGGAGGTGTTCGTTATCATTCAAAAAATTACGATAATGATCTAGACAAATAGCCAAGTTACCACTAGCCATTGTGAATCTTGGATTGATTTGTATACATTTACAATACATCTTAATAGCTAACTGCTTTCTACCACAAGCATCTAATAAATTTGCGTAATTAGTGTAAAGTGAACATAATAATGGGAAAACAAACCTACTGTTCTCAGAATTTATATCAACGTTATTTGAAATTTCTATAGCTTTTCTTAAGTAATAAATTTGTTGAACTGTAAAATCGGTATCTATGTTGAAAACTAAGTTATCACTTAGTTCAAATATATCAGCGTATGCTGTCCCAATAGAATAAAATAATTGAATTTTGGAAATATCATCAATAGTGTTTTCCATATTTTTTCCAAATTCTATTAGTCTATAGATTTCCTCTATATTTTTATGTTTAAAAGCATTATCGAAATCCATTGACAATTTAAGTACACTATGATTAATTGGATTATTTGTTAACATCTTCACCCCAAACTAAATATCTCGATTTTAAATTTGATTTTCCTTTATTTTCCTGTTCTTCAACTAACATATCAGATAAAAACTCTTTTATCATGTCCCAATTAAAATTCTCTTTAAATCCTCTACTACCATCAGAAGGAACATTTAATGAAAATGTTGCAAATACGGTTTCACAAGTTCTTCTTGGAAATTTTGCTAAGTAAGAATCAAAAAATGAATTTGAATACCTATAATGATGGCTATGAATAAAGTCTTTCCATGTATTTAGCATAGTCTCTTCGTCTATAATATCTATTACGGAAACTTCTTCAAGTGGTCGGTCTTCAATATTTCCCCATGCTTTTTTCATTAAATTAACAGCATCTACATCGCTCTTAGGAGCACTGTATCCAAAAATAGTTAACATATATGAATGATCGACAAAGTAATCTAATGCTTTCCAACACCAATTTATGTATCCATCGGAAGAATAGTCTTTGTTTTTTACGGGATACAATAATTTTGTTGGATTTAATTTTTTATAACATGTTGGGCAATAGTAATCTACTGTTCCAAACTCAGTATGTTCTTCACAAAAACCGACAGCTACATTCCCATGTAAACAAAGAATTTGTGGCAGGTTCAGAGTAATTTTTGAACAGCGAACATAAGCTTGTATAAGTAAAGGGTCCCAATTAAACGTAGCTATGCAATCTTTATTAGTTAAACTTAATATTAAAAGATCATAAATTGTTGGTTCATCAGGTAACTCCAACGAAGCAAAATAATCATAGAGTCTTTCTTCTAGTTTTTTAACTATTTCGGAGCACTCTTCTCTCTCAAATAATTCTGAATAGATATCTTCTAAATTTTCGCTCTTTGTCTGTAATTCAACACCAGCAAGAATTTCTTCTAAATTTAGTTTTTTTAGCAATCCATTCATAACTGAAGAACTTTTGCCGTTTTTATCACCATCTGGAATTGCTGCAATAGTAGCACCAGCACCTAGAATAACTGTGTGCGATCTCATGTCATTTCTCCTGAAAGTCTTTTGACACTATTATACCACTGTATCTACTTTATTTATGCTTCAAATACTAATCTTATAACTATAAATATTTTAAATAAAATGTACAATTGAACCACCACTTCTTCTACCGTTACTAGAGTAAAAAAATGTACAAATCAATTTCTTCGATTAGCTGATATTATGCACTAGCAAACATACAAAATACCATTCCAAAATAATGTACAAAATAAAAATAAAGTACACTTTTTAAAGAATGTACTTTATGCTTCTAATTTAGTTGTATCAATGGTTTAGGTCTTGTTTGGTCAATTGTACATAAACTTTTAGTTTTGGTTTACTATCTGAATATATAAAATACCACACTAGGTCAATCAGATACTAACTTCCAGAACCAATGCGAAAATATCTATATCGTTATTTCACTTTGAAAGATTTTTCCCAAGAAAAAACAACCTGGAGTTTTCCAGATTGTTCAAACAATGATTAAGCTACGATAGCTTTTGCAACCTCCTCGGTTGTCATACGTGAGAAATAATGTGTTGTGTCAATAGTTTTAAGTTTTGCCAAGACATCTTCGTACTCGTAAGGTACACCAACCAACAAGTCTTCAATATCTGATACATCTCCGATACCAAAGAAATCTCCGTAAATCTTAACAGATTTAATGATTGAATTTTCAACGTTGGCATAGGTTGAGATTTTACCAGCTGGGTAACGAACATTACGTTCTACTGTGTATTCTGGTGACTGTCCGTAAGTCCAATCCCATGTATTGAATTGTTTCTCATAAGAGTCTTGAATCTTAGCCAATTCGCTTTCAGAAAGGACGTATTCTGTCATTTCTGGGTAGAATTCTTTCATTTTTTCCAAGATTTTATCTGAGAATTCATTTACACTGATTTTTTCTGGCAATTCGTCGACGATGTTGGTCACACGAGCACGTACAGATTTAACGCCTTTTGATTCGATTTTGTCTTTGCTGACTTTGAGGGCTTGGCCAAGAACCGACATATCAACGTCAAAAAGCAAGCAACCATGGTGCATCATACGACCTTTATAGTAAGCTTGAGCATTTCCACAGAACTTTTTACCATCGATTTCAAGGTCATTACGGCCAGTAAATTCAGCCTTAACTCCCAAATCAGCAAGTGTAGCGATTACAGGTTGAGAGAAAGTCTTAAAGTCAAAAGCACCTTCATCTGCCTTATTAGAGATGATGGTATAGTTCAGGTTATTCAAATCGTGATAAACAGCGCCACCACCAGACAAACGGCGAACGACCTTAATACCATGAGCATCTGTATATTCTTTGTTAATCTCTTGAATGGTATTTTGGTGCTTACCGACAATGATAGCTGGACGGTTAATCCAAAGAATGAACAATTCATCTTCATTCACCAATTCACGAAAGGCATAGGCTTCCAAAGCAATATTATAGGCAGGATCGTTTGATGTATTTACGATATATTTCATGAGGTCTCCTCTTGTAATGTGATACTTATATTATAAAGGAAAACGGGGACAAAGTACACGAAGACGCCTTAGGTATAAGGATTTTCATGATATAATAGTATAAAATATATGGGGAGTTTTGACATGATACAAAATCCTAGTAAATTGAGTCTATTTTTCTCAAGGCTAACTAATAAAATAAATAAAAAGTTCAAAATAGCCTTAGCTCTGCTTCTTTTTGTAACCCTTGGAATTTTTCTCTATAATGCCTACCAAAGAGCTTATAAGCCTTACCTCTATGATAAGGAGAATTACTATTACAAGGCTTATCATTACAGTGTCAAGAAGATAATACCTCAAAGAAAAGTTGTCAAAGATATTGAGATTGAGGTTCTACACTTCGGAAAAGACGATTTTCCAGATGATTTGTCTGCCTATAAAGTCGGCCATTATATTGATAAAGGAATTGATCCCCGAAGACTTTTCTTACATATTACTTTTACAGATAATACCAATATGACTTTACCATTTGGACAGGTGACCTCTACTGAAAACCATTATGAAGAATATCAAAACTATTTCGATCATAAAGTATTTGAAGTCGGTCCAGGCTTTGATAAAGAATGGTTTTCTAATGCGGAGAATTACAGACAAATAATTCAGCGTTTCCCTGGATTACATGATAAAACAATGGATGCCAACTTCGAATTATATCTAAGAGATTTTCTTTTTTTGATAGTCCCTGGGGATACCCTATATCAAACTGGAGCTGTCAAAGAAGGCGTCAGTAAATACCACTTTCAGTTGAAAAATCCTAAATCAGGAAAAATGCAAAGTTATTTTATCTATGGAAATGAAGGCAAAATTCCATTATGGGATTGGCAAACTCCCTTTGTTACTTTTGATAAAGATTTTGCTAACAAAGAAAGAATCCAGGAATTTTTCGATGACTACGAAATTAGAGAGTATGGAAATTATTGGAATGGCATCTACCATATACAATTCCCTCACTTAAATTCATTTAGAGGTGACAGGTACAACTTTTATAAAATGGCTTTTTACTCAGATGAATTTACAAATTTTCCACTAAGCCTTGATTTAACAGGTAAGAGCGAGAACTTTAAAATTACCATTACAGATTCATACCTACAAGAAGAATCCAGAACTGCAAAAGATCAAATCCATTATCTAAAATACTCAACATCTAAAACTTATGATGCATCAAATAAAGAAGCATATATTAATGATATATTGAATCATTATCATAACTGACAGAATTAAATTTATGTAAACACAGCTAACCATCTAAATTAGCTGTGTTTTTTTCATGAAAAAAACAAGACCATTTCTGATCTTGTTTCCTTCTATGCAACTAGATTTTTATTTTGTGTGCCAGATGTCTTTGTCATACTGTTCGATTGTACGGTCAGATGAGAAGAACCCTGCTTCAGCGATGTTGTAAACAACTTTTTTGTTCCATGCATCTTGATCTTCGTAAGCTGCGTATACTTCTTCTTTCTTGTCGATGTATTCAGCCAAGTCAATCAATGTCATGAACCAGTCTTTAGAGATAAGTTCTTTTTGGAGACGTTCCAAGCGTTCTTTATCTCCAACTTTAACGAGGTCTTCACTTACGATAAAGTCAACAGCTGCTTTGATATTAGCATCTTTTTTGTAGTAATCACGTGATACATAACCTTCTTTTTCGTAAAGGTCGATGATTGTATCAGAGTCTTTACCGAACGTGAAGATGTTTTCTGGTCCTACCAATTCAGCAATCTCAACGTTGGCACCGTCCATTGTACCAAGAGTGAGGGCACCGTTAAGCATGAATTTCATGTTACCTGTACCTGAAGCTTCTTTAGAAGCCAATGAGATTTGTTCTGAGATATCAGTTGCTGGAATAAGGTGTTCAGCGACTGTAACGTTATAGTTTTCAACCAAGTGAACGTTGAGGTATTTGCTTACTTCTGGATCATTGTTGATGAGTTCAGAAAGTGACAAGATCAAGTGGATGATGTCTTGCGCAATAACGTAAGCAGGAGCTGCTTTACCACCAAAGATGATAGTAATTTTACGTTTTGGAAGGTTTCCTTTTTTGATTTCCAAGTATTTGTGGATGACATACAAAGCGTTCATTTGTTGACGTTTGTATTCGTGGAAACGTTTGATTTGAGTATCAATAATTGAGTTTTCATCAAGATCGATACCTTTGTTAGCTTTAAGATAACGTTTAAGAGACAATTTGTTATCATATTTGATTTCAGCCAAACGTTTGTGAACTGCTGGATCATCTGCAAAGGCAGCCAATTTTTCCAATTGAGTTGCGTCAGTAAGGTAACCATCGCCAATCAATTCTTTGATGTAATCAGCAAGTTCTTGGTTTGAGAATTCCAACCAACGACGGAATGTAATACCGTTTGTTTTGTTGTTGAAGCGTTCTGGGTAAAGGTCGTAGAATGGTTTCAACTCAGAAGATTTAAGGATTTCTGTGTGAAGTGCTGCTACACCGTTAACGCTTGTAGAGAAGTGGATATCCATGTGTGCCATGTGAACACGGTTGTCTTTGTCAATGATTTGAACACGTGGATCTTCGAATTTTTCACGAATGATAGCATCCAATTTCTTGATGATAACAACAAGGTGTGGAACAACTTCTTCAAGGTAGTCAAGAGGCCATTTTTCAAGGGCTTCAGCCAAGATAGTGTGGTTTGTGTAACCAACCATTTTGCTTACGATTGCTACTGCTTCATCAAATTCAAATCCATGTTTTTCTGTCAAAAGACGGATCAATTCTGGAATTACCATTGATGGGTGAGTATCATTGATTTGTACGTAAGCGTAATCTGGAAGATCATGAAGGTTAGATCCACGTTCGATAGCTTCGTCAATCAAAAGTTGAGCAGCATTTGATACCATGAAGTATTGTTGGTAGATACGCAAGAGCTCACCTTTACGAGTTGAGTCATCTGGGTAAAGGAAAAGTGTCAAGTTCTTTTGGATTTCGTCTTGATCAAAAGTGATTCCTTTATCAATCAAACCGTAGTCCACACCATTGATATCAAAGAGGTTAAGGTAGTTCTTAGTTTCTTTCTTATAACCCAAGATATCCAAACGGTCCAAACGAGATTTCAAAGTAAAGTTTTTGAATGGAACATCGTAAGAGATATCAGTTGGTACCAACCATGATTGATCTTCAATCCAGTAGTTTGGTTCTGCATCTTGTTTGTTATCTTTGAAGACTTGTTTGAAGAGACCACAGTGGTAGTTAAGACCAACACCTTCACCGTTGATGCCAAGTGTTGACATAGAATCGATGAAACATGAAGCCAAACGTCCCAAACCACCGTTACCAAGAGATGGTTCTGGTTCAACGTCTTCAATTTCGCTGATTGATTTACCAGCAGCATCCAATTCAGCCTTAACATCTTTGTAGATACCCAAGTTGATCAAGTTGTTAGACAAAAGTTTACCGATCAAGAATTCAGCTGAGATATAGTAAACTTTACGTTTGCTATCGTTTTTTAGTTTTGGAGCAGCTGCTTCTTTTACGAATTCCAACAAAAGATAGTAGATTTCTTCGTTTGAAAGGTCCTTAAGATTTTTGTTTTTTGCTTCAACATATTGTGTAAATGTAGCCATTTTAGTTATTACCTCGATT
This sequence comes from Streptococcus sp. 17.1, assembly GCF_016648655.1. Classification (NCBI taxonomy): domain Bacteria; kingdom Bacillati; phylum Bacillota; class Bacilli; order Lactobacillales; family Streptococcaceae; genus Streptococcus; species Streptococcus sp. 17.1. The sequence goes on from NZ_JACLQM010000001.1 coordinate 17,904, forward strand.
ATATCTTTCTGTAATGTCTGTCAAAAATTCTTTCTTGTCGACAGTGATTTCACCTGGAAGCATACGCCATTTCCAGTTTTGACCAACTGTGTTAGGGAAGTTGGTGCGGCTATTTTCAGGTTTATCAAGGATATCCTGCATAGTCGCAATAGCTGTGTTGCTTACAGTAGCAAAGAGGGTGCGAAGAAGAGCACGTGTGATTGGTTCACCTTGACGACGGTTGATGTATGCATCAGTATAATCACGTTGCTCTTGTGTCAAGTTGTCGTACCAACCGTTGATTACTTCGTTATCATGTGTACCTGTGTAAGCAACTGAATGTTGTGTGTATACGTGTGGAATGTCAATGCTGTTTCCAGTAGTATCGTAGAATCCAAATTGAACAATCTTCATTCCAGGGTAACCACAGTCTGCAAGAAGTTTACGTGTCTTATCATCAATGTTACCAAGGTCTTCGGCGATGATTTTAAGATCACCCAATTCTTCTTTAACCACTTTGAAGAGGTCGTAACCAGGTCCAGGAACCCATTCACCATTTTCAGCAGTTTCATCCCCACCAGGAATTTCCCAGAAGTCAGAGAAACCTTTGAAGTGGTCGATACGCAAGTAATCATAAAGCTTAAATGATTCTTGAATACGGAATACCCACCAAGCATAGTTTTCTGCTTTATGTTTATCCCAAGCATAGATTGGGTTACCCCAAAGTTGTCCAGTTGCTGAGAAGTTATCTGGTGGAACTCCTGCAATGTAACGCGGTTTACATTCAGCGTCTAGTTTGAAGAGATGTGGTTGAGTCCAAACTTCAACACTATCAGCTGAAATGTAGATTGGCATGTCACCGATGATTTGAATACCATTTTTGTTAGCATAAGCTTTTAGTTCTGCCCATTGGCTAAAGAAGAGGTATTGCACCACTTGGTGATATGTGATAACATCAGCAAGTTCTTTGCGAAGTTTCTCAAGAGTTGCTTCATCGCGTTTAACTGCTTTTTTATCATCCCAATCTTGAAGTGCTTTGTTATCGAAGTGTTCTTTGATAGCCATGAAATCAGCATAATCAGCTAACCAGTTAGCATTTTTAGTTTTAAAAGCTTCGAATCTTTTAGTTTCTTTCTTATCTGCTAAAATTGCTTTAACTGCTTTTTCAAGAATTGGACGACGTGCTTCGTAAACTTTAGCATAGTCAATAAACTCAGGATCTGACCCAAAGTCAGCGTCTTTAACATCAGCTTTAGTTAAAAATTTGTCACGAATAAGGAAATCCAAATCGATAAAGTGTGTATTTCCTGCTACCGCTGAGAATGATTGGTAAGGTGAATCCCCATAACTTGTTGTAGTAAGTGGCAAAATCTGCCAGTAAGTTTGTTTTGTTTCTTTTAAGAAATCAACAAAGTCATAGGCTGCTTGACCGAAAGATCCGATCCCGTAGTCACCTGGAAGTGATGTGATGTGCATCAAAACACCGCTTGCTCGTTTGTTCATAACGTTTACCTCAAATTATTTTTTACACTTATTATTATAATGCAAACGTTTGCATTAGTCAAGAATTTTTAACAAAAAAATAAAAAAATTTATAGCTCTTTAAAATAAAGTTCGTAAAACAAGCGCTTACATTACGGGAGTATTTTCTTAAATCTTTATTTCTATTGAATTCGAAAAAATAGGTTTCTTTTTAAACGAAAAAAGTAGCCGGCTGTTTTTCTAACCAACTACTTGGATGCTCCTTAACCTATTAGGGATAAGTTCAGACGCTTTCTCTTTCTATAAGTTTAAATGGAATAATGACTTTTTGCGACTTAATCTTAGTCGCTTTAAGAATCCCAAGAAGGTTTTGAACACTTTCTTTAGCTAGTGCCTGAATATTAATGTCAAATGTGGTCAAGAAAGGATGCATGATTTCAGCAAAAGTCGAATTATTGAAAGAAATAATGGCATAATCTTCAGGAACTCTAAATCCTTGGTTGTTTAACCATTGAATGAGACGAAGGGCAATAAGGTCATCCTTAACAATCAAAGCTGTCGGAGAAAATCTTTCCAATACCTTTTTAAAAGTCTCGATTGTTCGAGCTGAAAATACAAGTTCAGGTAAAACATCCAAATTTAGATTGTCTGCCGCTTCCTGATACCCTTGATAACGTTCCTGTCCTACTTGCCCAAATAAATCGTCTGTGACAAAACCAATCTTTCGGTGACCTTTTGCCTGTAAGTAGTTCACAGCTTCATGACCTAATTCCTTATTATCATTATCAATATAGGTTACTTTATTTTCATTATCCACTGCTGCTCCAACCACTACAAAAGGTACTTTTTGTTTTAATAAGTAATCTTTAACCGGATCTTTCTTTTCTGAATAGAGAATTATAAAGCCATCTGCCCGTTTTTGGCGATGCATGAGCTCAACTTGCTTGACTAATTCCTCTAGAGTAGCACCCGTAGCAATACTAACGACCTGAGAATGACAACTAGCCTCTTCATTGATTGCTGTTAAAATCTCCATATAGAAGGGCTGGCTGATATTTTCACGGTCTGTTAAGGGAGGAAGAACAACACCTAAACTATGAGTTAAGCCTGTTGCCAACATTTGTGCTGCTGAGTTTGGTACGTAACCTAATTCTTCCATAGCTGCTCTTACTTTAATTTTTGTTTCTTCTGATATAGCCGAGTTATCCTTTAATGTCCTACTTACCGTTGATGGGCTGACTCCAGCCTTCTTAGCAACATCTTTAATTGTAGCCATTATGTCCCTCTCATTCTCATAAATTTTTCTTTATAGTCGTAAAATATAAGAACAATTATAAACTAGATGGGTGTTTTATGCAATCGTTTGCAAAAAAAAATAATTTTTTTTACAAAATACTTGACAGATTGTGGAAACGGTTGCATAATGATTATCGTAAACTAAATTTCTGGAGGAAATAGAAATGAAAAAATGGCAAAAGGTATTACTTGGTAGTGCTGGATTACTTGTGGCTGGATCGCTCTTGGTAGCTTGTGGGTCAAACTCAAGCAAGAGCTCAAGTTCAGATAGCAAGACTTTGAAACTTTGGGTACCAACTGGCGCTAAGAAATCTTACTCAGATACAGTAGCACAGTTTGAAAAGAAATCTGGTTACAAAGTTGATATGGTTGAAATGGAAGATCCAAATGCTCAAGAAAACTTGACTAAGGATGCTTCTACTGCTGCAGATGTCTTCTCACTTCCACATGACCAACTTGGTAAATTGGTAGACGCTGGAGCTATCCAAGAAATCCCAGAGCAATACTCAAAAGAAATTGCTGATCAAGATACTGATCAAGCTACTGTAGGTGCTCAATACAAAGGTAAAACTTACGCCTTCCCATACGGTATCGAAACACAAGTTACATACTACAATAAATCTAAACTTAACGAAGAAGATGTTAAATCATATGAAACAATCACTTCTAAAGCTAAATTTGGTAGCAACTTGAAAGAAGTTAATGCTTATGTAACTGGTCCTCTCTTCCTTTCAGTTGGTGACACACTCTTTGGCCCTAAAGGTGAAGATGTTAAAGGGACTAACTGGGGCAATGAAGCTGGTGTGAACGTTCTTAAATTCATCGCAGCTCAAAAAGACAACAAAGGATTTGTTAATGTTGATTCAGCTAACATGATGGCTAAATTCGAAGATGGTTCTGTTGATGCTTTCCAATCAGGACCATGGGACTACGCTGCAGCTGCTAAAGCTGTCGGTAAAGACAATCTTGGTATTGCTGTTTACCCAACAGTTAATATCGGTGGTCAAGACGTTCAACAAAAAGCCTTCATGGGTGTAAAACTTTACGCAGTTAACCAAACACCATCTAAAGGTAACGCTGAACGTATTGCTGCTTCTTACCAATTGGCACAAGCTTTGACAAGCAAAGACAGTCAAAATAACCAATTCACTAATGAAGACCGTCACATCATCCCAGCCAACAAAGAAGTTCAAGCTTCTGAAGCTGTTCAAAAGGATGCACTTGCACAAGCTGTAATTACTATGGGTTCATCTGAGCAGTACACAACTGTTATGCCTAAACTTAGTCAAATGTCAGTCTTCTGGACTGAAAGTGCTGCTCTTATGAGTGACGCTTATAACGGTAAAATCAAGGAAGACCAATTCCTTACTAAATTACAACAATTTGATAAAGATTTGGCAGCGGCTAAATAAGAATCCTAACAATGACAAGGTAAAGAGGTGGGTCAAGTTCCTATCCTCTTTATCTTTTATTTGTAGACAAAATAGAAACCATCACTAATCACACATTTATCTGAGGAGATATCTATGTCACAAACAATCTACGACACAACTCCTATGCGCCAAGTCTTCAAAGAAGGTACATGGGATGTCAAATTATCCTTTCTGGTAATGGGATTAGCAAACTTGGTTAACAAACAGTTTACCAAGGGATTGCTTTTCCTCCTTTCTGAGATTGCCTTCTTAGTAGCATTCGTTATCCAAATTGTCCCAGCTCTTCAAGGAATGATTACTTTGGGAACTCAAGAACAAGGTGAGGCCGTTAAAGAAGTTAATGGCGTTAAACTTACAGTTCAGGTTGCTGGAGATAATTCAATGCTTATGTTGATTTTTGGACTTGCCTCATTAATCTTCTGTGCAGTCTTCGCTTATATTTACTGGTGTAATCTTAAGAGTGCTCGTCATCTCATGGCTCTCAAACAGTCTGGACGTAAAGTTCCTAACTTTATCGAAGACTTCAAGACCTTGGCTGATGGCCGTTTCCACATGGGTCTTATGACTGTCCCACTGATTGGAGTTTTGCTCTTCACAATCTTGCCTTTGATCTACATGATTTGTTTGGCCTTTACTAACTTTGACCACAATCACCCAGCACCTAAATCACTCTTTGACTGGGTTGGTTTCTCAAGTTTTGGTGAAGTCTTACAAGGTCGTATGGCTGGTACTTTCTTCCCACTTTTGACATGGACCTTGATTTGGGCCGTTGCTGCAACAGCAACTACTTTCTTCTTCGGTATTGTCCTTGCCCTCTTGCTTAACACTAAGGGCCTTAAATTCAAGAAAGTATGGCGTACACTCTTTGTTATCACTATCGCCGTTCCTCAGTTTGTATCACTTCTTTTGATGCGTAACTTCCTTAATGACCATGGACCTTTGAATGGTTTGCTTCAAACCTTGCATATCACTAATGGACCTATTCCATTCTTAACTGATCCTCTCTGGGCGAAGTTATCTATTATCTTTGTTAATATGTGGATTGGTATTCCATTTACAATGTTGGTCGCAACTGGTATCATCATGAACTTGCCAACTGAGCAGATTGAAGCAGCTGAAATTGATGGAGCAAGTAAATTCCAAATTTTCAAGAGTATCACTTTCCCACAAATTCTCTTGATTATGGCACCATCATTGATTCAACAATTCATCGGTAATATCAATAACTTCAACGTTATCTACTTCCTTACTGGTGGTGGACCTAAAAATTCTGAATACTATCAAGCGGGTTCAACTGACCTCTTGGTAACTTGGCTCTACAAACTGACTGTTAGCGCTAAAGACTATAACTTGGCATCTGTTATCGGTATCTTGATTTTCGCCATCTCTGCAACATTCAGTCTCTTGGCCTACACAAGATCATCTTCATTCAAGGAAGGGGCTGCTAAATAATGAAACGTAAGAAAAATCTTTACCTAACTGGTACTTATATTCTATTGACAGTTCTAGCTGTTATCTGGTTGATTCCTATTATCTGGATCTTCCTTACAAGTTTCCGTGGTGAAGGAGCCAATGCGGTGCCTTACTTCTTCCCTAAGACTTACACATTTAATAACTACATCAAACTATTTACCAGCGATGCTTATCCATTTGGAAAATGGTTCATCAATACCTTCATCGTTGCCACATGTACATGTATCCTCTCAACTTTGATTACCGTTGGGATGGCCTACTCACTTAGCCGTATTAAATTCAAACACAGAAATGGCTTCTTGAAATTGGCACTTGTACTTAACATGTTCCCTGGTTTCATGTCTATGATTGCGGTCTACTATATTTTGAAGGCCCTTAATTTGACACAAACCTTGACATCTTTGGTTTTGGTTTATTCTGCTGGGGCAGCACTTGGTTTCTACATTGCGAAAGGTTTCTTTGATACCATTCCCTACTCATTGGATGAATCAGCAATGATTGATGGGGCAACTCGTCTTCAAATCTTTACCAAGATTACCTTGCCACTTTCTAAACCAATCATCGTCTACACTGCCCTCATGGCCTTCATGGGACCTTGGGTAGACTTCATCTTTGCATCTGTTATCCTTGGTGACGTTAAAGATAAATATACCGTTGCCCTTGGACTCTACCAAATGCTTAACCAAGACGCTATCAATGAATGGTTCCTTCCATTTACCTCAGGTGCTATTATCATCGCCATCCCAATCACCCTTCTCTTTATCTTCATGCAGAAATACTATGTTGAAGGTGTAACCGGCGGATCAGTTAAATAATAAAGGATAAATGATATGACAACTCTTAAACTGGATAAAATTTACAAAAAATACCCAAATGCAACTCACTACTCTGTTGAAGATTTCAGTATCGACATCAAAGACAAGGAATTCATCGTTTTCGTAGGTCCTTCAGGATGTGGTAAATCAACAACTCTCCGTATGGTTGCTGGTCTTGAAGAAATCACTGAAGGTAAACTCTATATTGATGGTGAAGTGGTTAATGACAAATCACCAAAAGACCGTGACATTGCCATGGTATTCCAAAACTACGCACTTTACCCACACATGACTGTCTATGAAAATATGGCCTTTGGTCTTAAACTTCGTAAATATAAAAAAGACGATATCGACAAACGTGTGCGTGAAGCTGCTGCTAGCCTTGGGTTGACTGAGTTCTTAGATCGTAAGCCGGCAGATCTTTCTGGTGGTCAACGTCAGCGTGTAGCTATGGGACGTGCCATCGTTCGTGATGCTAAAGTCTTCCTCATGGATGAACCTCTCTCAAACTTGGATGCTAAACTTCGTGTCACTATGCGTGCTGAAATTGCTAAAATTACTCGTAATATTGGCGCAACAACTATCTATGTTACTCACGACCAAACAGAAGCCATGACTCTTGCTGACCGTATCGTTATCATGAGTTCTACTAAAAACCCTGATGGTTCTGGTACTATCGGTCGTATCGAACAAATTGGTACACCTCAGGAACTTTACAATGAACCAGCCAACAAATTTGTTGCTGGATTTATCGGAAGTCCTGCTATGAACTTCTTCAATGTTAAGGTTGATGGCAACCGTATCACTAACTCTGAAGGCTTGGATATTGCAATTTCTGAAGGTCAAGCTAAAATCTTGAAAGAAACAGGTTATCAAGGCAAAGAAGTTATCTTTGGTATCCGTCCTGAAGATGTTTCAAGCCGTCCAATCGTTCAAGAAGTATATCCAGATGCCAATGTAGATGCTGAAGTCGTCGTTTCAGAGCTCCTTGGTGCAGAAACAATGCTTTACCTAAAACTTGGAGAAACTGAATTTGCTGCCCGTGTTGATGCGCGTGACTTCCACAATCCAGGTGAAAAAGTAAATCTTACTTTCAGTGTTGCAAAAGGTCATTTCTTCGACGCTGAGACAGAAAAACGTATCAGTTTGTAAAATAAAAAAATCAGCTCAAGAAGGCTGATTTTTTTGTATGGCATGATCAAACTACCTTTTAACTTTTACTTCCTGACACTCACTAAACAACTCTCTCAATCTATGATATAATATCCCTTGGCACCTCGACACCGCCTACGAAGGGAGGTGAGTTTGCCTATGATGGATTTACTATTCAAAACTATCATCGGACCTATTGTGGTCGGTGTTATCCTTCGTCTGATCGACAAGTGGTTAAACAAGGATAGATAGTGCTAAAAAAGACCCCGAGCTTATGTGGAAGTTAGCTTGGGGTCTTTTCTTGCCTATGATATAGACTTACTATTCAATACAAGTGTATTATGTCACAAAAGCTTAGAATTGTCAAGAAAATAGAGTATCTAGGAACTAGTCTTTCTTCCCAGTCTCTTGATCCTTTTTATCTTCATCAGTCTTATTTACAGCTGCTTTAAATTCGGCTAGCATTTTACCGATGGATTGCCCGAGTTCTGGCAAGCGTTTAGGACCAAATATGAGGAGGGCTCCTAGGACAATAATGATAAGTCCTGGGGCTCCGATATCACGTAGAATTCCCATGAGATTTCCTTTCTATTTATCTTTATATTTTCTTTGTTTACGTTTATAAATGAGCTTACTTAGAGTTACGCTAACTTCATAAAGCAAGATTAAGGGTGCCGTCATGGCCAGGTCACTGATAAAGTCAGCTGGTGTTAGAATGACCGCCAAAACTAAGAGAATAAAGTAAGCATAGCGTCTATAGTGTGTCAGAAAAACTGGTGTTATTATGCCGATAGATGTCAAAAAACTCACAACTACGGGAAGTTCAAAGAGAACAGCCAAAGGCACTGTCGTATGCAGTAAGAAACTAAGGTAGTTCTGTGCTGTAATTTGTGTATTAAAGAGCCCTTCGCCTAGTTTTAAAAGCACTTCTAAGATAGCTGGACTAACAAAATAATAACCAAAAGCCAAACCCAATACAAAACAGACAAAAGTTGCTGGGATATAAGCAAAGATAGCACGCGCTTCATTGTCCCTCAAACCTGGTTTCACAAACTGCCAAATCTGGTAGGTGGTGAAAGGCAAAGTGACCGTAAAAGCCATGAGACTAGCCAAGTTAATGTAAATCCAAAGAATATCGTTAGGCCCTAGAACTAATAAAGGCTTGTCAAATCCTCTGGTTAGATAAGCATAGAGCTCCCCAGCAAACAACAGAGTAATACAAAAAACTAGGAAAAAGCATAACACTACTGCAATGAAACGTCTCCGAAATTCCACCAGATGCTCAACAATAGTCATCTCATCTTTATTTCTTGCCATGCTGTTTCACCGTCACAAAGACAATAATAGCAATAAAGATAAGTTGTGGAATCAAGACTTCCCAGCTTGGATAGATACCAGCCCAATCAATGGTTGGGAAACCACTAATCAAATGATTAGACATCATATTAGTCAACTGAAGGGCATGAACACTGACACCGAGCATCTTGAAGGCCAAGGCATAAATCAACCAAGTCAAAATAAAGAAAATGCGGTGCGGTTTAATATAGTGACTCGCTTTAGTCATAGCCACAGCAATGATAATAAGAACTGCAATGGCTGAAGCAATACCAATCAAGAAATTAGCTGTCGTGATACGTGGGACAATACCGACATAGAAAAGAATAGTCTCGGCACCTTCACGGAAGACAGCCAAGAAACTGAGGGCAAACATGGACACAAAGCTTCCAGTAGCCGTCACCGTCTTCATCTGGCGGTCCATAAAGTCATTCCACTGTTTGACTGAAGACTTGCTATGGAGCCAAATTCCAATCAGAATCATCATCGCAACTGCAAAGATACCAACGCCACCTTCAATAATTTCACGGTTAGCTCCCGAGGTCACAGCTGGAAAGACAACTTGTAAGATAACAGCTATAACTGCGCTGGCAATAACACCAGCAATGGCTCCGCCATAAACCCATTTGAGTCCCTTACGCATCTTGGCTGCCTTAAGAGTTGTCACAAGTGCCATAACAATGAGGAGGGCTTCAACCCCTTCACGTAAGAGAATCAACATGGCATCAAAGGCATTATAAGAAGCACTTGTATCAATAGCAGATAGGTCTGTAATCAAGGCTTGCAGTTTGTCCTGGTAAGCTTTTTCTTTTCCCTTAACCATGATAACAGGTGTTTCACTTTCCACACGCGTATAAAGGCTTGGATTAGTTGTGCTTACATCGCCTTCAATGGTTGGCCAGATAGTGATGAACTTCTTCATCGTTGCCGCAGCCGTTTTTTCATCACCCGCTTGGAATTGAGCTAGAGCCTTTTCCAAGAGCTTAATACCATCTTTTAGGGTTAAACTTGAGCTTGTGCTATCAAGAGGGACACCCTTGATAAAGTCATCAATCCCACCCTTGAGATCATCATAAGATGACTGGATGCTGGTGAAATCAGTAGGCTCCGTCTCAATGCTACTTCGCAAAAGTGAAATGGCCGTCTCAATCTTGCCGTAGTAGGCAGTACTGTGGTCACGGACAACAGCTTCATTTCGCGTCCAAGCATTATTTAATTCACTGTAAGTTTTGCGTGTTGCAGTCAGGTCTTTGGCCGTAATGGCATCCTGTAAGTTTTTGAAATAAGGCTCTAGGCGTGTTTCAAGTTTTTCCTTTTCGGCATCTAAATCAACAGGATTTTGCTCTTTCTCAAATTTAAGAAGGGCTGACGAAATGGAGGTTAGGTCCTCTTCTGTCACGTCACCCTTAATATCAAGAGCCTTGCTAACTTTTTTACCTGCCTTGGAATCGTGATTTTCTTTAGTTTCGAAATCAGTCTTAATCTCAGCAACCAATTCCTTAGCTTTAGCTTGATCTTTATTTTGAACAGCTGTGGTGGCATCTGTGATTTTGATATAGAGGTCACTATATGATTCAGCAGCTACTGGATAGGTCCAGAATAAGGCTAAAAGTCCAAGCAAAACGAGGAGTTTATTCAAAGAGTGCTTGACCAAGGTAGCCTCCTTTCTCCACCCCAGCAAAGCAAGCAAAGAGCCCGCTTCCGATATGGGTGATGTACTCGTTCATCTTGTCAACAGCACCAAGATTGGTCTGAATTTTAACAAAACGGTCTGGATCCTTCTGGTAGGCAATGAAAATCAAACCTGAATCAAACTGGCCAGTTCTCTCATCAATGCCATCTGAATAAGAATATGAACGACGTAAGATAGGAAGGTCTACTTCTTTTGCCAAACGCACATGCGAATCGACTGGTAATTTTGACAAATCTACTTCATCAAACTCATCTTTCTTACCAAAGGGAGCGCCTGATTCCTTGTAACGACCAAAGGTGTTTTCCTGCTCTTGCAAATTAGTACGATCCCAAGTTTCAAGGTGCATCTGTACCAGACGAAGAGCCATATAAGAACCACCCTTCATCCAATCTTTACTATCAGTCCAGACAACCTTGTCGAATTCCTTTTCCGTCGTAACATTAGCAGTACCATCCTTGAAGCCAAAGAGATTTCGAGGCGTTTCCTTACGGTCTCCGATAGCTGCAAACCCTGATTTGCTCCACTTCATGGTGATTTTATTACGACCTTTACGAATCAGATTGCGGACAGCGTGGAAAGCTACTTGTTCATCATCTGCACAGGCTTGAATAACGATATCTCCACCCGTATACTTGTCCTGCAACTGCTCCTTAGGAAATGGAGGCAAATCACGGAAGAGCTTAGGACGTTTGGATTCTAAACCAAGTTTTTTAAGAAAATCAGCCGAAACTCCAAAAGTCAGACTTAGGCGATAGGGATTGAGTCCCACCGTTTCGCCTGTATCCGTAGGAGGCAAGAGGGCATTAGAACCATCTTTTTTGACTAACTCTCCTTCGACCAATTTACTACTATAATCGGTCCAGTCTTTAAAAAGCTGGATGACTTCTTTTTTATCGGTTGTATGAAGATCTAGCACCACCAAGTAGCAAGCCTTCTGCATAGGAGTCGTAATCCCAGCCTGGTGCTTGCCAAAGAAGCTAATATCTTCATCACCATCATAAGCCTTTTTACTTGAACTATCCTGATTAGCGAAAAAAGCAGATGCACCAGAAAGACCAAGCGCAAGCCCAGCCCCTCCAATACCTGCTTTTTTAAGAAATTCACGACGGTCCATTTTTTGATCTAAAAATTTTTCGTCAGTCATTTTTCTTATTTCCCATCTAGGATAACACCCATTTGTGATAATGGTTCACCAAGTTTAGTTACAGCTTCGGCCAATTCCTTAGTATCTGCCTCACTCAAATCTGTATAAGACTTATAGTTTTTCTCATCAGTCATGTGTTTGTCCAAAAGACCATTGACATTCTTGAATTCAGTTTCCAGAGTCTTAACAAGTTTAGCATCTTTCTTTTGGATCAACGGCTTGAAAAGTTCAAAGATTTTTTCCGCTCCCTCAATATTGGCACGGAAGTCGTAAAGATCAGTGTGTGAGAAGACCTCTTCTTCACCTGTAATCTTTTGAGTTGCTACCTCGTTCAGAAGGTCAACAGCACCTGTCAACATGATATCTGGGGTAACTTTAACAGTTGCAATTTTAGCTTTGAGTTCCTTAATATCGTTAACCAACTGATCTACATAGGCAGCTGTACCCTCTGTCGTGTTGTCTTGCCACATGATACGTTCGATACGGTGGAACCCTGACCAACCGTCTTCTGATTTATTTTCGTCCATGTAATCAACCAAACGGTAGTCGATTTTCACGTCAGACTCACCAAAGCTTTCTGCAATCGGCTCTGAACGCTCGTAAGCCATACGAACCAATGGGTATTGTTTCTTAGCTTCTTCAAGATTTCCTGACTTGAGGGTTTCACTGAATCCTTCAGTATCTTTCAAAAGCTGATCAATTTCACCTTCTACGAAAGTCTTATAATCACTTGTGGCCTGCTTCAATTGCTTTTGCTCACTGGCTGTGAGTTTTGAGCTAGTTGAACTTGAATTACTTGAATTACCAGATTTGGCACAAGCCGTCAATAAAAGTCCTGATGCCAAAAGAACAACACCAAGTTTGCTAAGTTTTTTCATGAATGTCTCCTATTTTCAAGATAGTGTTCGACATTTGTCGTTATATATGAATCGTTTATTTTTTCTATATGAAAAACGAACGATGATAAGTCAATAATGATCTCTCATATGTAAGAGAACATATCTAAACTAACAGAAGAAACCAGCACTGTCAACGGTTTTAGGCTATTTAAGAACTATTCTAAAGAGCAGATAAGAATGATTCTAAATAAAAGAAAAACAACAGGAAATAACCTGTTGTCACTTATTTATTTCATCCGTCGTTTTCTAAGGAATCCTAGGCTAAGAATGCTTAGAAAACCTGCTAAAAAGAGTCCACGATTTGTCTTTTCACCAGTAGATGGCAGTTGCTTATCAGTTTGACGACTAGCTTCAGTCTTAGCCTGACCATTGTCACGATTAACAAGTTCAGCATCTCCAACAAGGTCCTCTTTACCTGAAGCCTTGACATTTGTTTTTGTTGACTCAGTATCTCTATCAGCAAATGACCCGGTCTTTTCAGAAGGCTGATCTACTGCCTCAGTTGGCGTCTGAGCATTAGTCAAACGAATAATAGTCGCTGTTAGTGGATCCAAGGTCAAAATGTGATTGTTGATTGTCACACCTGATAACTCACTAATTCCAGATAAATTGACTTGACTGCCATCTGCCAAAACCAGATAGGATAGGCCATTTGTAATCTTGCTCAAATCAAACTGACGAGCCTTGCTATCAGCATTGACATAGACAAGGTAACGGTCTCCATTCGAAGCAACAGTTTGGTATCCCAATACCAAATCTTCTTGAGCGACATTGTCCTGACCAGGAACTGTCAATAGCGTTAGACGTGCATCTACATCTGCTTTTGATTTGAAATTGAAGGCATCTGTCGACTTACGTAAGGCGATCAAACCTTTGGTAAAGGCGCGAGTTTTCGTATTTTCTGGGAATGCCTGACTATCAGTTGCTTTAGTCCAATCAAAATGATTGACGGCATCACTAGAATCATAAGAATCATGGATAAAGTAAGGATAGTCAAATGGATTGCCCTTTTCATCAACTAAGAGATGTGACTTATTCGGCACCTTGTCCTCAGACACAGGATAACGGTAGGCAGAATCACGGAACTGTTTGGTGCGGCCGTATTCCTGACCAGAGTGAATAAATGGTGTTCCCTGAGCAGTCAAGACCATGAGGTTTCCTAGACGCAAGCGACGATGAATTTCAGCATTATTCTCAGGCTTGCTTGGATCCTTCTTGATTGATTGGGCAATAATATCAAAAAGGGTCAAATTATCGTGAGCAGCAATATATTGAATCACATCACCTGGAGAATCAGCCTCGAAGTTAGTTGGTTGTGCCTTGATATTGTCAAAGACCTTATTAATATCACGTTTGCCACCTGTGATAAAGGCAGGTGTCCCCTCGTTTGGATAACCTGATTTGAGGGTGTTTCGAATATCGTCTGAAAATACAGCTACGGTATCTGTGTCTTTCATCCAAGACTGATCGGCAGGCTGAACAGGGCTATTTTCATCGCCAGTATAAGTCACCCAGCCCTCACCAAGCATAATAAGGTTTGGATTTAGAGTGCGTGCTGTATGATAAGCTTGCTCGATACTTTCAGCATCATGGTCACCCATCATATCAAAACGGAAACCATCCACCTTGTATTCCTTAGTAAGATAAGCAATCGAATCAACCAAGACACGACGACTCATATAGTGAGTCGTGCCTAGACGACCCCCTCCAAAACTCGAACGAGGAGTGCCATCAGCATCCATAAAGTGATAATAATTTGGCTCAAGGTCTTCAAAAATAGCTGTCTTCGCTGTATGATTATAGACCACATCCAAGATAACGCCCATACCGTGGGCATGAATAGCAGCAACTAAATTCTTGAATTCTTCGATACGTTTAGCTGGTTCATTTGGTTTTTCAGAATACATCCCCGTCAAAGAGAAATAGTTTTGTGGATCATAGCCCCAGTTGTAGTTACTATCACTTGATGCATAGGCATCCAAACGCTTCCCATTTTGGATTTCATTGACAAAATAGTAGCTTAATACTGGTAAAAGCTGGATATGGGTAACCCCAAGGTCTTTAAGATAATCCAAACGCTCTGCAAAGGCTGCAAAAGTACCAAACTGATGCTTCAATTCAGCTGAGATAGCCTTATCAGAGGTAAAATCTCGGACATGAGCCTCATAAATGATGGCATCTTCTCGAGATTTAAAGTTTGGAATCTTAGCGTAGTCAAGATCTTTTGGTCCATAATTAGAAGGATCTACAAAGGCAGCCTTGGCAATCTTGTGTTCAGGTCCCTTGCTGGCATCGTCACTATTCCAAGCAGCCAAAGACTTAGCATAAGGATCCAAAACGATTACAGACTGATCACCACGTTTAATGCGATATTGATAGAAATAACCTGTTAAGTTTTCCAAACCAAGATCAGTCGCAAGCAAGTCAGCTTGCCAAGTACCTCGAGGTCCTTGGCTTAGGGCATGTTCAGCAAGAACCATGTCTTGATTATTCTTATCATAGACAATGATATCTACTTGATCTGCACTTGGTGACCAAAGTGTCACATGTGCCTTAGTACCATTCTCTTGAAGACGAGCACCCAATTCACCATCGTAACTGTAGAGCGCATCCTTCAATTGCCAACTCTCAGACGTTTTAAAACTATCATTGCCCAAAGTGACCTTGTAAGGCAAATTTTCCGCAGCAAAATCACCTATTAGTGTAGCTTTTTTGAGTTTAGCATCCAAGTCAAGCTGTTTAAGAGTTGCACTGTTACCATCCTTGTCTGTCACCTTTAGGTCTTTGAGAATATCCTCAGATGAAACATCTTCTAAATTGGTGAAGCTAAGTTCGATTTGGCTTGGACTAAGCTGCTGAGCTCCAGTCAAACGCACATCCTTAACAAAATAAGGGTTGGTGTAGACTGTCGTATCAGTATCTCGTACGAAAAGCTGACGAGTTTTTTTCAAGTCACTAAATTTATAATCATTTGGTTGAATTTTCACATCATCTCCTGTTTTGCTCTCATCTAAGAGTAAAAATCCGATAGATTTAGCAGCCTCGGTTAGCGGAATGTCTAAATAAGCACCATACTTACCATTTGGTTGGAAATTGACACCATCAGGCCAATTACTTGGGGCATCCTTTACATCTCCCCAATACCATACAGACTTATTACTATAGTCGCCATCCGTACGGAAATAATTAATACGAACGTGATCTTGAGGGATAGGTTGATAACTGTAAACTTGGAAATCCTTGTCAATCCAAGCCTCATTCATTTGAGGGCTAAGAATTTCTACTGCTTTATCCCCTGAAAGGTTCGTTCCAGCGGCATTATTAATAAGGAAGCTAAGTTTTTTAGGTGTTGAAGACAACTTCACATCCAGGTAAACACCATAATCATCCTGTTTCACTTCTGCAAATGAGGTTGCTCCTGTTGGCCAAGCACCTTTCTGAGATGATGGCGTCTCCACATCGTCCCAAGTCCAAAGCCCAAGTGATGCCTTATCCTGACTTGGCAACTCTTGGAAATGCAAGCGAATAGTCCCCTCAGCAATAGGTTCCTCAGATGCATTAGTGAGAGCTTGACTATTATTAGTACTTACTGTTTTTGGCGTGTTTTCGCTAGTTTCAGTTAGCTTGGAAGGCTCAGTACGGCTAGTATTTTCTGCTGGAAGAGAAACTGGCTCATTTTCCTTGGACACTGTGCCATTCTCAGCTGTTAGAGGAGCTGTTGGCGATTCAGTTACTAGACCACTGGTGGTAAGACTAGAATCAGCTGACTCTACCTGTGTACTTGAGGCAGGTGTTGACACTACTTCTTCTGCCTTGACTCCATTAGTAGCAGCAAAGCTCAAAAAAACAGCTCCAATGGTTACAGAAGCCAACCCTAACTTGTACTTGCGAAGACTATAACGAAGGACTTTTTCGTCATTAGTTTGAGTATTCCTTTTCATACTAACTCCTTTTGTTAACGTTTTCATGTTTTTTAATATACCATTTAGATTAGATTTATGCAAGCGTTTTCGCTCTTTAAAAATAAAAAAGAGAACCATAAGATTCTCTCAATCTATTAATTATAAATAGAATAGTAACGCTTAATCCCTGCCACAATTGCGTTAGCTAAAGTCTCCTGATAAGCAGAGGTACTCAAACGAGCTGCTTCTTGTGGATTTGACAAGAAACCAAGTTCAAGGAGAACTGCTGGCGCTGTCGTTTCACGCAAGACTGCAAAGGTTTGACGTTTCACGCCCTGATTCTGAGCGCCAGTCGCATTAATAAGACTGGACTGGATGGCATTGGCCAAAGTGTCACTCATACTCAAACGAGTCGGATTAGCATGGTAGGTCGCATTAATGCGTGATGGGTATTCTGCATAAGGTTGGTAATAATAGGTCTCGATTCCCTGTGCTGCTGAACTGCCTGAAGCATTGATGTGGATACTTACGAAGATATCTGATTCAGAGGCATTAGCTGCACGAGAGCGATCCGTCAAATCAACATAGGTATCGCTGGTACGCGTGGTCACAACTTGATAACCTTCTGATTCTAGTTTAGCTTTCACACGGCTTTGGATGGCCAAAGTCAAGCTCTTTTCAGAAATACCAAAGTACGAAGCTCCTGGATCATAGCCACCATGGCCAGCATCGAGATAGACAATCTTATTTAAAACATCGTAGTTTCCTCTTGATGCCGAACCGATTTTCTTAGGGGCTACCACATCAGCTGAAGTTGCGCCAAAGCCGATATTCTTACCAGAAGCATCAACAATATAGCCATGAACGACATACTTGCCTGAATTCCACTTGTGCTGACTAGCTGAAATAGTCACCTTGTAGGAACCATCATCCTGTTTTGTGGCATTATGCCAAACAAGATCATCCTGACCATTTTGCTCAGACCAAACTGGGATAACCACACCTGAAATACCGCTTGGATTCGTCAGATTGGTGATAAAAACATCAAAAGTACCAGTATCATTATTGTTATTAACAACTGAAATAGTACCGACTGGCTTATTATGTTTTACGTCTACAATGGTTTCAGTGACATAATGACGTTGGTTAGCATTATCTACGATGTAAACGTCAGCACGGTAATTTCCTAGTGAATTCTTATGCTCACTAGACTTGATTGTTACACGATAACTACCATCAGATTGACGACTAGCCTTATGCCAAACAAGATCGTCTTGGCCATTAACGAGACTCCATGAAGGAACTAAAACTTCCTTAACCCCATTTGGTGCTACGATATTGCGGATAACAGCGTCAAAAGTACCTAAATCAGCATTATTATTTTCAATAAAGAGGCTTGCACTAGGACGAGTTTGAGTAACTTCTACCACTTTTTCAGTAAGGTAAAAACGTTTGTTAAAGTCATCTACAAGGTAGGCATCGGCACGGTACTTACCAGTTGAATTCTTATGATCCGTTGCTTTGATAGTCACTCGGTAAGAACCATCGGCTTGACGAGTTGCCTTATGCCAGATAAGGTCATCTTGACCGCCAGCTAAACTCCATGAAGGAACAAGAACCTCTTTCAAACCTGTAGGAGCAACAATATTACGAACAACGGCATCAAAAGTACCTGCCGCAGTATTGTTGTTTTCAATCGTAAGGACACCACTTGGTCGAGCATAATCAACAGCCACTACTTTTTCAGCAATATAATGGCGATTGTTAGAGTTATCCACGATATAAGCATCGGCACGGTAATTTCCTTTAGTGCCCTTATGCTCACTTGCCTTAATGGTTACACGATAGCTGCCATCAGTTTGCTTAGTCGCCTTATGCCAAATAAGATCGTCTTGACCATTTTCAAGACTCCATGATGGCACCAAAACTTCTTTAACACCTAGTGGTGCTGAGATATTAGTGATAACGGCGTCAAAAGTTCCAGCCTTAGCATTATTGTTTTCAATAGCAAAATTTGCTTTAGGTTTCAACTGCTCAGGTGTCTTACCAATGAAGACTTGCGTAGTTGTTCCACCAACACCCGTCAATTGACCATCTTTTTGAACATAATAAAGGTGGATATTATAAAGCCCTGTCGAGTTTTTATGAGCTGAAGCCTTAACGTTTACTGTATAAGTTCCACTATTTTGACGGTTAGCCGTATACCAGATAATGTCATCTTGACCATTAATTTCTGACCAAATTGGAACAGAGACTGTTTCAACACCATTTGGTGCTTTGACATTAGAGATGACAACATCAAAGCTACCAACAGTTGGATTATTGTTGACAATAGAAATGGTTCCACTCAAATTGCCTTGAGTTGCATCAACCTCAGCACTAGCATTAGCTGTGAAACGTCCTGTATAATCCACGCTGTGGTCGAAGACATGTTTACTTGGCAAGAGATTAGCCGTAGCTGAAAACTGCCATGCACCAGTTTTGGCATTATAGCGCATGTTTTTGGCACTCGTTGCTGTAAGAGTTGATGATGGGTACTGTGCGACCCAGAAATTTTCGATACCAAATTGAGAGGTTGAGACAGGTCCACGGTAGCCTAGATTATTCTCATCCAACCAGCTAGCACTTGTGTAGAACATCAAGTTGTTGTATCCATGCTTACGCATTTCGTTAACCCACGCTTGAGTGTTACGGTTGATATTTGGAAGCATCTTAGAGTCTTCGAAATCGTTAACCATAACAGTGCTCTTTGAAAGGTTAAGGTTTTGTGCAGCTTGAATGAAGAAACGAGCTTCTGCGCGGGCCTCTTCCTCAGTCGTGTAACGAGAAAAATGATAGGTTGATACTTGAAGACCCGCGATTTGCGCATTGCGAACTTGTGACGCTGCCTTAGGATTATTGTACCAAGTATCCTCAGTCAACTTGACTACGACCCCACCAACACCTTGGCGTGCAAGAGCACGATAGTCATCTACACTGATTTCACCATTATGGCTGCTGACATCGATAAAAGTCTTCGGTTGCACCTTAAGGGTTGGAGAAGGAACATCCGTAGAATTCGTTAATTTAGCAGGTGTTGCTACAGTGCTGTTTGACGTTTCAGAATTTGTCGCACTTGTAGAAGCAGTTCCACTTTCTGAACTTACTACAGAAGTCGCAACTGAATTTGATGTTGCAGTAACAGTAGAGTTAGCTACCGAAGTTGATGCCGTTGCCGTTGCAGCCTCGGAACTCTGTGAAGCAGGAGACGTAGATACCGCTGGAGCACTAGCTTTTGCCACTTCACTCGAAGCTGCGGGTGCTGAAACCGTTGAACTAGGAGTTACAGGTAAGGCTGCTTCTCCACCAAAAATCTCAGCCGCTGTTGCAGGTTGATACTGATTTCCTTCAGTAATAGAAGGCGTTTGTGTCGCCACTTCGTCTGCTTGAGCAACCTGAGTAGTTACAGCCAAGAGAACAGCCGCACTGGCATAGTAGATAAAATCTTTCGTTCGCATTTAACTTTCCTTTTGCATTTGTAATACTTGAACCATTTTACCACAGAAAAACTCTCGTGGAAAGGTTATTATTAAAAATTTTCTAAATAAAATAGAAATATTATAAAATTATAAACGCTACTAAAATAGCGACTTATCTTATTTGAAAACCCTTTAACTAACTATTCGTACTTAACACAAAAAATGCAAAGAAATTTACGAGATTTATCTAAAGATGAAAATTTGCGACAAAAGAAAAATCCTCGAACATCTGTCCGAGAATTTTATCCGTATTATTTACGCTTTGGTGGGTTATGGATTGCTTCTCCAAGTACGTCAGCAAAGGCTTCGTACATGTTTTCAGAGAAGGTTGGGTGACCGTGGATAGATTGCAAGAGCTCATCTACAGTCAATTCATTTTCCATAATTGTTGACGCTTCGTTAATCAATTCAGCTGCAGCCGGTCCAATGATATGAACACCAAGGATTTCATGGTACTTCGCATCTGCAACGACTTTAACAAAACCTTGAGCTTCGTTTGAAGCAATAGCACGTCCATTACCAGCAAAGCTTGATTTACCAATGAGGACATCACCATATTTAGCGCGTGCATCTTCTTCAGTAAGACCACACATTGCGACTTCTGGATGTGTGTATACAGCAGCTGGTGTGTAGTCAAGGTGAGCCTTACGAACGTTACCATGCATAGCATTTTCAGCTGCAACTTCACCCATACGGTAAGCAGCGTGAGCAAGCATCTTAGTTCCGTTTACATCACCCGGTGCATAGATACCAGGGATTGATGTTTCTTGATAAGCATTCACTTTGATACGACCACGGTCTAATTCAAGGTTAAGATTTTCAAGACCATCCAACTGAGGAACACGACCGATTGAAAGAAGGGCGCGATCAGCTACAATCTCTTCACCATTATTAAGTTTAAGGGTCAATTGGTTGTTGGCTTCAACAATTTCAGAAACACCAACAGAAGTCATGATCTTCATACCCTTCTTAGCAAGGATTTTTTGAAGTTCAAGTGATACTTCTTTATCCATAGCAGGGATAATGCGGTCAGCCATCTCAACAACAGTTACTTCTACACCGTATGAAGCATAAACAAGACCAAGTTCGATACCAACGACACCACCACCCATAACAGCAAGTGATTTAGGTAATTCACGCAAGTCAAGGATATCATCTGATGTCATCACAAGTTGTGACTCAATTCCAGGGATATTGATACGTGAAACTTTTGATCCAGTCGCAAGGATAATATTACGTCCCTTGATTGTTTCTGAACCAATAGTAACTGTCTTATCTGGGTTAACTTGACCAAGACCATTGAAAATAGTAACCTTGTTAGCCTTCAAAAGACCTTGAACACCACCAGTAAGTGTCTTAACAACAGAGTTCTTAAAGTCAACAGTCTTATCCATATCGATAGTGTAGTTTGTTGACGCTAGGTTGATACCACGACCTGCAGCAATCTTAAGCCCATCAAGGATTTCTGCATTTTTAAGGTAGGTCTTAGTTGGAATACATCCTTTATTCAAACATGTTCCACCAAATTCAGATTTTTCAATGATAGCAACCTTACCACCAAGTTGTGCCCCACGAATGGCAGAATAGTAACCAGCAGGACCACCACCGACAACAATAATATCGTACTCATTGTCAGCAAGCGGTGCTTTTTCTGCAGTAGCTGCAGGAGCAGCTGGGGCAGGAGCTTTAGGAACTTCAAGACCAGCAGATTCTAATTGAGCAGTTGCTTCTGCAACAGGTGCACTGGCTGCATTATCAGCCACAACTTCACCCTCTGCTCCAATATAACCAATAACCTCAGTAACTGGTACAGTTTCACCAGCCTGACGGGTAATCTTCAAAAGAACACCAGAATCTTCTGCTTCAAGTTCCATGTTCGTTTTATCTGACATGATTTCAAGAAGGATATCTCCCTCATTAACCACATCACCCTCTTGTTTCTTCCACTCGATGATTTCACCTTCCTGCATGTCCACACCAAGCTTAGGCATAATAATCTCAAAAGCCATATTTTATGATACTAAGAACGCTAAAATGCGACAGAATTTTAGGAGTTTTACGTTAGTGTGCTTGCACACAAGTAAAACTATCTAAATTCCGAAGCATTTCGTTCGAGTTCAAATCAACTCAAACGCTTTAACGCCCTCTCCTTTCTATTTTAAAACTTCAGTTTTCAGATATTTTTTTACTTAAATCAACAATTCCATTGGATTTTCAATCAAATGTTTTAAATCAACCATGAATTTGGCACCATTCATACCATCTACAATACGGTGGTCAATAGTCAAGCATAGCCCCATGATTGGACGTACGACAACTTCACCATCAACAACAACCGGTGTCTGAATAGTTGCTGAAACACCAAGGATAGCTGAGTTTGGTTGGTTGATAATTGGGTTAAATGACTTGGTTCCAAACATTCCCAAGTTAGTGATAGAGAAAGTAGAACCTGACATTTCTGCCGCCTTCAATTTACCAGCCTGAGCTTTCTTGATGACATCCTTAGAGGCCACCACAAAGTCAGACAAACTCATCTTATCTGCACCATGAACGACCGGTACAATCAAGCCATCATCGAGACCAACAGCAATACCGAGATTAACAAATTTGTGTAATTCGATATTTTGCGCATCATCAATCAAGGATGCATTGAGGTAACGGTGTTCGTCTTTCATAAGGGTACGCACAACTGCCAAACCAATCAAATCAGTGAAGGTTACCTTCATGCCAGTCTTATTCATGATTGGATCAAGGACTTGCTTACGAAGAGCCATAAGGTTAGTCATGTCTACGTCATAGTTAAGGGTGAAGGTTGGCGCAGTTAAGTAAGAGTGCGTCATTCCCTTAGAGATAGCCTTACGCATAGCAGACATTGGGATAACTTCCACACCTTCTGGCAAGACTTTTTCTGGCTTAGCTTCAACCACAGGTGCAGCTGCAGCTTCCTTAACTTGAGCTGGGGCACTGATTGCAAGGACATCTTCCTTGGTAATCTTACCACCAAAGCCTGTTCCAGATACGGTAGCTAATTCAATACCAAGGTCCGCTGCAATCTTACGTGCCAACGGAGTTGCCTTAGGTTGAGCACCCTTAAAGTTCTCAACGTCATCAGCATGAACACGACCTTTTGCTCCAGTTCCTGGAACTTGAGCGAGGTCAATCCCCAACTCACGCGCTACTTTACGTGCTTTAGGTGTTGCACGTACTTTGCCACCTTCGTGTACGACAGGGGCTTGGGCTTGTGCTGCCACTACAGGTGCTTCCACAGTAGCAACTTCTTCAACTTGCGGAGCAGCTTCTGCAGCCGGTGCGCTCGCAGCATTATCAGCCACAACTTCACCCTCTGCTCCAATATAACCGATAACTTCAGTAACTGGTACTGTTTCACCAGCTTGACGGGTAATCTTCAAAAGAACACCAGAATCTTCTGCTTCAAGTTCCATGTTCGTTTTATCTGACATGATTTCAAGAAGGATATCCCCCTCATTAACCACATCACCCTCTTGTTTCTTCCACTCGATGATTTCGCCTTCCTGCATGTCCACACCAAGCTTTGGCATAATAATCTCAAAAGCCATATTTTATGATACTAAGAACGCTAAAATGCGACAGAGTTTTAGGAGTTTTACATTTAGTGTGCTTGCACACAAATAAAACTATCTAAATTCCGAAGCATTTCGTTTGAGTTCAAATCAACTCAAACGCTTTAACGCCCCCTCCTTTCTACTTTAAATTATATTTTCCGATACTCTCACAGTTAAATCAAGAAACACATTTTACTAGCGAGACATATCACTTAACCGTCGCTAGAAAGTTAGTTTCCTTTATTGGCCATCTTGATAATAGCAGCCTTAATCTTTTCAACATCTGGAAGAACCGCTTGTTCCAAGACACGCGCATAAGGTACAGGCACATCTTCACTTGCTAAACGTACAATTGGGTGGTCAAGGTAATCAAATGCTTCACTTTCAGTAACCATAGCAGCAATCTCACCGATGAACCCACCAGTCTTATATGCATCATTGACCAGCATCAGTTTACCAGTCTTCTTAACTGACTCGAAAATCAATTCCTTATCAAGTGGGATAAGCGTACGTGGGTCAACGACCTCAACGTTAATACCTTGTTCAGCCACTTCTTCAGCAGCCTTAAGAACACGTTCCAACATACGACCATATGTGACAATAGTAAGGTCAGTCCCTTCACGCTTGATTTCACCTTTTCCAAGTGGAATGTAGAAATCAGGATCTTGAGTCACTTCCTCTTTCTTACCGTAAAGTGCTTTTGGTTCCATGAAGATAACAATGTTATTGTCCTGAATAGCAGATTTCAAAAGACCTTTAGCGTCGTTAGCATTACCTGGAGCAACGACTTTAATCCCTGGAATGTGAGTCAACCATGACTCAAGAGATTGTGAGTGCTGTGCCGCAGAACCAATCCCTGAACCAGAAGCTACACGGAAGGTTACAGGAGTCTTCAAACCACCACCAAACATGTAGTTGTTTTTTGCACCATTATTAACGATAGCATCAAGGGCAATCGTGATGAAGTCCATGAAAGTCAAGTCAACGATTGGACGAAGACCTGTGATGGCAGATCCAACAGCTGCACCAGCGATAGCTGCCTCTGAAATTGGTGTATCTTTAACACGTTTTTCACCAAACTCTGCCAACATCCCAACTGATGTACCGAAGTCACCACCATAGATACCAACATCTTCACCCATAAGGAAGATGTTTTCGTCTTTACGCATCTCCTCGCTCATAGCAAGGTTTACTGCCTCACGCAAGGCCATCAATTTTGTTTCACTCATACTTGTATTCCTCAACCTTTCTCTTTAGTCTACCCATACATCTTCAAAGGCAACTGAAAGTTCTGGATCTGGGCTATTTTGGGCGAACTCATAAGCTGCATCAACCTCTGCCTTAACTTGGCTTTGGATAGCATCTAACTCTTCAGCGCTTGCGATATTTTCAGAAACGAGATAGTTACGGTATTTAATAATTGGGTCGTTATTGTTCTTCCACTCGTCAACTTCTTCCTTAGTACGGTAAACACCTGCATCAGCAGTTGAGTGACCAAACCAACGGTAAGATTCTACCTCAACGATAGCGGGACCGTTGCCACCACGGACATGCTCAACAGCCTTGCCCATTGTTTCGTATACAGCCAAAACATCGTTACCATCTTCACAGTAGAAACCAGGAATACCATAAGCTTCCGCACGTGTATAAAGGTGAGGTGTGTTTGTAGCTTTATGAATATCCATTGAGATACCATAACGGTTATTGATGATAAAGAAGATAACCGGCAATTTCCAAGTAGCTGCCATATTGACTGACTCATGGAATGAGCCTTCATTAGTTGCACCATCTCCTGAAAAGGCCACAACAATATTTCCTGTTTCTTTGTATTGCTGAGTGAGAGCTGCACCTACGGCAAGAGCATAACCACCACCAACAATACCGTTAGTTCCGTAGTTACCTTTTTCAAAGTCAGCCAAATGCATAGAACCACCACGGCCCTTAGAAACACCTGTCGCCTTACCTGCAAGCTCCGCCATCATTTTATTCAAATCCATGTCTTGGGCAATAGATTGTCCGTGACCACGGTGATTTGAAAAGAAGATATCGTCATAGCTCAAGTGTTGAACAGCCCCAACGTTGGCTGCTTCCTCACCAACTGAAAAGTGAGTCATTCCTTGAACAAAACCACGACGAACCAATTTATTAATACGTGAATCAAATTCACGGATACGTTCCATTTTAGTGAACATCTCAAGATGTGTCTCTTTAGAAAGTTTTACCATATCGATCTCCTCTATCGAAATTTTACTATACATCTAGGATAGGTTAAAAAAACTTAATGGGCAAGAAATATGCTTGAAAAATGAAAAGCCTTACATCTTTATCACTTATAGGCAATTCGTATGCTCTTTTTGTTTGCGATATGGTATAATAGCATGATTGTATAGATTTTACCCGAATAGGAGAATATTTGATATTGAGTGATGTCATAATTCACGGGCTTACGGCATGTATAGCTTTTATTTTACAAATTATTATCTTCAAGGTGACCACGCAAAGGCCGCTTAGATACTGGATTATTATTTTAGCTGGTATAGCAATTTTTGCCTCTAGTTATTTTGGCATGTTTTATCCAAAATCCGGTTTTATTGCACTTGTACTCTTTCTAGCTGCCAAATCCTACAAAAATCTAAGACATACCATTTTGGAGACTTTCTTCATACCTTTCACCTTTGCCTTAACGGTAAGATTGGTCATTTTCCTGATTATTCCAATTTTTTTCCCTGCAGTCTTGGATTACTATTTTGCTGGTCCCTTTATTCTCTTTCTTGCTTTTTTACTTTGGTTTGCACAAAGTGCCCTTCTTCAGGTGGACTACTCTCGAATGATGCAAATTGATAAAGCAAGACCATGGTACAGGTCAACGTCTGTCGCTCTTTGTAGCTTAGCCTTTATTTACTTTGCTTCTGAACTCGTTTCAACAGACATTCACTTTACCATTGCCTTTCTTATCATTACGGCTCTGATTCTATCTAAGCAGGTTAAACTCTATAGAAAAGACCTCAATGCTCAAACACAAGCAGCCCAAGAGGAACATTCTCTCCTTCTTCAAAAATCAAGTCAGAACATCAATACCTGGTACCAGAAAAAGACTAGCCAAGAGCTCTTCATCAAAGACGAAGCTGAAAACCTCTACGATATCATCCGTTTTCAACAAAATGAGGAAGCTCAGGAGTTAATTGACTACTTACTGACACCGAATCCGCTAGATAAGAAGATTGATCATTTTTATCGAGACAAACTAGAAAATATTAAACTGCCAGATTTACAGGTACTCTTTGAAGCTAAATTTCTTAAGGCAAAAGAACTGGATGTTTGGGTTAGTATGGAGGTACCAGAACCTATTACCGTCTATCCAATTTATCCTTTAGACTGGGTATATGTCCTATCAACTATCTTGGATCATGTCATTGACCAAGCACAAGATAGTGAACAGAAATACCTTAGCTATGCTTATTTTAAGGATGAGGATAGTCAACACTTTGTCGTTGAAAGTTCAAGCACTAAAGAAGATTCAGCTATTACATCTGATTTCTCTGATCCTGAACTAAAACGCGTCAATACTATTCTATCTACTTATCCAAACGTTAACATTGTTTCAAATACACGTGCTGGGATTTATCGCTTACAAATTGAGATTGACATGACTAAAGGAGGTTACAATGATTACTAATATTATCAATCCCCTCTTACAGGCTGTTAGTTTCATTTCTATTTGGTACCTCTACCAGACTATGTCTAAGATTAAGCCACTACGAGGACACCTCTTACTTCTATTTTTGTCCTATGTAGCTGCAGCGTCCTATTTTAGTCTCGTAAAAATCGTTGTGGACCCGCTTTTCTTCCTTGTTGCCGATTTGGCCCTTGTCAAAGAGCGTTCTTTCTATCATCGATTGCTTTACGCTTTTTATCCAACTATCCTTTTTGATATGGCAACACGACTACTTTCAATTGTCATTATCCCTCACGTCTTACATATCAAAGGTGATATTACCCTCAACACTAACTTACATATCTTGATCTATATCTTAGCACCATTAATCATTTACCTAATGCTTAAGATCTTCGCCGTAGACCTAAATCAGATGAGTAGTCTTGACGAAGCTTGGGCTAGACGTAACTGGTTGCGAAGCACTGCCTTTCTAGCTGTCTATTATGTCTTCTTTACTGTTATCCATGGTCTTAACAGTATTCTTCCAACAGCAAATGACCCTAAAAATTTATTTGAAATAGTTTTCAAGGTCAGTCCTAATAGTTCTGTTATCTTAGTTCTCTATATTGCCCTACTACTATGGGATTTTTACAATTGGAACCAGGCTGTCCACCAACAATCTATCGATAGACTGAACAAAGAACGTCATAAATTGTTGGGTACTATGACTAACTATAGCAAATCCTTTATCCAGATTATTATGCAAAAGCAAACGTCCTTCGACTTATTCAAGAAAAACCTCAAGGAGGTTTCTCTTGCCTTGGAAAATGAAGATACTGCCAAAGCTACTAGTCTACTTGAGATTTATAAAACGGACAATGCTAGCATTGGTAATCCAGAGACTCAAGAAAACTTAGATAGGCTTAGCAATCCAATAATATCTAGTTTCCTCTCTAACCGCATTTTAGAAATGCGAGCTGCTCATATTGATATTGCTATAAACATCAGTCCTCAGTTTGGTGAGATCCCTTTATCTGACCTCGATTTATATCAACTGCTCCAAGCTTCGGAAAGAGCGATATTTAAACTACTTCGTCCTGATGTCAAGGTCAATAGTAGTTACCTTCAACTAGATCACTCACAACTCCTTGTTGTTGAATTACCAGTTTTGGCTGATAAGGTTAGCAAAGATAAAGAACTGAATGATTTAGTAAAGAGTTTGCCAAATGTTGACTATCGCATCGGTTTACATGCAGGTTATCTGACTCAAATTATTGAAATCTTTGAACCTGGTTATTAAGATCATATTTAAAAAGAGCCACTGGCTCTTTTTTTGTTACTTTATATCTCTTCTCACTAAAAATCCCTAACAGTTTAGAATGAAAGGAATTATTCGCCAAACAAAAAGACACCCAAGATCATATAGACTGAGTGTCTCTATTGATAGTAAACTCCAACTAGCGTAGCTTAGAAGGCGCCACCACCGCCTCCTCCGCCACCACCAGAGAAGCCACCGCCTCCAAAGCCGCCACTACCACTATTTGAATTGATAGAAAAACTACTTACGGTATCTGAGGCAGAAACATAAGATTCTAGATAATTGACATTATTCAGCATAATAAATGGTGTCGCAGAATAAGTAAACTCATCTAGAGATGGATTACTGAGGTGAATGTTGTATCGTTTTAGCACATCACTAACTTTTTTCGCCTGTCCATAGAGTGTCGCATAAACCAAGATACGATTCCATAGGATGACAGATTCTAATTCTGACTCTTTAAAGCTAGGAATACTCTGAATCATATTTTTAAAGCTATGCCACTGGTAATACGTTGAAATTTGAGTTGCATCAAGACATCTCTGACGACGTCTTTTCACCAAGAACCAGAATAAAACGGTAAGTCCAGCTATAGGTAGTAGTCCAAGAATATAGTGAAAACCAAATCCTGATCCAAATGCACCAAATAAGAACAAAGTTGAAAGTATACAAAGCATCATTGAAAGTGCCAAAGCTGCTACTCCCAATATGTTAAATGTCTTTTCTTTCGCACTAAAATCTCTATAAATTTTAGGAAGTCCTAGCGCAAATTCCTCTTTTTCAACGCCTTTGGCTACTTGATAGCCGTCATTGGAGAATTGATATTTGACACGTTTTCCCTGAGATCGAATAGTTTCTCGCTCATAGCTTGTTCTAGCACTCTTGAATTGTTTTTCTAGAGCATCTTTATCAAGATAATAGTGCGAGAACATTTCACTATCTCTAATTTCCATGCGACCATCAAACAACATATCTAAGAATGATACTTCAAACGAAGAGAGACCTTCCTTTTCAATACGTGTCAGAATATTACTATCACCTTCTCGCCTAAAAGTGAGATAACCTCTATCAATCAAATCGAGGATGGTAGCTTGCACCATATATTTGAACTTCAAAGGACCCGTTTCTTCTTTTAGCCCTGTTTTATCGAAAGACTGATTATAAACATTCTTAGCTAAGACCAAAGGTGCTAAATCTTGAGGGGCTTCATAAAGACGTGCATCTCGAGGGAAAGAAGGTGTCCTCGTACTATAAAAAACAATGAGGTAACAGAAAATACCAATAAGAACAAAGCTTAAAATTACAAGTGGCAAAATGACATAAAAAATGCGTCGGTAGTTTTCTTTAGACTTTTTGATATCTCTTTCTTTTTTAAAAAACTCTGCCTCATTTGTCTTATGTAATAAATAAGCCTGATTATTTTCCCGTAAAGTACTGGTCATCGGCCAGTAGGCATGTAATTCCAATTTACCTGATGATGGTAAATTGTCTACATGAACCTGATAACCTGTAGCAGTACGTTTAACCTGTGGGTCTTTACCAAAATAGCCAGTGTGGGCGTAAAGCTCTCCTTGACTTGCATCTAGACCATCAACCGTGAAATCAACCTGTCCAAATCCTTTATCCCAATCAGAGATTGGAAACCAATTTAAAACTGCAATATCTGAATATAGATTCAACAACTGTTGGATTTGCCAAGTAACTTTGAGAACAACCCTATCACCATCTGAACCTGAATTATAAACTTTGAGTTTAACACCATCATAAGAGTCTGTTTTTTCAACTGTAATATCTGTTTTTTCTTTCCCATTTACGGTTGCTGAAACCTTGGGATCATCCATAATAGAATAACCACCAATTTTCCCCAAAGTTACATACTGACCTTTATAGTCACTATCAAAATCATAAGTCACTTCCTGAGTAAACGTTGCATTACCAT
The DNA here is from genome assembly GCF_016648655.1 of Streptococcus sp. 17.1. Classification (NCBI taxonomy): domain Bacteria; kingdom Bacillati; phylum Bacillota; class Bacilli; order Lactobacillales; family Streptococcaceae; genus Streptococcus; species Streptococcus sp. 17.1. Next base: position 48,521 of record NZ_JACLQM010000001.1, read on the forward strand.
CATCATGTATAGAAAGGTGACCAACATATGAAGGTAGACTATACTCTACCTCATCCTCGTCAGCTTGAACGTGTTGCAAAGAAAGTGGCAGAAAACAGGCTAACAAAACAGTTAAAGCAAGGTATTTAACAAGACCTTTCAGTATCTTTTTCATCATTTTGCTCCTTTAAGGACTAAAAAAGCAGGTGCAACACCAAGTGTCTCGATGTGCCCTGCTCTGATCTGCTATTTAGGCTTGATAAACAATCTCGCCGTCACAGATAGTGTATTTAACACTGCCCGTAAGTTCTTCGCCTACAAATGGTGAATTGGCTGCTTTAGACTTAAAGTCTGCTGTGACCTGACGTTTTTCCTTGTCTGCAAAAATCACAAGGTCAGCTGGTCCATTTTCAGCCAAATAACCAGCATCGAAGCCATAAAGATCAGATGGGTTGCTAGTCATTACTTTCAAGAGTTCCGTCAAGCTTAAGTGTCCTGCTTCAACCAAGTAGGTCAATCCAAGAGATAGAGATGTTTCAAGACCAGTCATTCCTGATGGTGCTTTAGTCACATCATCGACATTCTTTTCATCGGCATGGTGTGGTGCGTGGTCTGTGGCAATGACTGAGATGACTCCAGATTTCAACCCTTCGATGACGGCCTGACGGTCAGATTCCAAACGAAGTGGTGGGTTCATCTTGGCATTAGCACCTTTTGAGAGCAAGAGGTCTTCTGTCTTAGAGAAATGTTGTGGTGCCACTTCTGCTGTAACTTGTGCTCCAAGTTTTTGAGCAAATTCAACCACTTTTACAGATTCAGCTTTTGACAAGTGTTGAATATGAACATGGGCTTGTGTATCATAAGAAATCATGACATCACGCGCAATCATACTGTATTCAGCTACACCTGTTGCCCCACAAATATGGAATTCTTTTTTAGCAATATTTTCATTGAAACCGAGAATACCATTTAGATCAGGATCCTCCTCGTGAAGGCTGATAAAGGTATTATTCTCCTTAGCTAGCTCCATGGCTTTTTTGACAATACCAGCATTGGTCAATGGAATACCATCATCTGAGAATCCGACAGCACCGGCTTCAAGCAAACCCTTGAAATCAGTGAGGGTTTCACCATCAAAATTCTTAGTAATAGTCGCAACAGACTTAACATGGATATTTTCCTTAGCTGCCGAAGTCAAGACCTCCTCCAAGGTTTCCTTATCTGAAATCGTTGGATTAGTGTTAGCCATCATTACAACTGTTGTAAAACCACCCGCAGCCGCTGCCAAGGCACCAGTATGAATGTCTTCCTTATGAGTTTGACCTGGCTCACGGAAGTGAACATGGATATCCACCAAGCCAGGAGCAACCACAAGACTAGTCGCATCGATGACTTGAGCATCTCCAGCCTCGATATTTTCAGCAATCTTAACTACTTTTTTACCATCAACAAGAACATCAGCTTGCGTATCCAAACCAGACTTAGGGTCTACAACACGACCGTTTTTAATCAGTAACATAATCTTCCAACTTTCTATTTTACTTCAACCAATCAATTGGGGATTGGCCTTGAGATACAAGGTAGGCATTGGCTTTTGAAAATGGCTTGCTGCCAAAAAAACCACGATAGGCCGACAGGGGACTCGGATGGGCACTCTCAATAATAGCATGTTTAGAATTAGTCACTAGTGCCTTCTTCTTACGAGCATAGCCACCCCAAAGTATAAAGACAACAGGAGTATCCTTTTGATTGAGAACCTTAATCACAGCATCTGTAAAAGGTTCCCAAACCTGACCAGCATGCCCATTTGCTTGACCAGCTGGAACTGTTAGACAGGCATTAAGTAACAGTACCCCCTGCTCGGCCCATGACGTTAAATCATGAAAGGATCTAGGACCTAAATCTTCCTCTAATTCCTTGAGAATATTTTTCAAAGACGGGGGAGCTGGAAGGCTATCAGGTACCGAGAAGGAAAGTCCCTGTGCTTGATGAGGCCCATGATAAGGGTCCTGACCAAGGATTACCACCCGCACTTCTTCAAACGGAGTCTCCAACAAGGCATTAAAAACCTTGTCACGCGGCGGATAAACTGTCCCCTGGCTATAAACCTGGTCCATAAACTGATTTATCTTTGAAAAATAATGGTCAGGCAACTCCTCTTTCAGAAGCTTGTGCCATGTCGAATGTTCCATAAAAACCTCTTTTTAGACTGTTTTACACCCTAAATTATACCATAATTTGTAGGGAATATTCGGAAAATACTGAAAAAACACCTTGATTACGAAGCATTTCCTATCAAGTTTTAAAAATACATTACTCCACAAGTTTAAAGGACTTACAACCTTTAACTCGTTATAGTTTTATGCTATAATTTAAACTTGTATTTTAACAGAAAAGGTAATCCTATGACTACGTATGAAAATTTAAGAGCAGCCAGACGAGGTCCCATTGTCAGCATCGCTGCCTACCTTCTTCTTACCATTGCAAAACTTCTAGCTGGACACTTTTTAAATTCTAGCTCTTTGATTGCCGATGGTTTCAATAACTTGTCAGATATTTTAGGGAACGTGGCCCTACTCATTGGATTGCACCTAGCTAGTCAACCTGCTGATGCAGATCATAGGTTTGGTCATTGGAAGATTGAAGACTTATCAAGCCTAGTCACTTCCTTTATCATGTTCGTGGTAGGCTTCCAAGTCCTAATTCAAACAGTCCGAAAGATTTTTCTAAGAGAGGAAACTGTAGTCGATCCCCTTGGTGCAACCGTCGGAGTTCTTTCTGCTATCGTCATGTGTGGCGTTTACTTATACAATAAAGGACTTGCCAAAAAGCTGAAATCTAGCGCTTTGATTGCGGCCGCTAAGGATAATCTCTCCGATGCCGCAACTTCTATTGGAACGTCAATCGCCATTGTTGCAGCATCCTTCAACCTCACGATTATTGACTATATTACAGCCATTATCATTACCTCCTTCATTCTAAAGACAGCCTATGATATCTTCATGGAAGCAACCTTTAGTTTATCAGACGGTTTCGATGAGAGAAACCTCAAAGCCTATGAGAAAGCGATTCTTGAGATTCCAAAAGTCACTAAGGTTAAGAAGCAGCGTGGCCGTTCTTATGGTAGCAACGTCTATCTTGATATTGTGGTTGAAATGAATCCTGACCTCTCTGTTTACGAGAGTCATGCCATTACTGAACAAATTGAAGTGGTTCTCAGCAAGCGTTTCTCTGTCTATGACACTGATGTCCATGTAGAACCAGCTGCTATTCCCGAAGATGAAATTTATGGCAATGTCCTTCACAAACTCTCTCGCAATGAAAAGATTATTCTGTCAAAAATTCCTGACTATGAAAATCTCTTAGCACCAGACTTCTACTTAATCGATGAAAATGGTCACCACCACAATCGTGAAGAAGTTATTGCCAATCACCAACCACTTCTCAATAATTTTGACAGCTTCAAGATGACATCTGTTAGTCAAAAAACGAAATTAATTAGTTATGAGTTGGGAGGAAATTTCCACACTAGTATCTGGCGTCGAAATGAAACCTGGTTCATGATTTACCACCAAGTCACAAGGATAAAAGATGAAAAGTAACGAGCAAGCAAGCTCGTTTTTTCTGCTTTCAAATAGTTTTGTGTAACATTCAATCGATTCTAAAAATTACATTAAAATACTAAATGTTAGGAAAACTCTAACTTTTATATGTTATAATGGAGATGTTTGTCACTACCGAATTTAGGGTCTTGACAGGCAAATGATATTAATAGATAAAAATAGGTTCTGGCAGCTACAGAACCCCATATATATTAAAGGAGACACATTGTGAAAAAGAAAATTGTTGCCGTCCTTTTAGCAGCTTGTCTAGCCCTAGCACCGAGTTTGTCTAGTGCAGACGAATTGATGGATATTACACGCGCTGCTGGTTATACTGAAGCCACTGAGGCTTATCGCCCCAAATCAACCCTCTTAATCGATGGAAATACCGGAGATGTCCTCTGGGAAGAAAATGCTGATGAGGTGCGTGACCCAGCTTCTATGTCTAAGGCCATGACACTTTATTTGGTCTTTGAAGCTATGTCTAAAGGAGAGATTTCTGAAGATACTGTTATCACAGCTACTCCAACCGACCAAGCTATTGCCGATATTTACGAAATTTCCAACAACAAGATTGTTGCGGGTGTTGATTATACCGTTTCAGAACTCATCACTATGACAGCGGTGCCTTCCTCTAACGTTACAACCGTGATGCTAGCCAACTACTTGACCAATAATGATCCTGATAAATGGCTAGACATGATGAATGAGAAATCTAAAGAGCTAGGGATGACCAATACCAAATGGTTCAACGCTTCTGGTGCCGTTGCTGTTGCCTTCAAAGGTTACTACAGTCCTCAACGTTATGATAACAACCAAACCAACCAAACAACTGCGCGTGATTTGGCTATCATGACCTATAACTTCATCAAGAAATACCCTGACATTCTCAAATACACTAGCAAACCTGTTGTCACAGTTAAAAAAGGAACACCTTACGAGGAAACCTTCGAGACTTACAACTACTCTATTCCAGGTGCCAAATACGGAATTGATGGGGTTGATGGATTGAAGACAGGATCTAGCCCAGAAGGTGCTTTCAACTATATTGATACCATCAAGCGTGGTAATCAACGTATGATTGCTGTCATCATGGGTTCTGGTGATTGGTCTGACCAAACAGGTGAAGAGATTCGTCATACCTTTGGTAATGCTCTCGTTGAGAAGATGTACAAAGACTTCTCTTACAAGAAAGTTCTTAGCAAGGGTGAACAAGAAATCGACGGTAAAAAATACAATGTCGAAAAAGACGTCTATGCCACCGTTAAAAAAGGTAAAGACCCTAAAATCTCTGTTAAAGATGATCACATTGTCATCGATAATGGTCTGAAGACAGTGTCACCTAATATCAAACCTACTTCTGTTAAGGCAACTAAAGTTAAGGGATGGTTCGATTTTGGAAGTAACCAGAAAGATAAAAAGGCTACTAAAACAACAGATAAGAGCCAACTCCCAGTTTATTTCTGGTTGCTATGTCTTGTCCCAGTTGGACTCCTCTACTTGATTTACCTTAATGAAAAAGAACGTCGTCAAAAAGTTAAAGAACGTCGTCAAGCAAGACAAATCAATAAATAAAAGAACGTGCTCAACCGAGCACGTTTTTAGTTGTCTCCAAGAAATGTTTTGAGATTAGACATATCATTACGCATTTGATCCAATCCTTCTTGATAAATGGCTTCAAACTTTTCAGGATCCTTCTCCAAACGACTAACTTCAAGTGCGTGTTCTGGACGGATAGCATAAAGATTTCCAGTTTTTTCCAAAGCCTCTATCTTTTCAATACTCTTATTGTAATGGATGTGGCGATTTGAAGCCACTTGAACAAATTCAGGATACTTACGATAAAAGAGCTTGTAGATTCGCTTACTCGTTTTAGATGGCTGTTTACGGTAGCCTTTAGGACGTGTCAGAACTATAATGAGTTTATCAAAGCCCAAATTTTCCATAAAATCAATAGGGAGACTATCAGACAGACCACCATCCATGTAGCGTTTACCCTTGTACTCGACAATTTCAGAAACCAGAGGTAGGGCAGAACTTGCACGAAGGGCTTCCATTTGCTCAAAGACATGGTCAATCTTGATATAGTCTGGTTTTCCGGTCTCAATATCTGTAGTGACCACATAGAAGGGAACACCTGAATCAGCAAAGGACTCCTGATCAAAAACGTCCAACTCCATGGGAACCTTATAATAGGAGAATTCCTTATTAACGAAGTTACCTGTTGTCAGCCATGACCAGAAACTCATATAGCGACGGTCTCCCATAAAACGCTTGTTGTAGCGAAGGGCTCTTTGGGGCTGGTTAGAAAGGTAATTAACACCAAAAAGTGCTCCAGCCGATACCGAAACAACGCCATCCACCTTAATTCCAGCTTCTAATAAAGCATCTAATACACCAGCCGTATATAAGCCACGCATCCCCCCGCCTTCGAGGACTAAGCCAACTTTCATTCTAAAATCTCCTTTATGATTGGTTCCGCAAGGACTTGATAACCTTGTGGACTCAAGTGCAAACCATCCGTTGTATAGTTGTCATTTAACTGTCCCATGTTATCAGTAAGGTAATCAAAAAGATCGACATAGGTCACACCGGGGAGGACAGCTAATTGTTGATTTAGCTCACGTACAGTCGTATTATTTCTAATCTTAACCTTAGAAGCATACTGTGATTCTTCACTAACTGGAAAGACACTCAGCAAATAGACCTCAGTAAAGAGGGATTCCTGACGAACTGTCATGATAATATCGGAAATACGAGTGACAATATCTCGAATAGGGTAACCTCTTCCGATGTCGTTAATGCCAATCAAGAGCACCAATTTACTTGGTTCCAAATCTAAGACCTGCTCTTTAAGGTGTTCTAAAAGCCAAACCGAGTCTGTTCCTGCAATCCCACGGTTAACAAGGGGAAACTCTCGACCCAGATATTTTTTCAATGCAAAAAACTCCGTGATGGAGTCCCCTGCAAAAACGATTTGGCCTTTGTCTAACTTTTGATTTTCATTCACAAATTTGGCTAAACGCTCTTCTTGATAGGCCACAAGCTCAGGCCTAGTTGTTTCAATCATACTTTATCCTTTTTTCTTAAATATTATACGCACTACTGTGATTAAAGCTAGAAAAGTTCCAAGTCCAAGAAATAGCCAGGCAAGATTTTCAAAACCTGATTTATTAGCCAAAAGGGCACCGGAAAGTAGAAATCCCAATGTCAATAAGGCAAAAACCAGATTATTTAATGCTTTCTCAAAAACTTTAATTCGACCCGAAAAGTTAATAAAATCATGGTTCACCACAATTCGTCCGTTTAAAATTTGCTCCAAAAGCTGATGCAGACGACGTGGAATGTTCTTCCCATTGCGAATCAGATAAAAGAGTTCAATCAAGATACTCTCTTTATTCAGGGCCTGCTTAAGCATGTCAGGTCCCATATTTTCTAGGAAGTAATCCTTGGCCAGGGTCATAAGATCCATATTTGGCGCTAACTCTCGGAAAATCCCCTCAATTTGAAGCGAAGCCTTCTCCAAAATGGTAATTTGAGAGGAGGCTTTAAGATGATTTTTCTGGAAAATAGCCATCAAATCCTGCAGCAAATCTGTTATAGAGAGACTTCCCAAGTCAATACCAGAATAACGACCTAACATTTGCTCTACATCTTGACTTAGAACTGCACGATTAAGACCATTATCAAATTGTGTAACGGACAAGATGGCCTTGGTCATACCATCAACATCTTGTGCGGTAAAACTGTACAGGATGTCATTTAAGGACGCACGCATCCCCACTTCCAACTCCCCCATAATTCCAAAATCAATGAAATAAATCTTGCCATCACGTACCAACAGATTTCCAGGATGGGGGTCACCATGAAAATAGCCATCTTTGAAGACTTGCTTGATAAATGACAGCATAAGCTTCTTGCCCACATCTTCTAAGTCATAGCCAGCCTCAATCAGTTGGCTGTAGTGATTAAGCGGAATCCCATTGATATACTCTTCAACTATGAGGTGAGGTGTCGTGAAGGTATCATAGACCTCGGGGACACCTAGACAAGCAACAGCCCTGTTATTGGCCTTAAAGCACTTCATGGCCTCTGCTTCATTCCTGAAATCTAGTTCCTTAATTAAGGTTTCACGCAGATTTTCCAAAACCTCCTGAACATCGACCATGGGGATAAAATGCTTTGGTATATGCCGTGCAAGCTTAATGAGAAGCTGAATATCTTCCTTAACGACCTCATCAATACCAGGTCTCTGGATTTTTACAATCACTTCCTGACCAAACAATAATCTAGCTCGATGGGTCTGAGCGACAGAACCAGAAGCTAAGGGTTCTTCCGAAAAATCAAGGAAACTGTCAGAAAGCTCATTAGGTAATTCTCGCCTAATGGCAGTCATGACTTCCTCTTTATTCAAGGGAGGAACTGAGCTCTGGAGCTTTGATAATTCTTTGATATAGTTTTCTGGCAAAAGGTCAGAGCGCGTGGATAGGATTTGACCAATTTTAACAAAACTAGGTCCTAATTGCTCAAAGGCTTGGCGTAGCTTGACAGGTGTTGTCTGTTGATCTTGAGGAAGGTGTTTTTCACGATAAGAAAGGAGACCAACTGACGAGAAAACCTTCAACACATGTCTCAATCGTTTACTAGCCATTTTAGACTCCTTACATTTTATTTATTTTGACTGAGCAAAGCGTCAAGTTTTTCTTCAAGACGTTTCACATCATCCTTAGTCGCATACTCAACTGAAGATTTCTTAGCATCAAGTTTCGCTAAAAATTCTTGAGCTTCTTCCTTACTTTGACGTTTGAGCTCTTGTTCCAGTTCCTTACCTTCTTCAACAGTCAAACGCCCCTTTTCAACCAACTCTTTGACAAAGCTATCGGCCTTATCAACTGTCATAGCAGTCAACCCGATTCCAGCTAAGAGAACTTTTTTCAAATCATTCATTATCGTTACCTCCATCTAAGTAGGAAAAGCAAAGAGATAGACTCGCTACTTCTTCGGAAAATATAAGAACGCTTTCACACTTTTATTCTACCACTTTTTCAGAAAATATGTGGAAGAACATAAACAAAGTTATTGTGTATTGAAATACTCTATTTTCACTCATAGCAATAGTAATCCAGATATATCAATGTTGTACTTTAATACTAAAAAAGAATCTCGAGTAATTTTGAGATTCTTAGCCATATTCTATTTGTAAAGGGCTTCACCATTACTTTCGATAACAGACTTATACCAAACAAATGATTTTTTCTTATAACGAGCTAAGCTACCACTACCATCATCATTGCGATCAACGTAGATGAAGCCATAACGTTTACTGACTTCAGCCGTTGAAGCTGATACCAAATCAATTGGCCCCTATGTCGTATAGCCCCAAAGTTCTACACCGTCTTGAAGAGCTTCGCCAACTTGAATCAAGTGTTTTTGAAGGTAATCAATACGATAATCATCTTCAACTGTTGGACCATCTGGGCCATCAACAAGAACATCCTTGGCACCTAAACCATTTTCGACGATAAACAATGGCAACTGATATCGATCATAAAAGTCATTCAAAACTAGTCGAAGACCGATTGGATCAATAGCCCAACCCCATTCAGATTTTTCAAGATAGGGATTTTCGACACCACCTAAGATGTTGCCTTTTCCAACCTTATAGTCTTGCGGATTGTGTGCTGTTGCCACAGACATATAATATGAGAATGAAATAAAATCAACGGTATTCTTCAAGATTTCTTCATCACCTGGAGAAAATTGTATTTCAATACCATTCTCTTTGAAATAGCGTTTAATATAGTTTGGATATTTCCCACGCGCATGGATATCTGAGAAGAGATAGTTTTGATTTTCAAACTCGTGAACAGCCAACTGATCCAAAGGATTAGCTGTCATTCCATAAGCTGGCATGGCAAGAACCATACAACCAATCTTAAAGTCAGGGTTGATCTCATGACCAATCTTGGTTGCTGAAGCCGAAGCGACTAACTCATGGTGAACTGCTTGGTAAAGATCCTGTTTAGAGAGCTCTTCCATCGGAGTTGCAATCCCACCTGACATGAACGGTGCGTGTAAAACAGAGTTCACTTCATTAAAAGTCAACCAATATTTGACCTTATCTTTATATCGTGTGAAGACTGTACGAACATAATTCTCATAAAAACTAATTAATTTACGATTAGTCCATCCATTGTACCGACGCGCCAAGTTGAGTGGTGTTTCATAATGGGACAAGGTTACAAGCGGTTCGATGCCATATTTGGCCAATTCATCAAAAACCTTATCGTAGAAGGCTAGACCTGCTTCATTTGGCTCGGCATCATCACCATTTGGAAAGATACGAGTCCATGCAATTGACATGCGGAAGACCTTAAAGCCCATCTCTGCAAAAAGTGCTATGTCTTCTTTATAACGGTGATAGAAATCTATACCTTCTAGTTTTAAATTATCTAGTGTTGGTTGGTCAGTAATCAAAGGATTCAAGGCCCCGGGTTCAAAGGGAACACCGCCTTTTGGCGTTACATCCTGTACGGACAACCCTTTGCCATCTAGGTTGTAAGCACCCTCAAACTGGTTGGCAGCTGTTGCACCACCCCAGAGAAAATCTTTTGGAAATGTATATGTCATCGTTTATCTCCTTGCATTGTTCAAGTTACTAATAGTATAACACTTGGAAAACGATTACACTTATGCTATCTTATTGAAATCTGATACTATAGCACGAAAAAAACAGACCTAAGTCTGTTTGAATTAGTCATTACTTTCAAGAGCACTTGCTGCTTTGGCTTCTTCTCGCCTAACAACATTATCTTTAACAATCTGATATAGGGTTGCGGCTACTGGCACAGAAACCAACATACCTAAGATACCACCCAAGGCAGAACCTATGGTGATTGCGAAGATAACCCAAATACCAGGAAGTCCGGTAGATCCACCGACCACATAAGGATAGATGAGATTCCCTTCAAACTGCTGCAAAATAACCACGTAGGCAACAAACAAAAGCGCCAAGGTCACAGAGTGCGTCATAATCAAGATGGTACCAATCGTCACACCAATATAAGCCCCCACAACCGGTATCATTGCTGAAAAACCAATTAGGATAGAGATGGTTGCAGCGTAAGGGAAATTAAAGATAATCATCCCAATATAACACAAGGTCCCCAAAATACAAGCCTCAAGCGACTGATAGACGAAGAAATTACGAAATCGATTATTGAGAATAGCAACTACATAGTGGAAAGTCTTACCATAACGTCCTAAATAGACGTCTACCAAACGATTGACCTGATTCCCAAGTTTCTCTTTTCCAGCTAAGACATAACAAGAAAAGACAATACTGATAAAAAGATTAATCAAGGTTGATGGCAGACTCGTTAAAGAAGTCAAGAAACTGGTCAAACCATTCATGATTTGTTGAAGCAACTGAGCACTATAGCTATTGATTAGCTCTCTAACCTGTGTCACACCACCAAAATCTTGAATAATTTTTTGCAAGGATTTGTTTTTAAGCAACCAATTAATCAAGTTATTAATAGCTGAGCGGTCTTGACTAATTAAGGTGTTGATACTGTCAATCAAATCAGGAAGAACAGTGAACACGACCCAAGTAAAGACCAAACCAATGGTTCCCAATGCCGAGAGCAGAGCAATAGGACGCTTGATTTTAGCGATAAAACCAAATGGAATAAACTTGACCAGCAGCTTCTCATAAAAAGACATCAGGATATTTACCACAAAGGCAATCCCTGCTCCAACCAGGAAGGGCTGACTAGCAACGTAAATGGTGTTACAAATTGAAACAACTGTTTCCCAGTAAGTATAAATCAAGAAACAGCTGAAAAAGAGGACAGCCAACCAAATGAACTGATTTTTTGTAAATTTCATAGGCACTCCATAATTTAAAATACCCTTCCATTATACACTAAGAAAGGGTTTTTTACTATCTTTGATCATGAAAGCCACTAAAATTCCACCAACTCTTGATCCGTTAAAGGATCAATCAGTTTGACAAAGTGAAAGTTCGATCCATCGTAATCAAAGACTAAGATGGCGCAATTGCCTGGACAAGACTGAAAGGTACGCTCCGGCTCCACAGCATGAAGAAAAGTCATCAAAGCTCCTGCGTGACTGACAGCCAAAATAGATTGGTTAGGATGTTTATCCACTATCTCTCTTGCACCATTTACCACTCGTTCTACAAACTGATCTTGACTTTCCCCACCAAACTGAGCATAATGGTCACCGAAATGCCCCTGAATTTGAATTTTAGGATGAAGATACTCCGGTTGCCCCTCAAAGATACCGAAGTGCATCTCTTTAAGTCCCTTAACACGTTTATAATCAGTACCCCCAGTAGCCAATTCAAGCGTATCAGAAGCTCTTTCAGTAGTCGTGCAGTAATACTGATCAAAAGTCAAACCATGTTTTTCAAAATAGGCACGCACCTGACGAGCCTGGTCCTGACCTTTTTCAGTCAAAGGGGAATCACACCAACCTTGAATTCGATTGAGTGTGTTAAAAAGTGTTTGTCCATGTCGCATTAAATAGAATCGTGTCATTCTTCACCTCCATAGATATACTCTTCTTCTACTGGATTATAAACTGAGACCAGTCCAAATTGACCTTGGTCATAAGTAAAGTGTAAAATACAACAATTTTTAAGACCACGAATATCTGGAACAGGATCTAAAACACGTCTACAGAATTGCAAAATAGATGGACCATGACTAACCAGCAAGGACTTAGAACCATCGGCCACACTCTCCATGATGGCCCTAATCGTCAACTCCATACGATCCCGGACCTGGCTCGTACTCTCGCCACCAAATTGAACAAAGTAATCACCAAAGCCTTGTCCATCAGGTAAGGTTTTAGGAGTAAGATACTCTGGCTGCCCTTCAAAAGCACCAAAATCCTGTCCTTTAAGCCCTTTAAGTCTTTCATAGTCTGTTCGTCCAGTCACAATTTCTAGAGTATCGCTAGCTCTCTCAGAGGTTGACGTAAAGACATGATCAAAAATTGGCTCTTGCTTGGCTAGATACTGACCAGCCTTTTTAGCCTGTTCAATCCCGACTTCCGTCAAAGGGGCATCGCAGACCCCCTGAAGCCTATGATGAACATTAAATCGTGTTTCTCCATGCCTCATTAAATAAAATTCTTTCATAATGTTACCTCTAAACCAGAAATCGGATCAATCACCTGAAGAAGCTCCAATTGACCTTGGTTATAATCATAAACACAAATATTGCAATTCCCAAAACGCACTCCTTCAGGAAAGGCTAAGTCTATGGTAATGATTAATCCCCATAAAGCCGCCCCATGACTGACAAATAGGAGATTCTCAGCACCATCTTTAGTATGTTCTTCTGCTTTCTCTACGACAGTCTTTAAAACCCTCTGTCCAACCTTGCGAATATCTTCGCCACCGTATGGGACCAAGAGATCTTCAAAGGATCGTGAACCTGGACGATGTTTGGGTAGGAGATGCTCTGGTTGAGCTTCAAAAGACCCAAAATTCATTTCTTTAATTCCCTTGAGCTGGGTTACAGTGTACTCAGGCGCCACAATCTTTGCCGTGTCAGTTGCTCTCTCTTGCGTAGATGAATAGACAGCATCAAAGGAAATACCTTTCTTCGCAAAGTACTGCTTAGCTTGTTCTGCCTGACAGATTCCATTTTCAGTTAGGGGAGAGTCACACCATCCCTGAACACGCTTTTGTGTATTAAATAATGTCTCACCATGTCGCATTAAATATAATTTCATTTCTTTACCACCCTTTTTTAATATAAACCTAAATAATCTTCTAAGATAGTCAAGACACCTTGATCCTTATGATGCGGTGCTACTTGGTCTGCCACTTGCAAAAGAGCAGGGCTGGCATTTTCCATCGCATAAGAGCGGCCAGCCATTTGCAGGAGCTCAAGATCATTGTCACCATCACCGAAGGCCATGACATTGGACTCAGACAAGTCCCAGTGGTTAAGAAGCTGCTTGAGTCCCCAAGCCTTGTGCATGCCTTTTTGAATGAAGTCAATAGCACCAAAACCACTGGGAACAGCAACTAGATTGCCATCAAAATCACGATTAAAAGCCTGTGACACACGATTAGCCTCTTCAGGACTCAGCAACATGGTAATCTTGATGAAATCATCCTCTAAATCCTCCAGCCCATTCAAACGTTGAATGGATGCTTCCATTGCGGCTTGCTCTTCTTCTGTTATCATCTCAGCAAAATTAACCCTAGTCCCTTTTAACATATAGGAGCCTTGAGCACCATTAAATATAGTTGACCTATCCAACAAATCATAATTAAAATAGCTTAGCAAGTTTTCAACATCATTTGATGCCATGAACTCCTGACACAGAAGCTTGCCATAGCTAACCACCTGACCACCATTTTCAGCTACAAAATGCAGTCGGTCAAAAGTCTCCGCAAACATGGGTTTAAGGCGACTCATACTATTACCTGATGCAACGACAAAGTGCATATCACGCGCAGCCATAGCATCTAAGATCTGACTAAAACGCTCCTTGTCATAGCTCCCTTTATCGTCTAAAAATGTACCATCCATATCTGTTGCAATCACCTTAATGGTCATAAAGAACCTCCTTGACTAACTTACTCTTATTATAACCCTTTTAGAAAACGCTTACCAGTACCATAATAAGAAAAACTGATACTATTCTTGGATATTTAATGGTCTTAGGATTGTTTTGTAAGCCCAGATTGTTTATAATGATAGTATGAAATTGAAGAATATTTTAAGAATACTGTTTTCTCTTCTAATGATTAGTGCCATCGTTGGGGGACTGCTCTACCTCACCATCTACTTCAACAACCGAGATATTAAGAAGCTTTCCATGCCATCAAATAAGGGCGGATTGAGCTTTACCATAAAAAATAAAGAGCTCTTAGATCAGTCTGTCCTACTTGAAAAAGGCACTATTAAAAATGTAGACATGCAGATTCTATCCTTCAAGAAGGACGGAAAATATGTCTTACAAAAAGGAAGAACCGAAGATAATAATCCTGAACTCACAGAGCAAAGTATTAAGTACGAAGCTAAGCGACGAGATGCTCTTGCTCTCATTAACGCAGGTTTTTGGTCTTACGAAGGACTAGATCGTCCCTTCGCTCAAAAGGAAATCGAATTGGGCAAAACAGGCCTTCTATATGGAGATGATCAAAATAATATCACTGCCGGAACTTACCCAAATATAGACACAGCTAAAATGTTTACCCACATGGGAAGCAACGGTTGGGATACAGGTGCCTTTGGTATTCTCATTAAGGATAAAAAGGTAGATAAAACCTGGGAGAAAGGTGACCCCGACCAACCAAATGCCCGTTCTATTTACGTAGAGACCTATGACGGTATTATCCGTATTATACAAACCTATGGTCACAACTCCCTCAATAAGGGCTTGAATCACCAAGACGTATATAAACTTTTAAAAAATATAGGCTACTCAAATATTCGCCTTGCCTTCCTACTAGATGGTGGAGGAACGACTCGTATGTATACACGATCTGATAATGGTAAGGAAAAGGTTGCTGGGGCCTTTGTCGACAATAGAACCTATATTGAGTACCTCTATCTCACCAAGCGAGATAGCAATGCTACTGACCCAAATGTATGGCGAGATCCTGAACTCGTAAAAGCAGGTAAGTCCAAGTCAATTACTTATGACGACTATATTAAAGCAATCTACTCAAACGGAAAAGTTTCAGGAACCCAATACCAGTTTAAAATCTTCAAATAATGCAAAAAATCCTCATCTTAGTGAGGATTTTTTATCTTATTTCAAATTGTTCAATGCGGTAAGTAGGTAGTGACCATCACGAATACCTTTACCGACACGCTTAGTATTTTCAAGCAAATCTTGGTAATCAGTATCTGAAAGATTGTCAATGGTAGCCTTCAAATCATGAAGCGACTCTACTGCAATCCCACAGCCATTCTCAAGCACAAAGTGAGACAAGGCTGACTGTTTCCAAACAACAAGCGGGAATCCTGAGGCCAAGTAAAGTGATGCCTTATGAGAGTTGTTATAGCGAAGGTACTCGCCAAAGACACCACTACATGTCTCAGCACTATCACCATCCCAGACAAGCCCAAAACCACCCTCAAGGGCTGCAGGAAGCTCATCAGGTAGGAATGAGCCAAAGTAGGTCTCATTCGCAAGAGCTCTGCTCTCGTCGAAGCCAACACCATAAAGGTTATAAGCAGGTTTCGCAGGAAGTGAGTAAAGATAACCAGCTTTTTCTTGTGCCAGATTACCAGCCACAATAATTGGCTGATTCTTACTTAGACCTGTCTTCTCTTGGAAATTTGGAATCAAATAGTCGAAAATGCCAAGGCTAACAATCTTATCTTCTGCAACCCCTTTATCCACTAAAACAGATTTCATGATTGGATTGTGAGCAATGATACCTGTAACGTTACGGAACGTATCGCTTTCAGTTAATTTCATCCGTAACTTCATCCTAAAGGGTAAAGTTTTATCATTCACAAAACGAAGTGTTTCTAAATCATGAATTAGAAAATAGACTTTAACACCTTTGTTTTTTAGTTTTCTTAACAAATTGCTAAGAAATAAAGTATGATGTAACAAAGGAAATTGAATCACGATTTCATCATTTTTGTTTAAGAATTTAAAGGCTTTAGAATGTGCTCTATATTTATGAATCTGAGCATTTAGCACATTCATTTGATACCAGTCTTTAACCAAAACTTTTAATGGAGAATAACCCAATTTATTTAAAATTACTTCAACATCATTCCGTGCCTTATTTCCAGCATTTTTGACATTGTTATCGTGTAAAAATTCTTCTTTTAAATAGTATTTCATCTCTTATTTCTCATTTTTCAAAAGCTGATTTTTCAGGATAGTATTCATTCAAGATTTCCTTAAAACGAATGATATTCTCCTCTTTAAAGTCAACATCATCATTCACACAAAGTAGTTTTTTACGTCTATCTTTAAAGATAGATTCCAGCTTATCCACCTGATTCAAACCGATTGTCTCTCCGAAACTTTTAGACATAGGGTAAAACTGGTTACTTTCAATTTGCCAATGCTGACAGATGTATTGATTAACATCTACTCCATAGTCTCTAATTGGATTTCGCGATGTTTTATCTAAAGTTTCACCTTCAATTTCCCATAAATGTGCCAAGGTACTCTTCTTCATCGGAACAGGTAAATGCTGGTTCACGTATCCCGTAGGACCCCAAGGCAAGAGTAACAAGTTTTTCAAAACCAAGGAACCATAACGGAAATTAAAGAATTTCCATGGCGAAGACTTCAAAGCCTTCTTATTAGGAAAATGGCGATAAATTAATTCAACATTGTTGTGATAAGTATTCGTAAATGGTGACCAAGGAACTAAGGCATCATAAACAGCTAAAAGCTTAGGCTGACCATTTTTATAAAAATCTGAAGGTTGACTGTCTCTAATCAAGTACATATCATCATTGAAATACAAGTAGTTCTCCGACAATCCTTCAATACGATGAAGATTAAGCTCAATAGCTGCTGAATTATAGGTCGGTAGGTATTCTTTAGGCATAAATTCCCTATGAGTAACCAATTTGAGTTTTGGATGTTCCAAATTCAACCAGTCTGGCTTTTGCCCATTGGTAATCAAATAGACATTATTTACCCAAGGAGCATGCTTTTCAATCATTCGGAACCAGTAATTAAAAATACCATAATCACGATAACGTTGCTCACCATCAATATCTTGGTTCAAATCAGAAACATTCTCAGTAACTGCTTGTTTCTCACGGATAAACTCTGGGGCACTTCCATCTACCCAAAGAACAACGATATCAATTTTTTCTTGTGTCATATAGTAAATTCTTTCTCAACGACTTCTAGAGCACGCTCAATGACCACGTGCATGTCGTAGTATTTATAATCTGCAAGACGTCCACAGAAGATTACCTTGTCATTTTTCTCAGCTTCTTCTTGGTACTTAGCAAACATGGCATTGTTCTTTTCATCATTGATTGGGTAGTATGGTTCATCTCCACGTTTCCAATCAGCTGGGTATTCACGTGTGATAACTGTCTTAGGTTGTGTATTATACTCGAAATGCTTATGCTCAATAATACGAGTATAAGGAATCTCACGCTCTGTGTAGTTGACCACGGCATTTCCTTGATGATTTTCTTCATCCAAGACTTCGTGTTCAAAACGAAGACTGCGATACTCCAACTCACCATGTTTATAATCAAAGTACTGGTCAATCATTCCTGTAAAGACAACTTTTTCAGCTGAAGCTTCAAGCTCTTCACGATTGGCAAAGAAGTCAACTCCAAGCTCTACTTCTACATCTCCAAGCATATTTTCAATGATGACATTGTAACCACCAATCGGAATTCCTTGGTAACGGTCATTAAAGTAGTTGTTATCAAAAGTCAGACGAACAGGGAGACGTTTGATAATAAATGGTGGAAGGTCTGTGGCAGAACGTCCCCATTGTTTTTCAGTGTATCCCTTAATCAACTTTTCGTAGATATCTGGACCAATCAACTTGATGGCTTGTTCTTCCAAGTTTTTAGGATCAACATCTTTCATATCAGCCGTTTGCTCAGCAATCTTGTCCTTAACTTCTTGAGGAGTCTTAGTGCCCCACATAGCATAAAAGGTATTCATGTTAAATGGAAGGTTGTAAAGACTGCCCTTGTAGTTAGCAATCGGTGAGTTGATATAGTTATTAAACTCAGCAAATTGGTTGACATAATCCCAAACTTTTTTATTTGAGGTATGGAAAATGTGGGCACCGTACTTGTGAACGTTGATACCTTCAACATCTTCACAGTAGATATTGCCACCGATGTGATCACGCTTGTCAATCACTTTTACTTTTTTGCCACGTTTTGTAGCTTCATGTGCGAAGATTGCTCCAGACAAACCAGCACCAACGATAAGATAATCGTACATATTTTTCTCCTTAGTTTTTCATTAACTGTTGCTTCAAGTCTTTCATATCAACGACACGTAAGACAATAATCAAGACGATATAAATGATAGCACCGACAAGACCATCTACTGCTACATTTAGCATTGGTTTCAATTGCACAAACATCTTAAAGACAAAGAGTCCAAAATACATGACAACTGATGCTAAGATAATTTTTGACATGGCTGGAAGGATTGACACATCTTTGATGAATTTCCTTGAAAAATTCAATTGAATAACCCATACCAAAGCCTCTGTTAAAACTGATACAATTGAGGCCCCGACAAAGCCAAATGGAGGAATTAACAAGAGATTAAGTCCAACACTGACAACAGCCGGAATAGTCGTAGAGAGCATAAACTCACGATGTTTATTGTGTGGAATCAAAATCTGGATTCCCATAATATTTGTCCAACCGATAAAGAACATCCTAAAGACCATAATAGCAATGGCAAGATAAGCCTCTTGGAAATCTTTCCCTAGGAAGAAACTCACAAAGTCCTTATTAACAATCAAGAGACCCGCTATTATCGGGAAAATCACAAGATTATAAATCAAGAAAGACAACTCATGCATCTTGTTAACGGCCTTATGGTCTCCGCTAGATAAAAGACCAGATACCCTAGGAAGCATTACACTACCTAAAGAGGTCACTAGTGTTAAGAGGATATTGATAATCTTCAATGCCTGGTCATAAATACCGACGTCATTGGTAGATGACAAGGCACCCAACATCGTACGATCCAAAGTCACGTATAGTGAAATGGCAACCTGAGGGAGAAACAGCAAAATAACAGGTTTAAGATGTTTCTTAGCATAAGATAAATCAAATTGCGGTTCTTCAATGTAAGGTCTCGCTGGTAACCACATACTTAATTGCCCAAGCAATTCAAAGAAGGTCAATAGGAAAACATAGAGATACAAATCACCAGGTGTTTTCACAAATAGGAAGATAGAAATAACTCCTAAAACCTTTACCGTTGTATTCCTAGCGGTAATACGACGAAAATCCTCCAAACCTTGGAATAACCAAGAAATATCCATTCCTTTCGATATCAAGCTTAATCCTAAGATATAAGCCACCATATTTTGCATACCAGGAAAGAACAAACATAATGATGTATACAAGACAAGAGACAAAATAGTCGCAATCAATTGGAGGGTATAAATACCCCAGAAATTTTTACGAATATCCTTTCGATGTCCTGAAATCTCTTTAGTACCATAGTTAGCAACACCTAAAGTCGCCAAAAGAATAAAGTAGGTCACAATCGAATTAAAGTAACCATAAGTACCTAAATCCTTAGAACTAAAAATCCTAGTAACATAAGGTGTCGTAATGATTGGTAAAACAATGACCAGTAATTGATAGGAAAGATTGTAGGCGTAATTTTTTAAAACTTTCATTTATTATCTCTACTTAAATTCTTTTATCTTTTATTTCATTAACAGAAACAAGACTTGCAAATAATGTAAACATAAAAATATTATATCCTGGTCTAATCCAAAATGCCTCAATCATACAATTGATTGTTATTAAGGAGAGTAACATAAGAAGTAATACTTTACCTTCTTTATAAATTTTTATGGATGCCAAAACATAAACTAATACAAGCAAGACTACAGGAACAATTCCATAGTAGAATAACATTTGAATATAAGAGGAATCAACATAATTATAACTGAGTACTGACTCTGTAGTACCACCATAACCAATAAATTTCACATTATTAGTTCCAAAAAGGTGTAACTTGTATGTATCAAGGGCATTTTTACCCAAAAAAAGTCTCATACTGAAGAAGTCGTTCAACTTAACAAAAAATGGTGAAGAGAAAGAAAAATGGGAAGACAAATAAAACATCAATGATGAAAAAATTGCCGCAAAGTAGGGTAGTATGTAATAAACTTTAAATTTCTTTTCTTTAGTATAGTACATTACTAAAAAAATAATTACAGCTATTAAAACAGACATAGAATTCAATCTAGCATCACAAAATTTGATAATAAAGGCTGACAAAGCTACTCCAACAGCCACCCTTAGCCAAATATACTTTTCTCTAAGTAAATATCCCCAAGCAATAAATAAATAAAAACAGTGGGAGGCAAAATCTGTAGGATAAATAAAGCCAAATGAATTTCTTATAACTAATCCAGAAGATCTAACTTGAGCAAATTGTAAATTTGGTAGAAGACCGATTAATGAAAGTAAGAATATACCTATGACAATTGAACCAGCAACAAACACATAAGTTTTTAAAATAACATCTACATCAACATCGTATAGTAGTAAAATCAATAATGAGTATAGGAGAAAATTGGTAGCACCAGTTTGTAAAAAAACACATAAACTTGTTACGATTAAAAGAATTCCTGAAACAATGAATAATATACTGAAATTTTTAATAAATAAAAACCTTAGTGACAACACTAATACAACACCAATCAAGAGAATAGTTGGTAACTGAGGGAGAGTTTTATTAAGAACCGAAGTCATAATAACATCGTACCCAACAATTAACGATAAGACCAAAATAACCAAAAGGTTCTCAAACTTAATTTTTAACATAATACCCTTTTACTGTTTATAAGAATAGCTAATTTATTTAAAAGCAATTTTACGTAAAATTGGATTCATTTTCATTTTTTCAATAAAGATGACTGTCCGAAATTTTTTTTTAGTTAGAAGATCAATACTCAATCTTCTAAGAAAAGAAGAAATATCTCGCTGTCTTAATAGAGTCTTATAAGACCCAATCAGTTGATTCCTATTTCCTGAAAAAATTTTGTCAAAAGCTTTATTAGCAATAATAGACTGTAGTAATTCTATTTTTTCTTGTTTTCTCAACTTTAAATTAGAAATTTGAAAAACTGAACTTATGATAATCTTGGTCTTAATATCCTGAATTAATGTAGCATCTTCTAATTGGAACTGTTCAAGCAATTTACGTAATTCTTGAAGTTCATCTAATTGAATTTCAATTCTTTTAGGATGAAAACTTGTCAATGCAGAACCACTCCTACCTGCAATGTAATTATAAAGAGTCGAATCAATAAAAAGAATGTTATCTAAATGTTGATAAACTTGAAAATTGAATAATGTGTCCTCTCCTATTGATCTGCTAGGAAATTTTATATCGTATTTTAAAATAAACGATTTGTTATATACTCTTGACCAAACATTATACATCATGTCCGTTTTAAATAAATCTACAAAACAACTTCTAAATTCACCTTTATCAAGAATTCCAGTTTGACTATATGTATGAGAACGACAAGATAAAATATTATTATTATTTTCTTTAATCTCATTGTAGCCAAAACAAAGAACATCCCATTTTTTATTAAATTGAGGGGATATCCTTTCAAAGAAATCATCAGACAAAAAATCATCTGGATCCATAAAGTATAAATAATTTCCCCTTGATAAAGAGATGCCCAGATTCCTAGCTTCTGCTACACCATTATTTTCAATATGAGTAACAAAAACATTCGAATAATGTTTTTGATACTCATCACAAATCGCACCACTATTATCACTTGAATCATCATCAATTAATAGAATCTCATAATTTATTAATGACGGTTGCGACAGAATTGAATCCAGACCTCTTCTTAAATAATTCTCAACATTATATACCGGAACAATAATGCTTAAATCTATATTACTCATTAGCTCTCATCCTTAATTTATGGCGAATAAATTCTAACGACCATTTTTCCATTTTAAATTTTTTAAAAAACGTTGACTTGACATATTCCCAATAGAACTTATTTTTAGTGACTTCTTCGATTTCTTGTATCGAAAGTTCTTCTCCAAATACTAACTTATTCGGAATAACATAAAATGATTCTACAAGTTCAAATTCAGGACATTCAATTGTCCTTTTTTGAAAATGTGTATATAGCGGATGTTTGATAACTATTTTACCATCAATTAAATTAATCGATTTCAAGCCATGTTTCTGTGACCAAGAATAATAACGTTTAGGCTCATCTTCTCCATATTCTCGAAATGAAAAATGGCTGATATCAATATCATCAAAAAACTTATCTTGTAATTGTTCAAAACCAGATTTTTTAAACAATTTTTGAATACCTTCTGCCTCATCAAAAATAAAATTTTGCTCACTAGTAAAGACATTATGATAATCTAATCGATAGTTTAAACCTTGCCCAGACATAAATACATGATTAACTTCTTGTGAATTTTTAAATATTTGGAGATGACCTAAAAGACCATATCGAGCATAGTCATTCTCAAAAAAGCTATGTTCTTCCAGAAATTGATAAATATCACCAAGTAAGACATCTGTATCACAAAATCCCCAGTAGTCATATCCCTTCAACTCCTCTTCAAAGATAAACCCATAAGCAACTTTATAGTCACATAATTTATAAGGTGTTTTGAGAGAAATTTCAAAATCAAATTTAGACTGTACTTTTTTTCTTAAATCATCAAACGAAAGAGTCTTAAATTCAATATTCTCAGCGTTCAAAATTTCCAATTGGTCAACATTTTGATCCGTATAAATTAAGAAATCAATCTTTTGATTACGTTTGGCGGTCAGCAAAAAATATGGGAAAAACTTTGGAAGTTTTCCAAAGTATGGAATAATAAGTCTTATCTTTTTCATTTCGTTAAATCCTCTCCACCCTTATTCAACCAGGTAACAGCATTAAAATAGCGGTGGTAAGTTTTCAAATCTATCCCAACATGCCCTTGCTTCTCTGCTGATTTGAAATGAACCAAGGAAGGTAGATCACTATAATTCTTAGAAGAGAAGATGACCTTACTCTTATATGGAAGTTCTTCAAACTCTTTCATCAGCTCGTAAGTACAAGCATCATTATCATTGAACTTGAAATACAAATTATCCCAATGAATTCTTTCTAAACGACGGTTCCATTTTTGAGTTGCTTCTTCCTCATCTGCATAATGCAGGAAATGAAGTTCAATATCATCAAGAAGTGCTAGAGGATAGGCATTATCAAAGTCTTTGATATATTTGGATTCCTTAACAAATTTCAAGGGGATGTTTCCACTCAAATAGTATTTTAAATTATTGAGCATCTTAATGTAATCAGGCGAAAAGACAAACATCCCTACAAATGGAGTTTGATAAGGCAAGCCCAATTCCTGATAGACTTTTCCAGCCCAACAATTATCACAAATAATCGTAAAATTTTTATTCTTAAGTCTTCGTCTAGGAATAAAATTAATAATTGGATAAACGATTGGTTTTAATTTATTTTTTAGTGTTTCACGGTTCATATTAGTACTTCTTATATAGTTCTGAGAAATTACGAATATAACTTTGTAATGAAAAGAGTTCTTTTTGGCGTTTGACAGAGGCCTTGCCAAATTGCTCTCTCTTCTCAGTGTTATCAGCTAATTCTTGGATGGTCTTAGACAATTCTGCAGGCTGATTTGGTGTGGCAAGAAGACCGTTTTCACCTTCCTTAACCATTTCACAGACACCACCATGACGGTAGCCGACTACAGGTTTGCCACAAGCCATTGATTCGAGAACTACGGTTGGTAGGGGATCTGGATTGGTACTTGGCAAAACAAAGATATCAAACATATTATAGAGCTCTGTTGTCTTACTATAATAATCGATACGCTTGATTTGTCCAGCTACTGGTGAGTCTGATATTGCCTTTTCCAACTCATCAACACGCCACTCTTCACCTTCAAAAGCACTCCCTGCCAGAAAGGCTACTGCTTTTGGATTAGCCTTTAAGATTGGAGTCACTGCTTCCAAGAAATCGCCTTGACCTTTCCAAGCATTCACTCGACCAACCATTCCGATAATCAAGGCATCCTGTGCGATACCAAACTGGTCACGAACTGCGCTGGCATCCATTTCATGATAGACGGCATTGTCAACACCATTATAGATGACCTGAACTTGGTCATTTTTTACAAAGCGAGACTTCTTCACGTGGTTGGCCACAGCATTTGAAACTGTCACAATCGTATCAGCATAACGCCCCATCAAAAAGTTGATGAAATCAGAGATTGCTTTTGGTTTGACGATAATCTCGTGAACATGCCAAATCAAAGGAAGTTTCAACTTACGTTTGAGATAAATTCCCTCAAGTACCGCAGTCGTATTATTGTGAATAAGAGTAATGCCATTTTCCTTAGCATATTTATTAATTTGCTTTGAATATCGATTATAAGAGCCAAAATACTCAAGAATTCCCTTAGGATTAAAATACTTCCGGCGCAAGATTGGATAATCGATAACTTTTACCTTAGCACCAATCTCTTCCAATGCACCCACTAATACGCCATCGTTGGGCAAAATGACATGAGCCTCAAAGGCTTCTTTATCCAACCCTTTAATAAGCTCCAACAAAACCTTATCAGCACCATACATTTCGGCACCAGCGTGAAGATATAAAATTTTCTGCATTTCTATCCTTTAAATACTTTCTCGTAGTCTGTAACAATTTTTTCCCAAGTAAAGGCTTCTTCGATACGTTTACTTGATTTTTGATTGAGGTCTGCGATAGCTTTTTCATCCAATTGTTCAGCTTGATTAATGACACTTGCCAATTGGTCTTTTTTCCAATAGAGAGCACCATCTTCACCGACTTCACGGTTAAAGCCAACATCCAACAAGAGATTGAGCTTAGTTGACTCCAGTGCCTCAAGAAGTGATGGATTGGTTCCACCTACCTCATGACCATGGAAATAAGCAAAGGCATTCTCACGAATGTACTTGAGCAATTCTTGGTCATAAACAGTTCCGACAAACTTCACACGAGGATCCTTGTCAAAACCAGTTTCCTGGCGCAACTTGTCGTAAAATTTGTTTTCTTCAACATTGGTAATGAGAACAAAATCCTTATCGGAGCTAGATGCCATAAAACCACGAATCATAGCCTCATAGTTATTTTCAGGCACAAAACGTCCTACAACAAGATAATAATTGTTTTCAATAACTCCCTTTTCGAAGTACCATGTGCGTACCTTATCATCAACCTTAGTCAATCGAGATTTAGTTGTATCTGTTCCATAGGCAATATAGGTTGTTTGAGGACGATACTTCGCATAATCATTTTGAATATAAGATTCAATGTTTTTACTATCACAAATCAAGAGATCTGCATGTTTAACCATGAGTTGCTCTGAAATTTTCCAATACTTACGAACAGGAAGACTCCACTTTGCACGAAGCCATTCATGACCATCCGGGTTAACCATAAGGGTACCACCGATAGCCTTGATTTTCTTTTTAATACCTGAGATAAATGGACCAATTCGGCAGGCCAAAACATAGAAGATTGGTGCTTGATCATTATTTTCCTTAGCAATCTCAATGGCCTTATTAAGAGCTGCGATATCATAAGCGATGGCACGTGCAGGCCCGATATTTGGGACGTCAATATTGTAGCATTTAGCACCGTTATGTTCGAAAGTATCTGCTGTAATTCCTGATTTAGCAGAATTTTCACGCATACAAGCTACATAATATTGGATATCTTTGTCTTGTTGGAACTCTGTCAACTTCTCAACAAAGGTCTCAAATCCACCATATTTTGCTGGAATTCCCTTAGAACCAACGATAAAAACTGTTTTTGTCATTTAATCACCATTAAAAGAAATGGAGAAAGCCATCACTTTGCTCCATCCTTCATTACTACTACTTTAATTGTTTTCAATAATATTTTGATATCGCGCCAGATTGTCCATCCGTCCATATAAGCAACGTCTAGTTTTACAACTTCATCAAAATCAGTAATTTCACTTCGACCACTTACTTGCCAAAGACCAGTAATACCTGGTTTAAAGCTGAGGCGACGTTTTTGTTCCGGTGTATAAGATTCGTACTCATCCAATGTTGGTGGACGTGTTCCTACCAAGCTCATATCACCTTTTAGAACATTCCAAAATTGTGGAAGTTCATCAAGACTCGTTTTACGAATGAAATGTCCAATTTTGGTAATACGTGGATCATTGTCCATCTTAAACATACCACCAGACATTTGATTCTGTGCCATCAAATTCTTCTTGATTTCTTCCGCATCAACACGCATAGAACGGAATTTATAAAACTTGAAGATACGTCCATTTTCTCCCACACGATCTTGAGCAAAAATAGCTGGTCCTCCATCTTTACGAATAAGAGGATAAAGGAAGATTCCAACAATACCACAGAGCACCAAACCAACTATAGCTCCACAGATATCGAGGAAGCGTTTCGCCAAGATATCTCCATAGCTATAAAAATGCGTAGAAAACGTAACAACTTTGAAAGGACCCAATTGTTGGATACGTTTTTCACCCTGACTCATAAATTCAAGGGCATTCAAATTAATGGATACTGGGATTCCCATAAGTTCAAATGGTGACGCATAATCCCAAATCTTGTACTGCTCACTTGGCAGATTAATCAAAACTTGGTCTACTACTGAGTGTGTCGCATATTCAATCAAATTTTCAGGTTTAACACTCTTGATAAAAGGATCAGTGAAATAAGGATTATCCAAGACACAAACGGCTGTAATCCTACCATCCATATTGTCCTTCATACGAGATAAAACATTATCAAGACGTGCCTGATCAGAAATCAAGAGAATATTCTTGTTACTTTTACGACGTGTATAAATAGATGAGCGGAAATACTTAAGAACTGTATTTGTAAAGTATAAGAGAACACCTGAAATTAGTGTGACGTAAAGAAGTCCGCGACGTGAGATAGAAAAACTTCCATCTGCAAAAAACGAGAGGAAAGTTGCAATTAGAGCAAATATGAAACAATATTTGACAGTTGCAATGAGTTCATCCAAGTAGCCTCTATACTTAAGATTTTCATAATAACTACTGATATAGTAAGACACTACATGTACGACACCTAAAAGGACAATGCTTCCCTGGGTAATCTCTGTATAAGGTATTTTACTAGCTACCATGGCTGCGAAAACAACCACAACCAACTGTATAATACCAATTTCAATGCGACGAATTTCTTGTTTTTCTTTCACTCTAAACCCCTTTTTAATCTGTTAAGGTATAAGGAGCCGCATCATCCCCATTAGTGCTATCCTTTTCTACGACGATGTGCTCTTGAATGACCTTCTTTTTGGTCTGACTTTTTCCCGTACTCGCCATATGATCCGTAAGAACCATATGATCCATACTTATCAACTGTCATGTCAATTTTATTAAGGACGACACCTAAGAATTGAGAACCACTTTGTTCCAATTGTTCAACGGCCTTAGTTACGAAACGGCGTTTGATTTTTCCTGCTGCTGTAACCAAAAGACTAGCGTCAGCCTGATGGGCAATAATAACCGCATCAATGACCAAACCAATTGGTGGCGTATCAATGATGACATAATCATAACGACTACGAGCAACTTCCATCAAATGTCTAAAATTGTCATTTTGCAAAAGACTTGTTGGATTAGGTGGTACAGGACCAGATGCAATGACATCCAAACCAGAAATATCAGTTTGACAAATCGTTTCATTTAAATCAGCATTTCCAGAAAGGAAATTTGAAAGGCCTTTATAAGGCTCATTTGATTTAAATGTACCTGACAAAACAGAGTTACGAGTATCTGCATCAATGAGAAGTGTTCGGAGCCCGACACTAGCAAATGAAATCGCCAAGTTAACAGATGTCGTTGATTTTCCTTCACCAGCTTCAACAGAGCTAACCGCAATCACTTTCATCTGAGCACCAGAAAATTGAATATTTGTGCGAATGGCATTGTAATACTCTTCTGTTTGTTTGGCAAAGTTTTCTTTAGATTTTACTAACTTTAATAGAGGCATTTCTTCTCCTTAAATTTTATCTGTATCAGGGACAATTCCAAGAAGTGTCATTCCAAGGGCATCTTCCACATCTTCTGGACGGCGAATGCGATCATCTAGGATTTCACGTACCAATACACCAACCACTGCAAGGAATCCTCCAAGCACTGCTCCAAGAAGCACGTTACGTTTGATATTTGGTGAAGATGGTGACTCTGGCAATTTAGCTTCTTCAAGTGTTGTGACATCTTCAACTTTTGTCACGTTCTTGATTTTTTCTGAAGCAACTTCACGAACCTTATTGGCAAGTGTTTGCGCATCTTGACCAGTTTTAGCATTAACAGAAATTGAGATAAGACGAGTATCAGTAGGAATATTAACTGAAATCATTTTAGCAAGTTCACCTTCACTCATATTCAATTTTTCATCTTTGATAACTTCTGACAAGACATCGTTTGATGTAATAATTTCTTTGTAGTCTTTTGTCAAAAATGTACCGGCCTGCAAATCTTGAGCAGAAAGGTTTTTGCCATCGTTAGCTTGATTAACCACATAGATACGTGTAGACGACGTATATGTTGGTTGAATGAGGAAATAAGTTCCCAAGAAGGCAAAGACAGCGACATAGAAGGCTGTAAATAGAATAAATACCTTTTTAGTCCAAAGTTTGTGCAATAATGCAAGTACATCGATTTCAACACGCTTCGTGTTTTCCTGAGTCATAGTTTCTCCTATATATATTGATTTTCAAGTAGTGTTTGTGGATTTTCGATAAAAAGGTTACGAGCACGTCTCGTTCCGTAAGTCTTTTCGATAATAGCGTAAGCATCTTTCATAAATGGTGGTCTTGGACCAAGATTATGCATGTCACTAGCAACCATATGAACCAAATTTTTCTCCAAGAAATAACGAACACGTTTTTTTCTTACTTTATCTTTATCTCCAAAGAGCTTTGGTTTTAGAACATGTGAGCTATTAACTTGAGTATAGCACCCCATGTTGATGATTTCTCGAACACGGTCAGCATTTTCTTCGAGGGCATCATAGCGCTCAATATGAGCAACAATAGGCGTTACCCCCGCTCGCAAAACATTACTAAGCCCACTATGAATTTCTTTCCAAGATGTGCGAGCACTAAACTCAATCAAAGCAAATTGAGTGTTGTGCATACGCGGAATAAGATTCTTTTCAAGTTTCTCCACAATGTCTGAGGTGTAATAAAGTTCACCACCATAATAAATAGTTAAGTCTGGATAAAGTGCTTCTGCTTCTTCTTTTACCTTAGAAAAGTTTGCAAAGATTTTATCCTCTGGGGTTTCAAACATTCCCTTGCGACGATGGGATGTTGAAACAATAGTACGCACTCCTTGCGCATAGCTTTCGCCAATGAGGTCAAGACTTTCTTCTAAAGTTTTAGGACCATCATCAACATCAAAAACAATATGTGAGTGAACGTCAATCACTTATTTTTCCTCCATCAAATTTTTGATAGCTTGAGAGGCGCTTTCCACACTAGAATCATCCAGTTTCATCATGTAGAGACTAGAATTTGGCATAGCATAAGAGGTCAATTGTCCGGTTGAACCTGTACCTGTTACTGCTTGAGAAGTCACCGTAAATTTAGAACCTGAATCAAGTTGTGTATTGGCCAGAGCATTAATGGTATCTAGAGACATATTCGTTTGAACAGAGTCTTGAAGATTGTTAACGATTGAAGTAAAGTTTGATACAGAATTTAGTGAAGCTAACTTGTTTACAATCGCAGAAATCACTTTCTCTTGGTTCTTACCACGGTCATTGTCTCCTCCATCCAAACTATAACGCTCACGAACAAAGCCAAGGGCTTGTTCAGAATTCATTTGGATATCTCCAACTGGGAAATCAAACTTCCCGTGAAGACTCGTGAAGGCTTGATCATTATGAACTGTCACACCACCAAGTTGGTCAATCAACTTAAGGAAAGATGTGAAGTTAATACGTGCATAGTAATCAATCTTAATGCCATAAAGATTTTCCAGAGTTTTTTCAGATGTTTCAACGCCATAAATACCTGCGTGGGTTAATTTATCATACTGGTCTGCCCCTCCATCAGGAATCTTAACGTACGCATCACGTGGAGTGGTCGTCAAGAGGATCTTATGTGTGTTCATGTTAACGGTCATAATGATATTGACATCTGAACGTGACACTGTTGAAATTGAACCGTAGGTATCAATACCACTAATATAAATATTGAAGACTTTTGAATCTACTTGTTTTGCAGAATTGTTATTCTTCTTTTTAATTTTATAAGTATAGATTGTTTTTAGATTTGAAGCATAGTTACTATCGACAGACTCTAGTAGGCTAGCATAAGAGCCACTCAAGACCATAGCTTTAGATTTGCCAGACTTAAGATTGTCATATGCTTCTTGATATGAAGCAACATCATCAACTTTAAGATCAACCTTTTTGTCTTTCTTTAGAGCAGACATCAAGGTGTCGATATTGTTCTTATCAACCTTAGTTGGTGCTTGTACGCTAGTAAGCTGACTCACATCTTTGATGTCACTATCCTTAGGAACCACTATGCTCATTTCTACTTCAGAAAATGCAGCCGTCTGATTCATACGGTTAGTGATATCAATCATTTGTTTAAAACCAAAAATACCAACCAGAGAAACTAGCGAGAAGATAACCAATACAACCGTTGTCACTAGTGGTGATTTCTTAGTCTTCTGAAGGAAGATGCTAATAGCAAGAACTACCAACAAACCAATGGTGATAATGATGTTCAAAAACCTAAATGATAGGAAATTATAATTGAACATTGTGAATAATAAGACCAATGCTAAAATAGCATACAGAATGGTCAACCCAACGTTGACCATCCCCCACGATCTATTACTCGTACGTTTTTGCTTACGATTCGTACGCGAACTCATATAAATTGCTCCTAAAAATTAAAATTAGACATTTCCCATTATCATTATAACATTACTATAACTTCATTTCAATTGTCATTCTTTTTAAAAAAGAAGAAACCGTTTTTTATTATGATATCAAGCATTTAATTTCTATCATTTTTCATAATATTGTAAACTATTTTTCACATTTTTGGTGCTTAATTTTTAAATTGTCGGATATTTAACTATTTATTACAAGTCTTTTTCTTCCGAATATTTTTATTTTTTTCTAGTAGTTTGAAAATTTTTAACCTATTGATTCTTCGAGTAGATCTTAGTTACAACACAAAAGGACGACCTAATGGCGTCCTTTTACAGATTAGTCTGCAATTAGTGTTTCAAGACCAACTTTCATCATGTCAGTGAAAGTGTTTTGACGTTCCTCAGCTGTAGTGTCTTCATCTGGATTGACCAAACTATCAGAAATAGTCATGATGGCAAGAGCATCTACTTGGTGTTGAGCTGCAAGGTAATAAAGTGCTGCTGCTTCCATTTCAACAGCCTTCACTCCCCATTTACCAAGCTCAATGTTTTTTTCGAAATAATTTGAATAGAAAACATCAGATGACAAGACATTACCAACATGTGTTGTCATACCGAGATCTTTGGCAATGTGGTAAGCCTTATCCAAGAGATCGAAACTTGCAATTTGTGGAAAATCGTATTGAGGCCAATCATTACGGATAATGTTAGAGTTTGTCGCTGCTGCTTGTGCTAGAACTAACTCACGAACGTGAACATCCTCGTTCAATGAACCAGCAGTTCCCACACGAATCAATTTTTTAACACCATAGTCAACGATAAGTTCACGCGCATAAATAGAGATAGATGGCATCCCCATTCCTGTTCCCATTACTGAGACACGTTCACCTTTATATGTTCCTGTGTAACCAAACATGTTACGAACCTCATTGAAACATACAGCATCTTCAAGGAAATTCTCAGCAATGAATTTCGCACGCAATGGATCCCCTGGAAGAAGAATTTTATCAGCAATCTCTCCTTGCTTAGCAGCAATATGAATAGACATAATATAAGATACCAAGGGCGTTAAAGAGGCAAAGTAAAAATAGGAAATCCGACAAAGATGCTTCGCATCTAGGAGGATTTATCTTTTTTACACAGCCTCTAGCCCGGGTTCAGTTTCAAACCCGAACTACCCTTCCTTTCTATTTTTTGATGGTAAAGGAGCAGACAGAAAACAAATGAAGATTATCTATTTTCCGAGCTTTCCGCTCGTGTTCAAATCAGAACACACGCTCTACCTTTCTTAATTTTTATTTTTAAATATTTTTCTACTATTATATAGTGGATAAATAACTACTTTAAAAGTGGATTAAGCTTGAGTCAATGAATCAAGAAAATCGTATAACTTTTTGTTCATTTCAGAATAATCGTTGGCACGTAATTGTTCAGGTGTTTGAACAAAAGGTAACTCTTTATTTTGCTTACGTAAATGGTCTTCACCGTCAGCAGCTATAAGTAAATCAATGGCTTCAGGATCAAACTCCAAGTGTGCCTGAAAGGCATAGTGTTTAGGACTGAAGCGAACAATTTGGCGTGGACAACCTTGACTAGTAGCAAGAACAACTGCATTATCAGGCAATCCAGGCATATCACCATGCCAGTGGCCAGTATTTAGGGTTTTGCCAAAACCTTTGACATGCTCATCCGCTAAACCTGCCTCAGTTAATGTTACAGGAAAAACACCAATCTCACGTTCTGGACTATGCTCGTACTTACCACCATAGGCAACAGATAAAAGTTGAGCACCTAGGCAAACCCCAACAATATAGATATCAGCAGCAATTGCTTTTTGCATGAATGCAATCTCAGCCTCTGGATCATAATAAGGAAAGGCCTGACGATCCTCATCAGGTGACTGAGGACCACCCATCACAATTAGAAAATCAATACCTACAACGGTTTCAGGAAGAATCTCTTCCTCATATACCTTGGTTGATGTGATATTATGCCCACGGTCTTGTGCCCATTTTAAATAGGCTCCTGGGACTTCAAACGTTTCGTGTAAGATAAAATGAATATTCATTGTTTTTTCTTCCATCTATTTTTTAATATCCTCGATAGTAGACTCGCTAAGATTAGTGGTACTGCTACCAGCCCTCCTTGACCAGTAAAACCTAGAACTAAGGCTATCCCAGTTAGAGGAGCATCTAAAGTTATTCCTAAAAATACGGTTGCACCGAGTAACATTCCTAGAGTAGGATTGAGGGAAAATCCCAAAGTCTCAAGACAGCTTGTCAATAAGAAACCCGTTCCGGCACCTAAAGTAAAGGAAGGGGTCAGAGTTCCTCCGTAAGAGCCCGCCCATAAAAGCAAACATACCACAAGTCCTTTGACGACAAGGATAAGAGATAGGTATGCTGAAACCCCACCTAAAAATAACCATTGTGCTAGAACCTGACCATTTCCCATGATTAAAGGATAGAAAGCTGCAATCCCACCTAGTACTATATAAGATAGCGGCATGGTCCACAGAATGCGTTTATCAGTAATACGACTTTTGCTAGCCTTTTTGGCTAAGAAGCTAAACATCATCGCCAGCGGAGTTATCACTAATACAAGAACAATAACCTGAATCAGACTAGCAGGGTCTGAGCTAACTTTACCGACTTGATACATTGCCTCCTTACCAACGATTGGTCGAGCACAATAAGCTGACAAGTAGGTTGTCACAAGAATGATAATAATATTTTTTGATTTCCAAGCAACACCTAAGGTTTCCAGAACAAACAGTGTACTGGCAAAGGGGACTTGGTAAACCGCAGCTAAGCCAGCGCCAGCCCCGCAAGCAATTAGCAATTGTCTATCAACAATATCCAAGTGCAGGGCTTTGGAGAGATTACCACCAAATAGAGCGCCTAATTCTCGAGGCGCTCCTTCTTTACCAATTGAGGAACCAGCTCCAACGATTGCAACCTGCATCAAAGCGTGTAGACTCTGGCCAAGAAAATTTGGACTCTTCTTACCAATGAGTTGCTTAGCCTTACTAATAGAAAGGAGGGACACTCGTCTCTGAAGGAAATACCAAAATAAACTAGCCAAAACACCTACTACAAGCAATACTGCAAATCGTCGAAAGGGACTTACAGAGTTAAACTGTGACAATAAATTCGATTTATCATTACCAAATACAAGAATTTGTATAAACTCCAAAAGGTAATGACAAAGAATGCCTACCAAACCTGAAGCAATACCGGTTCCAAAAACAGCTAAACTTAACCTAGTCGACTTGGGTAATGACGTTATAGGTTTTATTCCCCGAGCTATCATATTTTAGAGTTCAGCAAGAATCGCTTTTAGCAATCCTTTGAAGTCCCCTTTAACACGCTCTGTCACTTCCACCACTTCTTCGTGGTTCAATTCTTCTTGGAAACCAGCCGCAAAGTTGGTAATACATGAAATACCAAGAACTTTCAAACCAGAGTGAGCTGCGATAATAACCTCAGGAACTGTTGACATCCCAACAGCATCTGCACCAAGTGTCTTATAAGCACGGATTTCAGCTGGAGTTTCATAACTTGGACCAGTCACACCGATATAAACACCATCATCCAATTTGATACCAAGTTTATCAGCCACTTTATGAGCGGTTTCACGGTATTCAGGTGTGTAAGCTTTAGACATATCAGGGAAACGTGGACCAAAATCATCCAAGTTTTCACCGATTAATGGGTTTTGACCAGTCATGTTAATGTGGTCAGTGATGGCCATCAAAGTACCTGGGCCAAAGCCGATTCCACCTGCTGCGTTGGTTACAACAACACCTTCACATCCAAGTGCTTTCATAACACGTACAGGGAAAGTAACTACTTCAAGCGGATTTCCTTCATAAAAATGGAAACGTCCTTGAAGAGCCAAAACCTTACGTCCAGACAAAGTTCCGTAAACAAGTTTTCCAGCATGTCCGACAACCGTTGATTGTCCCCAGTTTGGAATATCCGCATAGTCAATGACAACTGCGTCTTCAACTTCTTCAGCCAACTCACCAAGTCCAGAACCCAAGATTAAACCAAACTCAGGTTTTTCAATTCCTTTGCTTTCCAAAAATGCTTGAGTAACTCTAATTTTTTCAAGTAGCGACATGTTATTTCTCCCTTAATTTTATTTCATGCTTAAAAATTGACCAATTTTTGAAAAAGTTCTCGCATTTCGAATGGTTATATCAGGATAAAAAGGTGTTTTCAATAACTTCTTATGATAAGCGGTTTGACTATAAGTTGATTTATCATATTTTACCCAGTAGACCCCAAGCTGACCAAAATGAAGTATTTCATCTTTCAACTCTAAAGTGTTAATAACCTTCTTCATTTCGTTCTTATCAAGTCTTTCAGTGAATAAGAGGACGTCTTTTCTATAGAAATCATCTTCCCACCACTTGGGTAATGAGACCACTTCATTTTGGTAATCTTCCAGAGTAAAAAGAGAAAATACCTTAATAAATGGATAAGCCTTATTTAGAAATTCCTCTAAAACTAAGAGGAGTTCCTCTTTCATCAAGGTAGAATCAAAGAAAAGATTTCCACTATTTATATAGGACGAAACATGTGACATACCGAGTTCTTCTAACTCACGACAAAATTCTTCCATGACGACCTTGTGACGACCACCAACGTTTATCCCACGAACCAAAAATGCATAGCGCTTCATTTTAGACAAGTTTATCCAAGAAGCTTTCACCAATCATGGCTTTATCTACACCAAAGTTTTCAGCGACAGTTGCTGAGATGTCAGAGAAATGACCTACTGGAATAAGTCCATTTCCTTTGAATGATGGGCTATAAGCCAAGAAAGGAATATATTCACGAGTATGGTCTGTACCTGCATAAGTTGGATCATTTCCGTGGTCTGCAGTAATCATCAAGAGATCATCTTCACGCATAGCAGCAATGATTTCAGGCAAACGTTGGTCAAATTCGTGCAAGCAATCACGGTATCCATGTGGATCACGACGGTGTCCATAAAGGGCATCGAAGTCTACCAAGTTTGTGAATGAGAAACCATGTTTGAAGTCTTCAGAAGTCATAGCTTTAATCAAATTATCAATACCGTGACTATTTGATTTGTTGTGTCCCATATCATGGTTGATACCAGCTCCGTTGAAAATATCATTGATTTTACCAACGGCATAAGTATCGATACCAGCTTCATTCAATTTATCCAAAACAGTTGGTGCAAATGGTGAAACAGCCAAATCACGACGGTTAGACGTACGAGTGAAGTTTCCAGGTTCACCAACGTAAGGACGAGCAATGATACGCCCTAGAAGAGCTGGGCGCTCAAGGGTAATTGAACGCGCATATTCACAAATACGATACAATTCATCCAAAGGAATAACGTCTTCGTGTGCGGCAATTTGAAGAACTGGGTCAGCTGAAGTATAAATAATCAATTCACCAGTTTCCATTTGACGAGGTCCAAAGTCTTCAATAACAGCTGTACCTGAGTATGGTTTATTAGCTTCACGAATGACTTTACGGCCTGAAAATTCCTCAATTTTAGTGAGAATTTCTTCTGGGAATCCGTTCCAGAAAGTATCAAAAGGTTCAGTAATATTGAGACCCATGATTTCCCAGTGACCAGTCATCGTATCTTTACCAAGAGACACTTCCTGCAATTTTGTTGCATAACCAGTTGGGTTACTTTCTGCTGGTACTGTTTTCAAAGGTGTTTCACGAGGAATATTTCCTAGACCAAGCTTAGCCATATTTGGCACATTCAATCCTACTGATTTAGAGATATGACCAAGGGTATCTGAAGCACCATCTGGCACACCTGCATTGACAAAGTCATTGGCATCTGGAGCAGCACCAATTCCTACTGAATCAAGAACGACTAAATGCATTCGGTTAAATTTGGACATAATAACACCACAAAGAGATAAAATCTTTTCGAAATTACCTCTTGCCTTTCTATATTATTTAATAGTTTGACAAAAATTAATTAGTCTTCCTCATTAAAAGTGAGGGGAAATCAAAATTGGACTAGGCCTTGACTTCAACGACCTTAACACCGTCTTTTCCTGCAACGATGACTTTGTTAACCATACCATTGAACAATCCATGATCGACAACACCTGTCATAGCTTTTAGTTCTTCACCAAGAGTTACTGGATTTTCAATCTTACCTAAATCAAGATCGATGATATAGTTCTTCATATCTGTAACAAAGCGATTACCTTCCTCCGTAAGTCGGAATGATGGCTTATAGCCCTTCGACTCAAAGACACGATAGAGACGATCAGCACCATATTGAACCACTTCAACTGGTAATTTGAAAGCACCTAATTGATTAACCATTTTTGACTCATCCACCACCCAGATATATTCTTTCGTAGGTGTAGCGACGATTTTTTCCATCAGAAGGGCACCACCGCCACCTTTAATCCCATTGAGTTGAGGGTCTACTTCGTCGGCGCCATCAACAGTAACATCAATACTGTCAATATCATCCACTGCCTTCAAAGGAATACCTAAACCTTCAGCTTGTTTAGTGGTTTGACTGGATGTCGTTACTCCAACAACACTAAGGCCTTCTTCCTTAATACGACGGCCAATTTCCTCCACGAAGAAATAAGCTGTTGACCCTGTACCGAGTCCAACAACCATTCCATCTTCAACGTATTTGGCAGCGGTTACGCCAGCGATTTTCTTAAGTTCTTCCATGCTCGTCTCCTTGCATCTTTCTATAATAGTCGTTCAAAATAATTATAACATGTTTCAACAGTAAATAGAAATGATACGAGGGAGTAAAACCTAGCAAAAATAAAAACTAGATTCTAAATAGAATCTAGTTTTGATGGGGAACTAATTTAATAGCACCACTTAATCTTCTTTACGACGTTTGAAGAATCCTACAAAGGCTGCAAAAATCATTGAAAGAAGTCCAATAAATCCAGCATTGCTAGTGTGCTCACCAGTTTGTGGCAACTCAGCTTGAGGCACTACAGGAACTTCAGTATCTGGAGTTGGTGTAGTTGGCGGTGTCACTGGAGTTGGAGGAGTAACAGGAGTCGGTGGTGTTGGTGGTACCACGTGAGACTCTCTCTCAACGACATAGTTCTTGTGCCATACAACACTTGGTTTTTCAGGAGTTTTAGGTTCTACTGGTTTAGCAGGAACTTCAACTACTTTCGGTGTTGGTGGCGTTGGTGCCGTTGGACCTGTTGGTGGTGTTGGTTCTTGTGGTTTACCAGGTACTTCAACTACCTTTGGAGTTGGTGGCGTTGGTGCCACTGGCTCTTTTGGTGGTGTTGGTGGTGTTGGTTCTTGTGGATTGATACCAACTGTTTTAATAACTGGTTTAACCGGTGCTGTTGGTGGTGTTGGTGCCTTAGGTTCTTCAGGTTTTTCACCTGGATTCTTAGGCAAACCAAGATTAGAGTTGATTGCGAACCAATATACTGTTGGTGCACCATCAGCATTTGCACCTTCAGCAGTAAATACCAAGTGACCATTTGTCATCTTGATACCTGCACCTCCATAATAGAGGTAAGGTGAATCAGCGTTATCCCAACCTGTCAATTCAGACGTTGTCTCACCATTAAAGACTGCACCATGGTCAATGTATTGGTTATCATTGACTGATGTTACTTCTTTAGTAGCAGCATCATAAGTAACTGATGATTTTGGAATAGCGATGAATTGGTTATCACCAATATTTACATATTCTTGGTGACGTGTTGATTGGTATTTTTTCTTAGGTGTGAATGTAATCAAACCAGTTTCAGCAGAAACGCTGTACGAACCAATAACATCATCTTTATCACCAAATGTATAATCTTGGTTACCAAGAGCGTGTCCATTACCACTACCTGAAGCATTAAGAGTTGTTACATCAGATGGAATTTCACGTGAGACAACCCATTCTGAACCATTCCAGTCAGTGATAGGAACAACTACCTTAAGCGGGTTCTCATCAGAAATGTTAACAGTAGCGCCACCGAAATCAGCGTATCCAGATTTAGTAACAACTTCACCGTTTTGGATTGCCAAAGTAGAGCCATCTGCGTAAGGATTATATGTACCGCGGACAGTATTACCATTAACGTCTTTCGCTTCTACTGTAAGTGGACGTGGGCGTTCAGATGTTTCAACATAAGCTGCACCATTCCAGTGGTTTAGTGAGTTAAGTGCTACGATAGCATTACGCTCACTAAGGTTGAACATTTTACCATCTTTATCGTAAAACTCAACATCTACTGCTACTTTAACTGGTTTATCTTGATCAGTTGATGCACCAACTGTCATAGTTACTGTTGGATCCTTACTGATTTTCGCGATACCTTTTCCGTCATTTGATGGAAGGCTAACAATTTCGTAGCGGTAAACAACAC
This sequence comes from Streptococcus sp. 17.1, assembly GCF_016648655.1. NCBI lineage: Bacteria > Bacillati > Bacillota > Bacilli > Lactobacillales > Streptococcaceae > Streptococcus > Streptococcus sp. 17.1. Next base: position 88,153 of record NZ_JACLQM010000001.1, read on the forward strand.
GTTTGATTGCTGATGCTTCATTCTCAACAATCATGCTTGATTGGTTCAAACCATCATAAGTAACAACAAATTTGTCACCTTCTTTAACTTGAACCCACTCGTCTTCAGTATTTGTCCAAGGGCTATTTGAAACAATGTCAGATGCTTGTAACTTGTTAGAGTCATATTGGAAAACATTACTTGTGTTAAGACGCTCTTGTGCTTCTTTTGTCAAGTAGTTACTTACACCTTCAACTTTGTGTGTTGCATCGTTTTCACGTTGGAAGGTCAATTCTTGAACAACTTCAGCATCTTTAAGGTTACGATATACAGGATCATTCATGTATTTATCGTAAGCTGTTTTAGCTTCTTGGTATTGTTTAAGCGCTGTTTGGTAGACAGCTAATTTGTTTTGATACTCAAGGTATTCTTGGTCATATTTAGCTTTTTGCTCATTGTAGACAACCAAGGCTGCTTCGTATTTAGCTTTAGCATCTGCATTGTATTTTTCAATAGCTTGTTTTGTTTCAAGATCTGCTTCATAAGCTGTTTTCTTAGCGTTATAAAGTTCAAGATTCTTGTCATATGCTGCTTTTTCTACATCATATTTAGCTTTTGCTTCATTATATGCTGCCAGCTCAGTTTGATATTTAGCTTCAGCTTCAGCGTTACGTTTTTCAATAACAACTTTTTCAGCTACTTTATTATCATAATTAGCTTTTTCAGCATTGTATTTGGCCTTATCACTATTGTACTGTGCAAGAGCTGCTTCATAATCAGCTTTTGCTTGGTTATAAGTTGCCAATTCTGCTTGGTATTTAGCTGCAGAAAGCGCATTTTCTTTATCAGCGGCTTCTTTTTCTGCTACCTTAGCATCATAAGTAACTTTCTTAGTTTTGTACTCTGAAAGAGCTGAGTCATAAGCTTGCTTAGCAATTTGGTATTGCTCTGAAGCTTTATCATAAGCTGTTTTTTCAGTATCATATTTAGCCTGAGCTTCAGCATTTGTTTTATCAGCAAGTGCTTTCTCAGCTAATTTGGCATCATAGTTTGCTTTTGCTTTATCATAGTCAGCTTTATCTGACTTGTATTGTTCTTTAGCCGCTTTATAATCAGAAACGACTGTATTGATTTTCACTGCTTGTGCTTTATTATCTGCAGCAGCTGCTTCAACAGTTTCTTTGGTTTGAGCAGGTTCTTCCTTAACCTCAACCCCTTCGTTAGTTGCAGCTGTTTTTGCAGCTTCTAAGCTTGTATTTGTTACTTCACTCGTTGTAACAGTTGTGTTGCCTTCTTCAGTAACGTTAACAACTTTCTTTTCAGTTGAATCTGCTACGGCAGAAGTGTTTTCTTCAACAGCATCTGTTGCTTCAACTGCTGGTGTTGCTGAATCTGTAGTTGTTGCTACTTCATCAGCCCTTGCATTTGAAGCGCCTACTGCAAGAACTGCAGTCCCCAAAAGAACAGAAGCCGCACCAAGGCTAGACTTTCTGAGTGAATAACGTTGTAATTCCTTTTTCCCCATTTAAATTACGTCCTTCTATATTTAGTTATGTTCATATTCTAACAAAAGAAAGAACCATGTCAATTTGAGATATCTCATAAAAACAACCATTCCTTTAAATTCGATTAGATTCTTAAATTCAAATACTTTTTAATATCAAAATATTTGATAGACAAAACCCTATTATTAATAGTGTTTACGATACAAATAGGTGGTTTAATTTTATAATATCTAGTCCAATTCGCTTTAATGTTTTTTTATTGAAAAGATTATGAAAAACAATCAACTATAAGCTTTCATTTTAATTTTCATTGTGATATTTGGCTTTTGGATAGCTATCTTCCTAGATTCTCTTCTTTATCTTCCTATATTAGTTTGGTAGTGTAAAATAAGTTGTGTAAACACAAAAAGGAATAAATCCGTTATAGTAGAGTTGCAACACATTACTAGAAAGAGATTTATTCCTATGAATCAGTTTACCACAGAACTACTTAACTTCCTAGCCCAAAAGCAAGATATTGATGAATTTTGCCGTACTTCTCTTGAAATAGCTATGAATGATCTGCTTCAAGCAGAATTGTCAGCATTTTTAGGGTCTGAGCCTTACGAAAAAGTAGGCTATAATTCTGGTAATAGTCGTAACGGAACCTATGCACGGAAATTTGAAACCAAATATGAGACTGTTCAGTTAACTATTCCAAGAGATCGTAATGGGAACTTTAGTCCAGCTTTGCTTCCCGCTTATGGACGTCGAGATGACCACTTGGATGAGATGGTTATCAAACTCTATCAAACCGGTGTAACGACTCGAGAAATTAGTGATATCATTCGATCGAATGTATGGTCATCACTATAGTCCTACCACAATTTCTAATATCTCAAAAGCAACTCAGGAGAATGTCGCTGCTTTTCATGAGCGAAGCTTAGAAGCCAATTACTCTGTTTTATTTCTTGACGGAACCTATCTTCCATTAAGACGTGGAACCGTTAGTAAAGAATGTATTCATATCGCACTTGGCGTTATACCAGAAGGACAGAAGGCTGTTCTTGGATATGAGATTGCCCCAAATGAAAACAATGCTTCTTGGTCCCCCCTGTTAGACAAGCTTCAAAACCAAGGAATCCAACAGGTTTCTCTTGTAGTTACCGATGGCTTCAAGGGGCTTGAGCAGATTATCAGTCAGGCTTACCCATTAGCTAAAAAACAACGTTGCTTAATTCATATTAGTTGAAGTCTAGCTAGTAAAGTGAAACGATCTGATCGAGCGGTTATTCTGGAGCAATTTAAAACGATTTATCGTGCTGAAAATTTAGAAATAGCAGTGCAAGCTTTAGAGGACTTTATCGCCGAATGGAAACCAAAGTATAGGAAAGTCTAGAGAATATGGATAATCTTTTAACTTTTTATCAGTTTCCCTACCAGATTTGGAACAGCATTAATTCGACAAACCTCATTGAGTCTCTTAACAAAGAAATCAAACGTCAAACGAAAAAGCAGGTTCTTTTCCCTAACGAGGAGACTCTGAAACGTTACTTAGTTACTTTGTTTAAAGATTATAATTTCAAGCAAAGTCAACGAATCCATAGAGGGTTTGGCCAATGTTCTGACACACTTGAAAGCTTATTTGATTAACATTCTTCAACTCTACTTGAGTGTTTACACATAATTATTGACAGTATCTTTTATATGTTGCTTCTTCTGAAAATTAGAAATAAGTGGCTATAGATAAGTATAATATTAGATTTTTTATTAATTGTTTTTCCCGAATAATTTATTAAACCATCAAAAAAAGCCCCAAAGGGCTAAAATCTTTACAATATTTGGGTATGTTCTGATAGTTGCTTCATTGATTTGAAACAATACCTAATGACAATCCAAGTGCAGATATCAGACATCATCGACTTAAGATTTTTTTGACCAAAGCCTTCAAATCTGGAACTACTTCTTCCATAAACCATGGATTTTTTGCTTGCCAAATATTATTTCGAGGAGAAGGATGAACGAGAGGGAAAAACTCTGGAAGATAATCTTTGTAATGCTTAACTGTATCTGTTAATTTTGCTGACGATTTTTGATGTAAATAGTAATGCTGTGCATAATTACCTACTAAAATCGTCAATTGGATATCAGGAGCTAAAGCAAGAACTTTCTCATGCCACTTATCTGCAAATCCTTTGCGAGGAGGTAAATCACCTGATTTACCATGACCTGGGAAATAAAAATCCATTGGTACAATAGCAAACATACCAGATTCATAGAATTCTTCGCGTGAAACCCCCATCCAATCCCTGAGATTATCACCACTAGGATCATTCCAGTAAAGGCCGGACTCTTGGGCACGAATACCAGGAGCTTGTCCCACGATATTAATCCGAGCCGTTTTTGGAATGGAAAACAAGGGTTTTATACCTTGTTCCGTATAAGCTTTATTTTGTTCATCGGACATGATTGCTTGTGTTAATTCATCGAGTGTTTCCATATTTTCCTCCTTAAAAAAGAGACAAAACTGTCTCTCTTTTTTTATTTGATTAACTCATAGATAGCTTCTGCATAAATGGCAGCTGCACGGTACAAGTCTTCAACCTCAGTAAACTCATTCGCTTGGTGCATAGTGTTGACATAACCAGGGAACATAGCTCCATAGGCAACACCACGTTTTAGGAGACGTCCAAATGTCCCACCACCAATAATTTGTTCATGACCTTTAAGTCCTGTTTGTTTCTCATAGACTGAAAGAAGGGTCTCTACCATAGGATCATTAACTGGTACATAATGTGGCACATGACCATGTTCTGAGAGACTAACTGCCTTAGGACCTTCAAGTTTTTCAAGACCAGCCTTAATAGCGTCCGTATCAACCCCTTGAGGGTAGCGGAAATTCAAAGCAATTGTATTATCTTCAGATTCCTTAGCGAAGTTAAATACACCAGCATTCATGGTCAATTCACCCATCTTAGGATCTGTATAGGCAAGACCTGTCTTTTCAGCGAAGAAATCCTTATGAAGTGTTTCAGCAATTAAATCCAAATACGTTTTAGCATTGCCTTGGAAATCAAATTGACTAAGGAAGAGGGCTAAGTAGGTTGCTCCATTAATACCATTTTGAGGCATCATACCATGAGCTGATTTTCCATGAATAATCACATGGAAAACACCCGCTTCTTCGGTCACTTGACCAGTCACTTCTTGTTCCGCAACAAAGTCTTTTAATTTGACCTCGAGTTCTTTCAAAGTGATAGGTCCAGTGAAATCTGCACTTGCAGATTCAGGAACCATATTTTCACGCAAACCACCATTAAAAGACACAAGACTAAATTCTCCATCATTTTGACCTTCAAAATGGAGATAAGCTGTAATATTACCCTTTTCACCATTGATAATTGGAAATTCTGCATCAGGTGAAAAACCAAAATCAGGATCTTTCAACCCATTATGAGCGAAGTAATAATCCATATCTCCCCAACCAGATTCTTCATCAGTACCAACAATGAAACGCACACGCTTAGATACTGGAAGCTCGAGTTCTTTAATAATTTTCAAGGCATAGTAACAAGCCATTGTTGGGCCTTTATCATCTGATGACCCACGAGCATAAAGTTTGCCATCTTTGATTACAGGTTCATAAGGATCTGTATCCCAACCACTCCCAGCTGGAACCACATCCAAGTGTGCAAAAATACCCAATACTTCATCACCTTGACCAAATTCAAAGTCACCAGCATAATTATCAATATTACGAGTTTTATAGCCATCACGTTCAGCTAAAGCAAGAAAATGTTCCAAAGCCTTTACTGGTCCAGGACCAAATGGGTGCTTATCATCAACCTTACTGTCATCACGTTCTGAGTTAATACGCAAAAGACCAAAAAGGTCCTCCATCAAGGCATCTTTGCGCTTATCAACTTCGGCACGAAAATCAATTATCATAATTTACTCCTTACTGTCTCTAGTTAGCACTATTTTACCATTTTTAGTAAGAGTTTTCATCCCTTATAAACAAAGCCAATAAAAAATGCAATCCCTTACCGAATGTCAAAAGACTTTATACCATCTTTAATAGAATGTGAAAAATTCCTAAATCAGGAACACTCGAATCTAAAGTAATAGCATTTATATCAGCTAAGAGGTAAAACTCTTGACTATCTAGCTCTTTATACTTTAGGCCCTCCTATTAAGAATCAGCACATTGTAGCATTTTGATAATATCATTTCAAGAATTTCCATTAACTTTAGAATATTCTCTTCATTAATGCTATAATAGGACTATCAAAACTAAGGAGATGCATTATGCCATTTGTAAAGATTGATCTCTTTGAAGGTCGTACTGAAGAACAAAAAATCGAACTTGCTCGCGAAGTTACTGAGGTTGTATCACGTGTTGCCAAAGCACCTAAAGAAGCTATTCATGTTTTCATTAATGATATGCCAGAGGGAACTTACTACCCACATGGTGAAATGAAGAAGAAAAACTAATCATCATTAAGCAGTCACATCCGTGGCTGCTTTTGATATAAAAAAACTGGAAAGAAACTCCAGTTTTTTTATATTATCGTTGGTAATTCATCATCGTTGTCAAAATTCTCAACGACTTCTTCACCAGGCAATGGTTTTTGTAATTTTCCCAAGATAAAACGTGAGATTGGACCAACCACTAGAAAATTAAGTGGTAAAGCCATGATAACATTTGTCAACCAAGCACGACCATAGGATAATAGCGTCACCGACTGACTGTTGTAAACTAATCCATAGAATGACATAAAGGTTACCATGAATAGCGCCATGGTTCCAGAAATCACTAAAATCTTTGCCCATCGTTTATCATGGGCTTTTACTTTATGCAAAATTGCAAATGCTATTGTTTTGGCTAGTGGCCCCACCAAAAGCATATCAAGTAAGAAAGCAACCACAAATCCAGGAAGATAACCTTGGAAAAAGTGACCCCAAGCAAAGGGAACTACTCCAGTCCAATCAAGGATGAGAAGATTCCAGAGACTCATCCCACAGACCATCATTCCACACATCAAAAACGTAAAAAGCAAAGCTTCTTTAAAATTACGAGGCATTAAAGTTCTCCATTTCTAAAAGTTCTATTTTAGCATATCAAAAATATTTTCTCCTCGTAAGTTAAATTTCTCTCATGAAAACGTATTATTTTAGGATAGTTTCCATTTCTGTATATCTCGGTTTCATACCTAAACGTTCGTAAAAACGTAGAGCACCTGCATTATCATTCCATACGTGAAGTGTCAGATTATAACAACCTAGCTCCTTAGCATAGTCCAAGGCAAATTGGTAAAGCTTTTCTCCTAATTTTTGACCTCGAGCTTCCTTATCAACACATAAATCATCAATAAAAAGAGTCTTAACAGCCTTTTGTGGACCATCATTTTCAGTTTCTTATTTAATCATTAAGAAAAGATGGCCCAAGATACACCCTTCGTCATCCTCGTACACAAACACAGGTTTTTTTGAGTCATTAATTACTGCTTCTAACTCTGCATCTGTAAATTTACTGCCTTTTGACTTAAAAACATCAGGGCGCGCTTGATGATGAACAATAAGAATCTGCTCCAATAACTCCTGTAATCTTGGAATATCTTCAAATTTTGCTAAACGAATCATGATTACCTCCATAAAAAAAGATGGGTAAAACCCACCTTAATTCTTATTTACCAAGTTTTGCTTTAGCTGCATCTGCAAGAGCTGTGAAAGCTGCTGCATCGTTAACTGCCAAATCAGCAAGCATTTTACGGTTAACTTCGATTTCAGCCAATTTCAAACCGTGCATCAATTGTGAGTATGACAAACCATTCAAACGAGCTGCCGCATTGATACGTGTAATCCAAAGTTTACGGAAATCACGTTTCTTTTGACGACGGTCACGGTATGCATAGTAGTAAGAGTTCATTACTTGTTCTTTTGCAGTACGGAACAAGATGTGTTTTGCACCATAGTAACCTTTAGCAAGTTTCAATACACGTTTACGACGTTTGCGTGATACAACGCCACCTTTAACACGAGCCATTTATATATTCCTCCGAATTAATTCTAGTTTAGTTAATTTGTAATGCTTGTAGCGGATTAACGCATTTGTGAAAGCATTGATTTGATACGTTTAAAGTCACCTGAATGTACCATTGACGCTTTACGAAGGTGACGACGTTGTTTTTTAGTTTTACCGTGGAAACGGTGAGATGTGAAGGCACGGAAGCGTTTCAATCCACCTGAACCTGTACGTTTGAAACGTTTAGCTGATGCGCGGTGTGTTTTTTGTTTTGGCATTTTAAAATTCTCCTCTTAAAATAGTGTTAGTTTGACAATTATTTTTTGTCAGGAATTGGTGCAAGTTGCATGAACATTTGACGTCCATCCATCTTCGCTCTTTGCTCAATAATCGCAATATCTTGCGTTTTTTCAGCAAATTCCGCCAAGACCTTAGCTCCGATTTCTTTGTGAGTAATCATACGACCTTTAAATCGGATAGAAACTTTAACCTTGTTTCCTTTTTCAAGGAATTTACGGCCATTACGAAGTTTAGTTTCAAAGTCACCTTTATCAATAACTGGACTCAAACGAACTTCCTTAACGGTAACAACGCTTTGTTTCTTACGTTGTTCTTTTTGTTTCTTTTGATACTCAAATTTGAACTTACCGTAGTCCATAATCTTCGCAACAGGTGGCGTAGCTTGTGGTTGGATGAGAACCAAGTCAACATTTGCATCATCTGCAATAGCTTGTGCTTCTGACAATGGTTTAATTCCCAATTGTTCACCATCAAGACCAACAAGACGAACTTCGCGAACGCGAATTTCATCGTTAATGAATAGATCTTTCTTAGCTATGATCTTCACCTCTTTATTTTTTTAGAGAAAAACAAAGCGGACTTGATATACAAGCCCGCACACATAATATCCCTAGAGGGATTTGACATGTTGGGCCAGACAACCTAAGTCGCAAGGCGAGAAGTTCTCACTTCTGCTTTTCTCATTGTTAATAGTATAACAAGTGAGTCATCCTTTGTCAATAATTTTTTTTGCTTTTTCTTGAATAAATTCCACAACACCATCAATAGACACACCTGTAGTATCAAAAGTGATGGCATCTTCCGCTGGTTTAAGAGGTGACACCTTACGATGACTATCTTTATAGTCACGTTCAGCAATTTCTTTTTTTAGAGTCTCAAGGTCAGCAGGGATACCTTTTTCGATATTTTCCTTATAACGACGTTCCGCACGTTCATCAACTGAAGCAATCAAGAAAATCTTGAGTTCTGCATCAGGCAAAACTACGGTCCCGATATCACGACCATCCATGATAATAGCCCCATCTTGAGCGATACGTTGTTGTTGCGCAACGAGTTCTTGACGCACTTCAGGAATAGCTGCGACCCAAGAAACATTATTTGTAACTTGGTTATCACGAATTGGGTGTGTAATATCGACATCACCTACATAAACTTGCTGACTACCATCTGCTGCTTTTCCGAATGAAATCGGATATTGAGATAGTTGCTCCAAAATTTCTGGTACATTTTCCTCAGTTAAACCATTCTGCAAGGCCAAATAAGTTGCAGATCGGTACATAGCACCTGTGTCAAGATAAGTATAGCCAAGATTTTTTGCAATAATCTTGGCTACTGTACTTTTTCCACTTGACGCAGGACCATCAATAGCAATTCTAATATCTTTCATGATGTTCCTTTGCTTTAAAAATTATTGAACGTTAACGACGTCACCTGGGTTAGCATACCAGTAACCACTTGTCATGTGATCAGGGTTAAGACGTTCCAATTCATCTACAGAAATACCTGCACGTGCGGCGATTGAACCAGCACCTTCACCAGATTGAACAACAATTGATGAACCATCTGCTGCTGCCGTAGCGCTTGATGGTGTTGTCTCAGCTGACTCAGTTGCATCTTCTTTTACTACATGTTTAGAAGAGCTTGATGCTTTAGTTGAAGATGATTTCTCTTTTGAAGATTTTTCTGTATTAGATTTGTCACTTTCCTCATCTTTATTTGAGTCTTTCTTGCTAGATGAAGATTTAACAACTTTGCTAGTTGATGATGAGTAGAATCCAGATGATTCCTTAGATTCCGCAGTTTTGTTTCCACCGACATTTGAAGTATAGAAAACAAAGAACAAAATACATACAACAATAACAAAGAATAATCCAAGCAAGACTGTCAAGAATGATGAATTAATGAAGCCGCCACCTTTTTCGCGTTTTTCATCAGAAGGAGTTACATCCTCTTCTTCTTCATAATCCTCAAACTCATCTTCATCGTCTAGAAAATCAGCGTCAACTACTTCTTCCAACTCTTCGTCAGAAACCTTATCTTCCCATGGTTTTTTACTCATGATATTCTCCTTGTAAAAACAATAAATCTATTTTAAAATAATACTATGAAAGTATCATTAATTCCAGAAAAATGTATCGCTTGTGGTTTGTGCCAAACCTACTCTCCCGTCTTCGATTATGATGACGAAGGTATTGTTAGATTCAGAGATAGCGACCAACTCAATCAAATTATTGAAAACACCCCTGAGACTTTGACTGCTGTCAAGTCTTGTCCCACTAAAGCCCTTATTTGCGAAGTTTAAGCTTGAGGGCTTTTTTTGATTCCTCATAAAAGGCAAAGTAATCAAAGTTAGTCATATGATCCAATAGCTCTACCTCACCTTTGAAATCAGGGTGAAGCGCTAAAGCATCTAAGAAATATTTCTTTGGCCACTTTCTCATATAAAACTGACGTTTTTTACCATTTTTAAAAATAAGACTCAAGCCAGTTTTAATAACTTCGACTTTTTCAATATCACTAATTTTCACTTTGCGTGGTTTAAAAATATTGAAAGAAACAATACGCAGAATCCCATGATCTTCAATAATAAAGTAACGATGGAAACCTAAACCAAACAAGGCAACGAAAATAGTGAAGAGCATCAAAATATGTGAGGGCACCGAGTACAACTCGAACAGAAGGGCCGCCGCAATAAAGATTGGCGTGATGGCTAAAGACCAGTAGATGATTAGCCAAGATAATTCAGGTTGCCAATGGTAACGATACTTGCCGAAAATTTTAATCATCTCAGCACCTCCATTACTTCTAATTTTACCATAAAATCAGTATTTAGCAAGTTCTATTAAGGTTTACTGACAATTCCAAGAATAACATCTACAGCTTTTTCCATTGTCTGCAAGGAAACAAACTCATATCGACCATGCATATTCTCGCCCCCAGCAAAAAGGTTTGGAGTTGGAATACCCATAAATGAAATCTTTGAACCATCTGTTCCACCACGAATGGGTTCAATAACTGGGCTAATATCCAATTCCTCCATAACTCCTTTAGCCAACTCAACAGGCGTCATATCTTTTTCAATAACCTGACGCATATTATAGTATTGATCTTTGAGTACCAAATCAACTCGTGTCTGACCATAAGTTTTATTCATTTCATCGGCAATCTTTTGGAAGGCTGCTTTACGATTTTCAAAAGACTCTTTTTCAAAATCACGGATGATATAAGATGCTTTTGCTTCTTCAACAGTACCTGTCATGGTTTGAAGATGGTTGAAACCTTGATAGCCATCTGTCAACTCAGGGCGTTCTTCTGCTGGTAACTGATTATGAAAATCAATTGCCAACTGCAAGGCATTAACCATTTGGTCTTTTGCTGTTCCAGGGTGAACATTACGTCCATGGAAGGTAAGTTCTGCTCCCGCAGCAGAGAAGGTTTCATACTGTAATTCACCCAATGGGCCACCATCAACTGTGTAGGCAAAATCAACATCAAAATCATTGACATCAAATTTATCTGCGCCAATTCCAATTTCTTCATCAGGACCAAAGCCTACACGAATCTCACAATGTCTGATTTCAGGATGAGCCTTCAAATAAGCCAAGGCTGTCATGATTTCTGCAATGCCAGACTTATCATCAGCTCCAAGAAGAGTGGTGCCATTTGTCGTAATAAGTGTCTGACCAACATAATTCTTGAGATTTGGAAAATCTGCTGGATCTAGGTTAAAACCTGAACTTCCAAGGGGTATGATACCTCCATCATAAGAGTCAATGACTTGAGGTGACACACCTTCTGCATTAAAATCAGCAGTATCCATATGTGAGATGAAACCAATCTTACGTGTTAATTGGTCATCGTTAGCCGGAAGGGTTGCCACTAGGTAACCATTACTTTCCAAATAATGGATGTTACTTAAACCTAGTTCTTCTAATTCTGGTTTTAGAACCTTCAAGGCAAAATCTACCTGGCTTTGTGTTGTTGGTGTTCTTGTCGCATTTTCATCACTACGTGTATTGATTTTAACATAACGTAAAAAACGCTCTAAGAGTAAATCGTAGCCCATAAGCACTCCTTTAGTTGTATTTAGTATTTACCTCAATTATAGCATAAAAACCCATCATATTGATGGGTTAACCGTATAACTTAAACTTTAGATTCTTTTTCGTAGTAAGACTTAATCCCTGCCACAATTGCGTTAGCTAAAGTCTCTTGATAAGCAGAGGTATTCAAGCGAGCGGCTTCTTGAGGATTTGACAAGAAGCCAAGTTCAAGGAGAACTGCTGGCGCCGTTGTTTCACGCAAGACTGCAAAGGTTTGACGTTTCACGCCCTGATTCTGAGCGCCAGTCGCATTAATAAGGCTGGACTGGATGGCATTGGCCAAAGTGTCACTCATGCTCAATCGCGTCGGATTAGCATGGTAGGTCGCATTAATACGTGATGGGTATTCTGCATAAGGTTGGTAATAATAAGTCTCGATTCCCTGTGCTGCTGAACTGCCTGAAGCATTGATGTGGATACTTACGAAGATATCTGATTCAGAGGCATTAGCTGCACGAGAGCGATCCGTCAAATCGACATAGGTATCGCTGGTACGTGTGGTCACAACTTGATAGCCTTCTGCTTCTAATTTGGCCTTAACTCGGCTTTGTATAGCCAAGGTCAAGCTCTTTTCAGAAATACCAAAGTACGAAGCTCCTGGATCATAGCCACCATGGCCAGCATCTAGATAGACAACCTTATTTAAAACATCGTAGTTTCCTCTTGATGCCGAACCGATTTTCTTAGGTGCTACCACATCAGCTGAGGTAGCGCCAAAGCCAATATTCTTACCAGAAGCATCAACAATATAGCCATGAACGATATACTTGCCTGAATTCCACTTGTGCTGACTGGCTGAAATAGTCACCTTGTAGGAACCATCCTCCTGCTTTGTAGTATTATGCCAAACAAGATCATCCTGACCATTTTGCTCAGACCAAACAGGTATTACCACACCTGAAATACCGCTTGAATTCGTCAGATTGGTGATAAGAACGTCAAAAGTTCCACGATTTTTATCATTATTGGCAATAGTCAATGTTCCTTGAGTTTTAGTGATATCAAGTGTCACTTGTTTGCCACCTAGGCCAATGAATTTACCATCATTGTCAACCAAATAGACATGAGAATTATAAAGGCCGCTATCTCCCTTATGATTGCTTGAGCGAACGGTTACCTTATAATCTCCATTAGCTTGCTTAGCTGCCTTGTACCAGATGATATCATCTTGACCATTCTTTTCTGACCAGGTTGGAACTAGAACTTCTTTGAAACCACGTGGCGCAATCAAGTTTGAGATAACAAGATCATAGCTACCAGTAGCATTGTTGAGAGCAGTGATGGCAAGGTCGGCTTTGGGATTTGGGCTCTCTACTCCTTCATTTTCTTGGACGGAGTTAGTCGTATTGCTCACTGCATCCCATTCATAAAGTTTATAGGCTTCAATTAAACGGATAAGTTTTCCGGGATAATTTGGATCTGTCGCATATCCTGCATTCTTCAGTTCCTGAGCCGCAATGCGATAATCTGTTTCATTCACAACTTTTCGATAATTGTCTTTTCGCCACTCGGTACTCGTGAAAAATTTTGCATGGTCTACTACACTATCATTCCATGAGGCATATTTTCGAAAAGCAGCATTGACTGTGATATAGTCACCATTAAGATATTCCTGTGTAGGTACAGTTACTATTTCTCCATGCCAGTCCTCTGAATCTTTAATGCCAAAAAGATTATTGTTGGGAACCTTAGCAAGTTCAGAGCTTCCCCAACCACTTTCTAGAATAGCTTGCGCTGCCGTGATAGATGGAAGGATTCCTTCCTTGGCTCCATCCATGGCTCCTTGCTTAATAGCACTAAGAAAATGACGTTGATTCTGGTCAATTTCGCTAATATCATCTGCCTCTTGATAAGAGCTTGTGCCCACAGAACTATTGGTTAAGACAGCTATTTTTGAAGAATCTTTCAGACTTGTTTGCTTCTCCTCTAATACCTCTTCACTTTGTAGATTCATTTGACTCATTGAATCATCGTGTACTCCTACTTCAGAATAGCTTGCCGTATGATTATCAGTACTTTCTTTCAAAGATTGAGAAGTATCAATTGACGACAACATCTCATCTGCTTTCGCCGAATGACCAGACATTCCTAAAAATAAGATTGTCAGCATGACACCGCACAATCCATAAGCTTTACTTTTCTTAAATCCAAAATGAAATCCTAATTGCATCTTAATTTCCTTCTCTACTTACAATTTCTGCTAATTCATTTTAAAACGATGAAACTATCAGTATCATAACGTCATAATATGAACCATCACCAATTTATTCGCAAAAAAAGCTAGAAACTTATCAAAAGTTCCTAGCTTTTTTAGTAGTATTGAAATATTAATCGACATCAACGAAACCAAAACGTGATAGAGGATACAATCTGAAAGAGATAACACCTTTAATTTGATCTTTGTCAATGAGACCAAACTTACGACTATCATCTGTATTACGACGATTATCGTTCAGTACAAGGTACTGCCCCTTTTCAATCTTAGTTTGTTTATTATCTGTCAATGTTGCAATGGAAAAATCATCAGTGAAGAAATTCCCAGGTGAAACTGTCGCCAAATAAGCTGATTTCCCCTTACTAATATAGGCTTCGTCAACTGACTTATCATTAACATAAAGAAAATCATCCATAGCTGTCACGCTCTTACCCTCATCAGCAATAACACGCCCAATGTATTCTTTACCATTAACTGTATAAAGAATAAAATCTTTTTTCTGAGGCTCAACATTTTTATTGAAAGTAACATAGTCACCAGCATGAATATAGTCATTAGCCTGACCTTCAGTCACACGGTGTGTTGAGAAGACAAAAGCTCTCAACAACAAAATCACTACAATGGCAAGAACTGCTATGATAATATTTCGAATTAAATCTCTCTTAACCATACTCACTCCTTATGGGTTCTAATAAAATCATAACATAAATAGAGAAATAAAAAAAGAGGGAGTGAGCAAGCTCAATGTATCTCTCCCTCTCTTAAAACCAATGATTAAAACGTTTCACAGCTTAATAGTCCTCAAAAAATGTTTGCATATTGACATCATCTGGAACTAAAGCAAGGTATTTTTCAGCCGTTGCACGCGCCTGATCCCTGTAACCAAATTCACGCAAAATATATGCATAATCATGGAGGAATTCAGGATTTTCAGATAAATCTTTAGCCAAATCTTGATAGATTTGAAAAGCTTCTTCTTCATCATCAAGTGCTTGGTAGGCCTTGGCAATGTTCCAACGAGCCAAAACAGAATCAACTTCATAATCGGCTAAAGCCACTAGATCCTCGTAACGTTCTTCTTCCAAATAGAGCGTACTTAAACGTAAGATAATCTCATCTTGGTCCTCAGCCAATGGCAAGGCTTGCTTCAAATAAGATTCAGCAGATTGAGTGTCATGCAACTCGTAGGATAACTGTGACGCTAGCAAAAGTAATTGAACATCAAAGGCATTTTTAGAAATCCCTTGTTGTGCCATTCGTAAAGCTTCTTCGGTTTTATGTTCTGCATGTAAGGACAAGGCGTAAATATACTCATAACCTTCGAAGTCAGAAGACATGGTTTCTATCTGCTTAAAGTAAAAATTAGCTTTTTGATACTCTTCTTGATCATAGAGCAAAGTGGCTAACTCAAAAGCAACGGTATCATCATACTCAATTTCAATAGCTTTTTCCAAAAATTCACGAGCAGCTTCAAACTTTCCAAGACTGGCATAAGCCTTACCAATGCGTTCATAAGTAGAAACGCCAGTCATCGCAAGAAGGTCACGATTATCTAATTTAGCATAGTAATGAATTGCTTGTTCAAAATTTCCAAGTTCAAACTCCATCTCAGCCAAACCAAAAATAATCAATGAGTCATCTGATAATTGACTTGCCTCCAACAACTTATCACGTGCCACATCAGTTAAGCCCTCCATTTGGTAGAGGTCAGCCTTTACAATTAAAGCAGACAAATAGTCGTCAGAGTCTTCAGGTATGGCATCCAAATAGAGAAAAGCCTCTTCAATATCACCATCTTCGGCAGCAATTTGTGCTAGATTGACATTAACCTCTGGAAAATCAAAGCGAACTTTTTCGTAAATTTCCTGTGCCTGTGGTAAGAAACCAATAGATTCCAAGTATTGGCCCAACTCAACAAGAACCTCTGCAGGGTCCTCTCGTAAAGCTTTTTTTAAATATTTGTCTGCGTGGTCTAAATCTTGGTTTCCAATAGAGGCAACCATTTTTTCACTATTTAACATCTTCTTTTTGTCCTTCATTTTCTAAATCATCTTGATAAAGATTACTTACAGAACGGTACCAATCAAAAATCTCTCTAACAACAACCTTGACAGAGGCATAAATTGGAATCCCTAATAAGACGCCCCAAACACCGTAAAGAGAACCTGCTGTCAAGAGAATGAACATAATGGTAATCGGGTGAATACTTAGTTTATTCCCCAAAACGAGTGGAGAAACAAAACGTCCCTCAATAGTTTGTTCAATGAAGAAAATGATGAGGACCTTGATCAACATAGCGGGTCCTTGCACCAGTCCCATGATTATAACTGGTACCATAGCAAGAAAGCTTCCCAGATAAGGAACCATATTTAGAAAACCTGCCATAATACCGAAAGTCATACCATATCGAAGACCTACAATCTTAAACATAATACAGAACATGATGGCAACAACAATAGCGACTGTAACCTGGCCTTGAACATACCCTTCGAGCTGACTATTAATATCTGAAAGCATACGAACAGTTGTTTCACGAAAGCGAGTTGGTAAGGCTGAGACAAAGCTATGTTTCATCTTTTGGCTATCTCTTAAAAGGTAGAAGAGAATGAAAGGTGCCAAAATGATAGCTACTGTCACCCTTGCTACTGTGCTCGCAAAAGATCCAACCCATGTCAAAGCCGATGAAGAAAAGTTCTCAGCATAATTGACCATTCTCGCTGAGAAATCACTAAGCATGGACTCTAAATCACCATGGAAGTTGGAAAGAATAGGGAGATTAATCCAACGTTCCGTTTCACTATTGGCACGTGCAATATATGATGGTGCATTTCGTATCAAGATCAAAATTTGATTTTGTAAGCTTGGAATGGCTGTTGAAATTCCCAAAACCAAGAGCAAGCCAAGGATAGCGTAGATGACCAAGATAGACATGGTTCGACTCAATCCCGTTCTTTCTACAAGTAGTACCAAAGGTTTTATTAAATAATAAAGGAGCATGGAAATAACCAATGGCAACATAATAATGGTCATAAACTGGATGACGGGTGAAAAAATAGGACTAATCTTGGTAAAAATCAAAACCGTCAAACCAATCAAAAGTAAGATGAAAAAAGCTACGACAGCCTGATTATTCAATATCCACTTAAAAAACCATGTTTCTGAAAAATTTTCTGTTTTTTTACGCTTCATAGTTCCTCCCTATTTATCATAAAATGTTACAGTTTTATCTACCAAGTTCTGGTTACGATCGTAGCTAAATTTTGCAGAGAAGAATGGTCGATCTTCAAGTATCCACTTAAAAATCTCATAGTCACCTTCCCAAGTTGGTTTAGATAAGACCTCATCATATGGTACCCATTCAAGCGTTCCTTCACGAGACTCCTCATCTGAGATGAGTTCTCCTTCAAAACCAGTTACCTTAAAGACATAGGTGTACCAATCATGACCAGGGGTAAATTCTGGAAAGGTAATCATACCTTTAAAATCCATCTCAGTCACTGTAAAATGTGTTTCCTCGAGAATTTCACGACGAGCACATTCATCTGGTGTCTCTCCAGCTTCTAGTTTTCCCCCGACAGAAATCCACTTTCCTTCATGAACATCATTAGGCTTTTTATTACGATGTAGGAGCAAAAGCTCCTTTCCATTGTCAATATAACAAATGGTAGCTAACTTTGTCATAATGCATCTCTTTTCCAATGTTTTTTAAATATTATACCAAATATGGGATTGGATTTGGGCTTTGAGCAGACGATTTTGAGATATAGTTGAAAATCTGCTTTTCTGAATCTCTCGACAAACAAAAAGAGAACCAAAATAGTTCTCCTTTAATCTCTTAGTATTTCAAATAACGGCGCATTGCCATACGTGACCCAATCGAACCGATAATAATACCGACTGCGAAGAGGGTTCCGATAACCGCATAGACAAACCACTCTGGATCATACAACGAAATACCACCTTTGACAAAATCTGGATTCAAAGATGAGTAAACCATGTGATACAAAAGATAAATGAGCCCAGAAGGAATGATAGCACCAAGTGCTCCAATCCAAGCACCTTCCATCAAGTAGGGACGACGAATATATGAATTCTTAGCACCTACCAAACGCATGATTTGAATTTCAGTCGCACGTGACATAATGGTAATACGGATGGTATTTGAAATCAATAGAACAGCCACAATAGTTAAGAGTGCTGTGGCAATGATTCCCCAAAATTGAACACGTTTCATAGTGGACATCAGAATTTCAGTATCTGAGCCACCAAAGTTAGCATTATCAACACCCTGAATGGCTTTTGCTTCCTTGGCAACTCGACTGACATCATCTGGTGATTTCGTTTGGACGATGTAAACATCTGAAAGAGGATTGGCATCTCCAGTAGCTGTCTCGAAACTTGACCCCATTGTTTCAATCAGTTGTTTCTTTTGTTCTTCTTTACTAGAGAAAGTAACCTTATCTACGCCTTTGATTTTGGTCAAAGCATCATAAATCTTATGGTAGTCTTTATTAGCAACAATCTGTCCAGAAAGTTCCTTGACTGTTTTCGAGGCATCTGATGAATCTGGATCCAAGTAGACATTGACCTGAATATTCTTTTCAATATCTGAAGCCAATTTCTGTGTATTTAAGATAACAGATCCAAAGACACCTAAAAGTGAAAGAACAATCATTACCGAAAATACTGCCGTAAGTGTCGACAATAGATTACGTTTGAGATTCTTAATCGATTCTCCTAAATGGCGGAAAAAGCGTCTAATCATGGTAACCGTACTCTCCTTCCTCTTCATCACGAACAATACGTCCTTCTTCAATCGCTACGACACGATGACGAAGGTTATTAACGATAGTTGAGTTATGGGTTGCCATTATAATGGTAGTCCCTTGCAAGTTAATACGTTCAAGGACTTGCATAATTTCCCATGAAATCTCTGGGTCCAAGTTCCCTGTTGGTTCATCCGCAATCAACACTTTTGGATTATTGACGATAGCACGCGCAATAGCGACACGTTGTTGCTCACCACCAGACAATTGATTTGGGAATGAACGCATCTTGTGTTTAAGACCAACCAACTCGAGAACCTCTGTCACCCGTTTCTTGATATGACGAGGTTTCTCACCAATAACTTCCATGGCATATGCAACGTTTTCAAAAGCAGTTTTCCTTGGAAGGAGTTTATAATCCTGGAAAACAACTCCAATAGAACGTCTCAAGAGTGGAACATCTTTTTTACGAAGTCGAGTTAAATCAAACTCTCCAACCTTCATAGAGCCACTCGTTAATTTTTCTTCTTGGTAGAACAAGCGAATTAAACTTGATTTACCAGCACCAGAAGGACCGACTAAGTAAACAAACTCCCCAGAGTTAACAGACAAATCAATGTGTCTAAGGGCTGTTGTTGACTTATCATACTTCTTAGTAACATCTTTTAATTCAATAAGAGCCATAATGTCAGTATTCAACTACTAAAATAGCTGAAGCCTTCCTTTCATTGAGATAGAGTATCTAAATACTTGAAAATAGTATATCGTTACTATTCTTCCATACGCCACTTGAGGTAGGCATCGATGAAGCCTTCAATATCCCCATCCATTACCTTATCAACCTGGGCAACTTCATAGCCTGTACGGTGATCTTTAACCATGGTATATGGCGTGAAAACGTATGAGCGAATTTGACTTCCCCAAGTGATTTCTTTCTTATCACCTTTCAAAGCATTCACTTCTTCTGCTTTCTTTTCTTGCTCCATTTGATAGAGCTTAGCTTGAAGCATCTTCATCGCACGGTCGCGGTTTCCGTATTGTGTACGGTCGACCGTTGAAGCTACAACAATACCTGTTGGAATGTGGGTCAAACGTACACCTGTAGATACTTTGTTGACGTTCTGACCACCAGCACCACCTGAGCGGAATGTATCCATCTTGATATCATCATCACGAATCTCAACTTCAATGGTATCATCCAATTCCGGCATGACTTCCACTGATGTAAATGAGGTATGACGACGTTTGGCAGAGTCAAATGGTGAAATACGAACCAAACGGTGGACACCCATTTCTGACTTGAGGAAACCATAAGCATTAGGTCCTTCAAAAGCAAGGGTTACAGATTTGATTCCAGCCTCATCACCCGCCTGATAATCCAAAGTTTCGACCTTGAAACCTTTGGCGTTTCCATAACGTTGGTACATACGGAGCAACATATCAGCCCAGTCTTGAGCTTCTGTACCACCAGAGCCTGGGTGAATTTCCAGGATGGCATTGTTATGGTCATATGGTTCAGACAAGAGCAATGTCATCTCGTAACTTGTCATAATCTTATCAAGTTTTTCGAGTGTTTCTTCAAGCTCTTCCTGAACACTATCATCTTCTTCCAACATTTCTAAATAAAGCTCTGTCTCATCAGAGAGTTCTTGCATATTGTTGAAAGTTTCGTATTTCATTTTGAGCTCATTTAACTCTTGTGAAGTCTTTTGAGCTGCAATATTATCATTCCAAAAATCTGGCTCAGTCATTCGGTTTTCGAGGAGCGCAATGTCCTCTTCCAAACGATCTAAGTCAAAGAGACCTCCCGAAGCTCACGAGCTTCTCTTGATTTTCAGAGATTTTTTGGCGAATTTCTGCCACTTCCATGGATAGGTTCCTCCATTTTATAGTATTATGCTTAATTCTAGCATAAATCACTTAAATTTGCCATTTTGCACACACAAGCTCCCACTCCGCTTGGGATTCTTCATCCTTAGGTGACAGTTCCCTCATGTAATCTAACATAGCCTCATCGGGTTTCTTAACAATCTCACCGAGAGCCCAAATGGCAGTCGCTGTATGGATGGGATTATTATTCTTATCAATTATCTCCATCAGTTTGACAATAGCATTTCGATCATGTAGGTTAGCCAAGGCAATAATAGCATTACGTTGAAGGATATTCTTCCCGCGCCATGAACCGGCAATCATCCCAAATTTCTCCTTGAAAGATTTGTTGGTCAGCTCAAGAAAAGGAAGTAATTCGGGCATGGCAAGCTCAGGATCAATGTCCGAAGCCAGCGGATTATCGATACCTCTGTTATATGGACAGGAAATCTGACAAATGTCACAACCATAGATAACAGTCTTTATCTTCTTTCGAAACTCCATATCCATCATGCCTTTATCCTGTGTTTGAAAGGATAGGCAACGACGAGCATTCATAGTCCCATCGCCAATGAGACAAGATGTCGGACAGGCATCCAAACAACGACGACAATCCCCACAACCATAATCAACTTCTTGGTCTGGTTCAATCTCTAGATTAGTGATAAGCTCGCCAAGATACATGTAGGACCCGTATTCTTTCGAAATAACTAGTCCATTCTTTCCGATAAAGCCAATACCAGCTCGCTTGGCCACTGCTGTATCGACCAAGGCTCCAGTATCCACCATACCTTTATATTCGAAGTTTTCCGTCAGTTTTTCAATGCCTTCTGCCAGGCGTCTTAGTTTGTCCTGCAAAACATAGTGATAATCTAGACCCCATGAATTTGGAGTGATTTTACCACGCTTATATTCTGTTTTTTGGGGTTGTTGTGGCAGCTTATGCGGATAGGCAACTGCAATGGAAATGATGGTTTTAGCTGATTCCAAGGTCAACTTAGGATAAATACGCTCTTCAATATTTTTATGTTCAAAGCCTGTTGTTCGCCCTTCTTCGACACCAAGTCGAAGGGATTTTTCCAGATAGGCGAAATCATCGGCGGTAGTAAAACCAATTTTTGAAATGCCAATCTCCTTGGCCATCTTTTGTATTTCTAATTTGATATCCATATTCTTATCATAATGAAATTGTAGTCTAAGGGCAAGTATTTTCCACCATCTTCATTTACAGACAAGCCTTAACCTTTTTGTTACAATGTTTCTATGACGAGACTTGCAGTAATGAGTGATTTACATATTGATATAAATCACTTTGAAACATATGAAATTGATACTCTTATAAAGTGCCTAAAAAATCAAGAGGTTAGCCATCTCCATATCGCTGGTGATATTTCTAACCATTATTTTATCGACACAAAACCTTTTCTACGAAAACTGTCTAAGGAGGTCAAGGTCACCTATAATTTAGGCAATCATGATATGCTTGATTTAGAAGATAACCTTATTGATAATCTTGATTTTCAGGTGATAAATTTAGGTAGTAAGACATTATTGGCTTTTCATGGCTGGTATGATTATTCCTATTCAGATGAAACGTTAGATAAGATTCTTAAACGTAAGAAACAACTTTGGTTCGACCGACGACTTAAACGATTGGGGACTGATCCGGATATCTGTCAAACTAGTCTTAAAAGGCTAGATAATGTCTTAAGTGAGTTAGACACTAGTAACCTTATAGTTGCCATGCATTTTGTTCCTCACAGCCGCTTTACCATGACGCATCAACGTTTTGCACCTTTTAATGCCTACTTAGGCTCGGAAAAATTCCACCAGATTTTCGCCAAGCATGGCGTTAAAGATGTTGTTTTTGGTCATGCCCACCGCAGTTATGGGACGGTAACTATTGATGGCGTAACCTATCACTCGCGTCCTCTTGGATACCGACGAGAATGGGATTTAACCATCAACTTTGTTTCCAATCACCCTGAACTCAATCCTACTGGAACATGGAACCTCTCCAAACGTTACAACCTAGTCAAGAAACGGTCGGAGTTTTTAGAATATGAAAAAAAGGAACTGGCAAATGAGTTCCTTTCATCCATGACACTATTTGATTTGTAGAACGACTCTTTAGGAGTCGTTTTTTAGTCGGTGAAAAATCCCTGCTTTTGAAGGTCCTTCAAGGTATTCGCACGATTGGCAACGGATTGATCCATTGTCTTTGCAATCTGTGTTGTAAATTCATCAACTCTGTTATTGAGATCACGAAGGTCATAATATTCATGAACTTCAGCGTCGTAATCTTTTAGCTCCTCTAAGGGATGTTCTAAGTCCCGATAATAATTTTCCATATGGATGACGTGACGGGGTAAACGAGGTTTAAGCTGCGGTTCTTGATTTGGCCAACCAACTGCTAATCCTACTGCTGGATAGACATACTTTGGAAGTTTGAGAA
Organism: Streptococcus sp. 17.1; assembly: GCF_016648655.1. Lineage (NCBI taxonomy): Bacteria > Bacillati > Bacillota > Bacilli > Lactobacillales > Streptococcaceae > Streptococcus > Streptococcus sp. 17.1. The sequence continues at coordinate 111,349 of NZ_JACLQM010000001.1, forward strand.
GCTCTGAAAGTTTAGCGTTATCATTCAAGATACTGCCAAGGTAAACTGTTCCCATACCTAAACTCTCAGCAGCTACTACCATATTTTGAGCAGCTATCATAGCATCCGAGAAGGCCGAAATAAAGCGTTCAGGACTACCTTGGACCAAGGCTTTAGCGCCTTTTGCCTCTGCAATCAGTGTGTTACGTCTTTGGTCCACAACAAATACAAAAAGATGCCCAGCATTTGGAATATAAGGCTGGTTGGCAATCTCTGCAATTTCTTTCTTCAATGTTTCATCAGTAATACTGATAATCGAATAGGACTGTCTAAAATTACTCGTTGCTGTATGTCTTGCAACATCAACCAAAAGGTTAACTTCTTCTCGTGTCAAAGCTAGAGGTTTAAATTGACGGATGCTACGGTGATTGAGTTGTGCCTTAATAGTCTCGTTCATGGCCTTCTCCTTAACTTGTGATCATTTCTCTTCAATTATAAATAAGACTCCTCCTGAATTCAAGATGTGATAAGAAAAAGCCAGAGACCAATATCTCTGACTTTATGTCTTAAATAGCGTCCTTATCCTTACCAAGGGCACGTTGAATAGCTTTGACTAATTCAACCAATACCACAATCAAGAAGGAACCTACAATAACTGAAAGCCATTGTGTCAGACTAAGGTGTGACACATGGAAGAGGTTATTAAATCCAGGCACTACAATAGTTGCCATCAAAAGAACGAAGGCTACTGGAATTGCCCAGTTGAAAGTCTTGTTTCTAAAGAGACCAACTTTAAAGACTGATTGATACACAGATTTAACGTTAAAGGCATGGAGCAACTGAATTAATCCAAGTGTTGCAAAAGCCATTGTAAGGGCATCCGCATGAATTTCTGCTTGTGTATGGTGCTCTGGGAAGACAAGGCCCCAACCATATACTGCAAGAACGAGGATGGTTTGGAAAACACCTTGATACATGATAGCACCGAAGACACCACCATCAAAGAAGTTCGATTGACGTCCACGAGGTTTATGAGTCATAATACCTGGTTCTGCTGGCTCAACACCAAGAGCGATGGCTGGAAGGGTATCTGTTACCAAGTTAATCCAGAGAAGGTGTACTGGTTGAAGCACATCCCAACCAAACAGTGTGGCAAAGAAGATAATAAAGACTTCGGCCATGTTGGCTGACAAGAGGTACTGGATTGATTTTTGAATATTAGAGAAGACTTTACGCCCTTCTTCTACGGCAACGATAATTGTCGCAAAGTTATCATCGGCAAGAACCATATCAGAAGCTCCCTTAGAAACCTCTGTACCTGTGATTCCCATACCGATACCAATATCAGCAGTCTTAAGTGAAGGCGCATCATTAACTCCGTCACCTGTCATGGCAACAACCTTGCCATCATTTTGCCAAGCCTTGACGATACGAACCTTGTGTTCAGGAGACACACGCGCATAGACAGAGTACTGTTTGAAGACTTTCTGGAATTCTTCATCAGATAGCTCATTAAGCTCAGCGCCAGTAAAGACATGATCTTCCGTATCATTTGGATCGATGATACCGAGACGCTTGGCAATGGCTTCTGCCGTATCTTGGTGGTCACCTGTAATCATAATTGGACGGATACCCGCTTCTTTAGCGACACGAACAGCTTCTGCCGCCTCAGGACGTTCTGGGTCAATCATACCTACCAAGCCTGAGAAAATCAAATCAGACTCAACAACCTCAGATTCCAAGGTAGGAATCTCATTCGTTGTCTTATAAGCCATCATCAAGACACGAAGTGCTTGTTTGGCCAAATCTTTGTTGGTAGCAAGGATAGCTTGTTTGTCTTCTTCTGTGATTGGGCGAACTTCCCCATTGACTTCAATACGAGTCACACGTTTGAGCAATTGGTCAGGCGCACCCTTGACGGCTACAAAGTATGTACCATCCGCTTCCTTATGGATAGTAGACATGAGTTTACGGTCAGAGTCAAATGGCAACTCTGCCACACGAGGCTCTGATTTCAAGACGTCACGAACATCAAAGTTGTGGTCCAAACCAAATTGAACAAGGGCTGTTTCCGTTGGATCCCCAATTAGCTTACCATCTGGGTCCACCTTGGTATCATTGGCAAAGTTCATAATACGAAGGGTTGTATTGTCAGCACCAAGTTCTGTAGCAGCGCTTTGCAATTGACCGTTTGTATAGACTTTTTCAACAGTCATTTGGTTCATGGTTAAGGTACCAGTCTTATCTGATGCGATAATCTCAGTTGAACCAAGAGTCTCAACAGCTGGCAATTTACGAACAATCGAATTGCGTTTGGCAAGAGTCGTTGTTCCAAGTGACAAGAGAATCGTTACAATAGCAGGCAAACCTTCAGGAATCGCTGCAACGGCTAGAGCAACGGCAACCATCAAGCCTTCGAGGGGCTGTTCGCCACGAATGAAGACACTAACCAAGAATGTCACTAAGGCAATAGCAATAATAAGATAAGTCAAAGTCTTAGACAATTGCTCCAAGCTTTGTTTCAACGGCGTTTGTGATTCGTCCGCATTAGCTAGCATATCAGCAATCTTACCAACTTCAGTATACATACCAGTATTGGTAACCACTCCAGTACCACGACCGTAAGTAACGTTTGAGTTTTGGTACCCCATATTCACACGGTCACCAATTCCGGCTTCTGCTTCAACCGTCTCAGTAATATCCTTTTCAACTGGAACGGATTCACCGGTAAGGGCTGCTTCTTCAATCTTAAGTGAGGCAGCTTCGAGCAAACGCATATCCGCAGGGACAACATCACCAGCTTCAAGCAAGACGATATCTCCAGGAACCAATTCGCGTGAATCAATTTCAACCACATTGCCGTCACGACGCACACGAGCCAGAGGGCTTGACATGTTTTTAAGAGCTTCAATAGCCGCTTCTGCTTGTCCTTCTTGATAAACACCAAAGGCTGCATTCAAAACAACAACGGCTAAAATAATGCAGGCATCGGTCAGACCATGCATACCTTCTGTAATAACAGAAAGTGCGGCTGCGACAAGCAAGATGATAATCATCAAATCTTTAAACTGATCGATGAATTTTGACAAGAGGCTGCGTTTTTCACCTTCATCCAACTCGTTATAGCCATAGGCATCTAAACGTTCCTTGGCTTGTGCAGTAGACAAACCATCAACAGAAGTGTCCAAGTTTTTTAGGACTTCTTCCTCTCCTTGTGTGTAAAACAAGGTTTTACTTTGTTCTTTAGACAAAATAATCTCCTCCTTCTATATAGGGAAAAATGGCTAACAAGACTCTTTTTATACAAAAAGAGACTTGTTTAATAAAAAACAAGTCTCGCTGTTTAAGAATATGCCGGAAATATAAAATTTCGTAATGACGACATAATCGCAACTGTTAATCAAATCTCATGATTACAGTCACCTGCTACTCCCTTATTTGTACTAAACATTTTATCATAAATTATTCTTTATTCAAGCAAAATGATTCTATTTTTTCAAAAATTAAAACCAAGAAACTTCTAATTCATAATCAGCAAAAACATCTTCTGTTTCTGGATGTTTCAATTGATAATGAATATCAACTGTCTGTCCATTAGAGTCATGGGCAAATAAACTAGTGTCTGTCAGAAAATGCTGGGTACCAAGCGGTGTCGGAATGTGGACCAAGGCAGGTACTTTAGCAGAAAAACGCATAATGGATTTAGGATTAGAAAAGCGTGTCATCACTAGCTCATCCTGATTCAACTTAATAACCACTTTTTCTTTCTCGGAATTATGATGAACAAGATAGGTATAATCCCCTTTTTCCATAACCTCACAAGTGTGGATTTCTTCGATAATTTCCGTTTGATCGCCTACTTTAATTTTGTTTTTGATTTTAATTTCCATTGATTACTCCTTTCTGTTCTATAACTACTTTTTACTTAAGACGATAGCAACTCTAACCTCAAAGAGAGTTTCAACATTGCGTTTACCCTTTCTGCTTCAAGTAAACCACCTGGGTTTGTTTGACAAAGCCAATCTTTTCATACAAGCGTTTGGCACCTACATTGCTATCTTCCACTGCAATTTGGAAGGACTTGTCATTTTGCGCAATGAGTTGATTGACGACTGATTTTGCCAGATAGCTTCCATAGCCTTGGCCACGATAGGCTTCTGCTACGGCAAGTCCATAAAGGTAGTTGCTATTCCCAGATAAATCGACCGTACAAACTCCAATCACTTGACCTTCTTTGATGAGGATGTAAAGTAGGCCATCAGAGTCCTTCAATGCCTCTGTAATGTATCTGCGACTTACTTCGAGTGTTTGCTCTGCATCAGAAAAGGCTTGGTGGTGGAGATGGGCAATTGCATCTAGGTAAGAAGGTTCAGCTAAGAGCACCTTGACATCTGAACAGGAATCCAGAGCATATGGTGTTCTGTCTCTCCCTAGCCAGGTTTCCGTCTCTTCATCTTCAACCAAATCCCAATGACTTGCCAAATCAGGATGATGATCGAGAAAAACACGCTCCGTCTGAAAGGTCACTGAGCGAATAGGGTAAGATGCCATTTCCTTCTGAAATTTGTCAAACAAACTCCTCGCAATGCCTTTGCGGCGATAATCTGGGGCAACTAAAATCGCCACTTCCACATCATGGTCATCCGCATAAACCGTTAATAAACCAATCAACTCTCCCTCTTGATAATAGAGGAAAAAGGCCGGCATATTGGGATCAAAATTAAGCATATTGGAGAGATAAGGTTCTCGAAAGGTTTGGTCATAGGCTTGACAGCTAGCAATCAATGCTTTTGCTGCCTTTCGTTCTTTTTCTGTCAATTGGTTGGTTACTCGAATCACTCTTGTCTCTCCTTTATTTGTCTGACCTTATTTTACCAATTAAAAAGCATTTGGGCAATTTTTACCTAAACTACTTCTTTAAAGAGGCAATAATACTTTTCTCAGGAAGAACTATGACAAAGCGCCTAAATTTTAGTAAAATAGAAGGGAAACTAACTAAACGAAACAGGTAATTATTATGTCTATTAAACTTATTGCAGTTGATATTGATGGAACGCTTTTAAATAGCCAACGTCAAGTTACACCGGAAGTCTTTCAAGCCATTCAAGATGCCAAGGCTGCTGGTGTAAAGGTTGTTATCGCGACTGGTCGTCCTATTCCTGGGGTGCTTCCTCTTCTTGAAGAACTTAACCTCAACCAAGACGGAGATTATGTTATCACCTTCAATGGTGGGCTTGTCCAAGAAACTTCTACTGGTAATGAATTAATTCGTGAGACACTCTCATACGAAGACTACCTTGACATTGAGGTTTTGGCTAACAAGCTTGGTGTTCATTCTCACGCTATTACTAAAGATGGTATCTACACAAGTAATCGCAACATTGGCCGCTACACGGTTCATGAGTCTACACTTGTTCATATGCCGATTTACTATCGTACACCTGAAGAGGTGGCTGACAAGGAATTCGTTAAGGCCATGTATATCGATGAACCTGAAATTCTTGATGCAGCTATTGCCAAACTTCCACAGGAATTTTATGACCGCTTTACTATTGTAAAATCAACACCATTTTACCTAGAAATTCTCAAGAAAACAGCCAACAAAGGAATTGCTGTAACCCATCTTGCTGAGAAACTCGGTCTTTCTAAAGAAGAAACAATGGCTATCGGTGATGAAGAAAATGACCGTGCTATGCTTGAAGTCGTTGGCTCTCCTGTTGTTATGGAAAATGGTAATCCAGAAATGAAGAAAATTGCGAAACACATCACAAAATCAAATGATGAATCTGGTGTCGCTTATGCTATTAGAAAGTGGGTTCTAGAATAATATGTATACCTATAAAACTGGACTCAGTACTTCTGAGCATGACCGTTTTGTTATAGATAGTCCTCAAACAAACTTATTACAAAGTAGTTCATGGGCTAAAATCAAGGATAGCTGGGGAAATGACCGCCTAGGTTTCTATCAAGATGGTAACCTCATTGCTGTCGCTAGTGTCCTTATTCAGCCACTCCCTCTTGGCTTTTCTATGATTTATATTCCTCGTGGACCTATTATGGATTATCAAGATAAAGATTTGCTCGCCTTTGTTATGGCTTCACTTAAAAAATATGCCAAAACAAAGCGTGCTCTCTTTGTGAAATTTGACCCAAGCCTTTTTGTGACAAAGAACCTGATTTCACAAGAAGCTGAAATCCGTAAAGAGACTATGGCGATTGCCAAAGACATCCAGGCTCTTGGCGTTGAATGGACAGGCCTCACTGAAGATATGTCTGAAAATATCCAACCTCGCTTCCAGGCTAACATCCATAAGGAAGATTTCACTGAAGAACAACTCTCTAAGAGCACCAAGCAGGCTGTTCGTACTGCTCGAAACAAGGGGATTTCAGTCCAATTTGGTGGCACTGAGCTTCTTGAACAATTCGCTTCACTGATGAAGAAGACAGAGGCCCGTAAAAACATCCACCTTCGTGGAATCGATTATTATGAAAAGTTGTTGACTACTTACCCAGAGTCTTCTTACATTACACTCTCAACACTAGATTTACCAGCCCGTCTCAAAGATCTCAATAAACAACTCGAAAAAAACATTGCTGATGCAGCCAAGTTTACTGAAAAAACTAAACCAGGAAAAATCGAGAACAATAAACAAGAACATAAAAGACTAAAAGAAGAAATTGACTTCCTTCAAGAAAAGGTTGATGCTGGAAATAAGACGGTCCCACTCTCAGGTACACTCGTTCTTGAATTTGGCAAGACATCTGAGAATATCTATGCAGGAATGGATGAAGACTACCGCCGTTATCAACCGGCTATCCTGACATGGTATGAGACAGCTAATCACGCTTTCGAGCGTGGTGCCGAGTGGCAAAACATGGGAGGAATTGAAAATTCGCTTGATGGTGGCTTGTACAATTTCAAGTCAAAATTTAACCCACGCATTGAACAATTTATTGGGGAATTTAACCTTCCAGTTAGCCCTCTTTACGGACTAGCCAATTTTGCCTATAAACTCCGTAAGAAATTACGTAGCAAACATTAATAATATATAAAATGAGACTCCATCTTGGAAGTCTCATTTTTTGATGATAGCTTAGTCTTTATCAGGAATAACCTTAAATAAATAATAGGTGATGAAGACTGTCAAGCAAAAAAGTCCGATTTTCACCCAAAGGATAGGTGCAAAAAAGATTGAAATTCCCATCAAAACATAGATTTGGATGATAATCTTTTTCTTTCGTTCTTTGGCAATTGATTTGGTTTCTCTAAAATCGGCTACATAACTTTGATATAGCTTAGTATGATATAACCATTTCTCAAAACGTTTAGAACTTCTAGCAAAGCAAGCAATGGCTAAAAGTAGAAAAGGTGTTGTGGGTAAGATTGGAAGCGGAATTCCAAGAATTCCCAAACCTAACGACAACATTCCAAGAGAGAGATAAATTACTTTCATGAATACTTTCCTTTTAAAAAGCTGCACTAAACGCATTAGTGTAGCTCTTTTGCTATGTTTTAAATATCTGTCAGTGGTGTCGCTGTGTCTGGTGAGGTATCATAAACCTTGAAGTCAGTTCCAACACCAAAGTCAGCACGTGCCAGCTGATTTTCCATCGTCATATGGGCCAACTCCTTGATATTATTTTCTTTAGAAAGGTGACCCAAGTAGATCTTTTTAGTTTTGTTACCTATGGTACGAATCATAGCATCCGCTCCATCTTCATTACATAAGTGACCTTGATCAGAGAGGATACGTTGCTTAGTTGACCAAGGATATGAACCTGCTCTGAGGATTTCAATATCATGATTGGACTCAATCAAATAGCCATCAGCATTCTCAATAATACCTGCCATGCGATCAGAAACATAACCCGTATCCGTCAGCATTACAAAACTTTTTCCATCCTTCATAAAGCGATAGAACTGTGGATCAATAGCATCGTGACTAACTCCAAAAGACTCAATATCAATGTCTCCAAAGGTCAGAAGCTTGTCACGAGAAAAAACATGTTTCTGGCTATTATCAATCTTGCCAAGCATATTTTTACTATCCATAATTTGCCAGGTTTTCTCATTGGCGTAGATATCCATGCCATATTTACGAGCTAAAACGCCTACACCATGGATGTGATCCTTGTGTTCATGAGTAACTAAGATAGCATCCAGATCACTCGGATCACGATCGATTTCAGCTAGCAAACTTGTGATTTTCTTACCAGACAAACCAGCGTCCACAAGAATCTTCTTTTCTGGAGTCTCCAAATAAAAGGAATTACCAGTTGACCCTGAAGCCAAAATACTATATTTAAATCCTAAATCTGAGGTCATTTCTACTACATCTCCCATTCATCAACCATCATGGCATCCTTGTCATATGGAAGCACAATTGTAAAAGTTGAACCCTTACCATACTCACTCTTAGCCCAAATAAAGCCCTTATGTTGTTTAATAATTTCTTTTGCAATGGACAAGCCAAGACCAGTTCCACCCTGAGCACGACTTCTAGCCTTATCAACACGGTAAAAACGGTCAAAAATTAACGGCAAATCCTTCTTAGGAATACCTAAACCTTGGTCAGAAATAGAAACAATCAACTGTGAATCAGTTGTCTTCATAGACACTGTAATCTTACCACCATCAGGCGAATACTTGATAGCATTATTAAGGATATTATCCACGACCTGGGTCATCTTATCTGTATCAATCTCCACCCAAATCGAGTTTACCGGATAATCTCGAATAATTTCGTAAGTTTTATCTGTATTGGTTTCTTGACTCTTAATCTGATCGAAACGATTCAATATATAGGTCATGAAGGCCGTGAAATTAGTCATTTCAACGTCAAGCTGGGTACTCTTATTGTCAATACGAGACAGTGCCAAGAGGTCAGAAATCATTCGCATCATACGATTGGTCTCATCCAAAGAAACTTTGATAAAGTTAGGGGCAATCTCTTCGTCAAGAGCACCATCATCAAGTGCCTCCAGATAAGATTTTACAGAAGTCAAAGGTGTACGCAACTCATGACTAACGTTTGATACAAAGAGTCGGCGTTCCCGCTCTTCTTTTTCCTGCTCAGTAGCATCGTGAAGGACGGCAACCAGACCTGAGATAAAACCAGATTCTTTACGAATAAGGGCAAAGTTAACGCGTAGGGTCACAAACTCATCGTTGGCATCTCGACGAGACAAATGAATCTCAGGAGTCTTAGATAACAATTCATTATAAGTATAGGGATTTTCGCCATCTAATAAATCTAAAATGGACATCTGTTTCGCTGTTTCAAAATCTAGATTCAACAAACGTTGAGCTGTGCTATTAATCATGGTAATTTGACCACGTCGATTAGTCGCAATGACTCCATCACTCATATAAGAGAGGACTGATGATAAGCGGTTTTTTTCCTGGGCTAGATTTTCATGCGTCAAACGAAAAACGTCCGATAAATCATTCAAGCTGTCAGCTAACTCTAAAAGCTCTGAATCACCCTTTAAGCGTAACTCCTCATTATAGTTACCTGCCATTAGGGACTTGACTCTCTTGGTCAACTTTCGAATATTTTTGACTCGTCGATAATCACGATAAGCAAGAAAAATAAAGTAGAAAGCCACAAAAAGGAGCGTAAAGAGTAAGGCTAGTTCAAAGCTTGTGATGTTTAAGCCAATACTAGTCATAATTCTTCATATAATAACCAACACCACGACGCGTCAAAATATATTCAGGACGACTAGGTGTGTCTTCAATTTTTTCACGGAGACGACGAATGGTTACATCAACCGTACGAACATCACCAAAATAGTCATAACCCCAAACAGTTTCAAGCAAATGTTCACGCGTCATCACTTGTCCCATATGAGTTGCCAAATGGAAAAGCAACTCAAATTCACGGTGTGTGAGTTCGACTTCATTTCCACGTTTTTTAGCAACAAATGCATCTGGAACAATAATCAACTCACCAATTGAAATCTCCTGCTTGCCTGAGTTAGAGCTTTCTTCTGCTGCTGTTTCAATAGTCTCTGTACGACGCAAGTGAGCTTTGATACGTGCCAACAATTCACGATTAGAAAATGGTTTCGTCACATAGTCATCTGCCCCAATCTCTAGCCCGATAACCTTATCAAACTCGCTATCCTTAGCTGAAAGCATGATAATTGGTGTATGATTTGTCTTTCGAATTTCCTTAGCAACTTCTAAACCATCTAGTTCAGGCAGCATCAAGTCCAGGATGACCAAGTCTGGTTTTTCAGCTTCAAACTGCTCCAATGCTTCACGACCATCAAAGGCCGTAACCACTTCATAACCCTCTTTAGTCAGATTAAACTTGATGATATCCGAAATTGGTCTTTCATCATCAACAACAAGAATTTTTTTCATATAAACACCTCATCGGTTTTCTTAAGTCATTCAATTTTGTAAAGTAGAAAACTTTACGTATCAAACATATTATACCAAAAAATAGGTTAAGGACCAAGTTTCTACTATAGATATTAAGCTAAGATACAAGCTTTCCTTGTTTTTTGAGATACCTTTGCTATGTGTAATTGGTTAAAAGACGAACCTTATGATTGAATTTTCAAACATTTTTGACGTTTTCCTATATCTATAGTAAAATACACTCTTGTTGTTACATATATTAATGTAAAATTTTAGGAGGCTCTTATGGCACTTATTGAATTTAAAAATGTCAATAAATATTACGGAGATTATCATGCACTTCGTGATATAAATCTAGAAATTGAAAAAGGACAAGTTGTGGTTCTCTTGGGACCTTCTGGTTCTGGGAAATCCACTCTCATCCGTACAATCAACGCCTTGGAATCCATTGATAACGGTACGCTTATCGTTAACGGACATAATGTGACGGAAGCTTCTGCCAAAGACTTGGTAGAATTGCGTAAAGAAGCGGGGATGGTTTTCCAACACTTTAACCTCTACCCGCACAAAACCGTTCTTGAAAATGTAACCTTGGCACCTATCAAGGTTCTTGGAATCAGTAAGGCAGACGCTGAAAAGACTGCTGAAAAATTCCTTCACTACGTTAACATGTGGGACAAGAAAGATTCATACCCTGGTATGCTTTCTGGTGGGCAAAAACAACGTATCGCTATTGCCCGTGGTCTTGCCATGAATCCTGAGCTCTTGCTCTTTGACGAACCAACGTCAGCTCTTGACCCAGAGACTATCGGTGACGTGCTTGCGGTTATGCAAAACCTTGCCAAAGGTGGCATGAACATGGTTGTCGTAACCCACGAAATGGGCTTCGCGCGCAGTGTGGCTGACCGTATCATTTTCATGGCTGAAGGTCAAGTTCTTGTAGACACTACGGATGTAGATGGTTTCTTTGACAATCCAACTGAACCTCGTGCGGTTCAATTCCTTTCTAAGATTATCGACCACAACTCTGATCGTGTCCAAGTGGATGCCTAAGGAGGACTTATGTTAATCAAGAAACTTAGTCGCATTTTAGCTATCTCTGTTATAGCTTTTCTAGCAGTTCTCCTCTGGAACACTAAAAGTAGTCAGGCAGATGAAAGCAGTAAACTACTCAATAGTGCTGCAATTCAAAAAATTGTCAAAAAAGGGACTCTAAACGTTGGTGTCAAACAGGATGTCCCAAACTTTGGATACTACTCAGCCAAAACTAATACCTATCAAGGGATGGAAATTGACCTCGCTAAGAAAATTGCCAAAGAACTTAAGGTTAAGGTGAATTTTATAGCGGTTACTCCACAAACTCGTGAAGCCCTTATGGACAACGGGACTATTGACATGCTTATCGCTACTTATACCATTACAGATGAGCGTAAGGCTTCATATGCCATGTCAACTCCTTACTACTACGACCAAATCGGTTTCCTCGTTCAAACCAAATCTGGCTATAAGAAACTTTCTGACCTAAACGGTAAAACTATTGGAGTGTCTCAAGGGTCATCTGCCAAAGCTGCTGTTGAAGAGTATGCCTCAGCTAATAACCTTAAGTTTGACTACGTTCAACTTGGATCTTATCCTGAGTTAGCCGTATCACTCTATGCTTACCGTATTGACGCCTTTGCTGGTGATAAATCAATCTTGTCAGGTTACGAAAGTGATAAAACCAAGATCCTTGATGAAGGTTTCAAAACACAAGAATACGGTATCGCCTCAAGCAAGTCTAACCAAGAGTTGATTGATTATACCAACGATCTGATTGCTAAATGGCAAAAAGATGGTAGCCTTCAAAAACTCTACGATAAGTATCACTTGAAACCGGCTAAGGCTGAAGATAAATAGAAAGGAGTCCTGAATTTATGTATCTTTTAACTGAAACGGCTAGTCCTTTCGCTCTTGAACGTTGGGCTGCTTTCTTCGCTAACTTTGGGCAATTTGCCAAAGGTTTCTTTTACACCCTTGGCATTTCAATTGGTGCCTTGATTGTTGCCCTTCTTCTTGGGCTCATCTTTGGAGCTATGAGTTCGACTCATAACAAGATCCTTCGTGGCATTTCACGTGTTTATGTCGAAATCTTCCAGAACACACCCTTGCTTGTCCAATTCGTGGTTGTCTTCTATGGGATTTCAATCTTGACTGATGGTCATGTCATGATCCCAATTTCATTGACGGCTATCCTTTGTGTAGGGGTCTACACAGGAGCCTATATCTCTGAAATTATTCGTACAGGTATCGAGGCAGTTCCTAAAGGTCAAACCGAAGCGGCTTTGTCTCAAGGATTCACCTACGCTGATACCATGCGTATCATCATATTGCCTCAAGCCGTCCGTACTATCTTGCCGCCATTGACCAACCAAGTGGTTAACTTGATTAAGAATACTTCTACAGTTGCCATTATTTCTGGGGCTGATATCATGTTCACGGCTAAGGCTTGGGCTTATGATACCACTAACTATGTGCCGGCCTTCGCTGGGGCTGCCTTCCTCTACTTTATCATGTGTTTCCCTCTAGCTACTTGGGCACGTCGTAAAGAAGAAGAGAATAAGAAAGCTTACTAAGGAGGTCCACTATGTCAGAAGTTTTATCAGCTACTAACCTTAAATTCTTGGCACAAGGGATGTGGACGACCCTTTACTTGTCTTTCTTCATCATTGTGCTGTCTACCTTGTTCGGAACTATTCTGGCGGTTATGCGTAACGGAAAGAATCCTATTCTTCGTTGGATGGCTTCTATCTACGTTGAGTTCGTTCGTAACGTTCCTAACTTGCTTTGGATTTTCATTATCTTCTTGGTCTTCCAGCTTAAGTCTACAGCGGCAGGAATTACCTCTTTCACGGTCTTCACTTCAGCGGCCTTGGCGGAAATCATTCGTGGGGGACTGAACTCTATCGACCATGGCCAAACGGAAGCTGGCTTGTCTCAAGGGTTTAACAACAGACAAATCTTTATTTACATCATCTTCCCACAAGCTATTCGTAAGATGTTGCCATCTATCATTTCTCAATTCGTAACAGTTATCAAGGATACTTCTTTCCTTTACTCTGTTATCGCCTTACAAGAATTGTTTGGTAAGAGTCAAATTTTGATGGGTGGTTACTACGAACCTAGTCAAATCTTTACCTTATACGGTATTGTGACTTTAGCTTATTTCGTGGTTAACTTTGCTATTTCTAGCTACTCTCGCTACCTCTCTAAACAATGGGAGCAAGCTAGTGAATAAAATGAAAAAACTCACCTTAAGGTGGGTTTTTGTTTTTCTCATATTTATATCAAAAAATGATTAATTATTTAGTAAAAACCGAACGTTTTGAAAGAATATTCGGAATTTTTTGACTTTCGACTTTACTTATGCTAAAATTCAATATATGTTAGAAAAGCTAACAAGTAAATCCATTATAGGAGGCTCTTATGGCACTTATTGAATTTAAAAATGTTAATAAATATTACGGAGACTATCATGCACTTCGTGATATCAATCTAGAAATTGAAAAAGGACAAGTTGTGGTTCTCTTGGGACCTTCTGGGTCTGGGAAATCCACCCTCATCCGTACAATCAACGCCTTGGAATCCATCGATAGCGGTACGCTTATCGTTAACGGACATAATGTGACGGAAGCTTCTGCCAAAGAGTTGGTAGAATTGCGTAAGGAAGCGGGGATGGTATTCCAACACTTTAACCTCTACCCGCACAAAACTGTTCTTGAAAATGTAACCTTGGCACCTATCAAGGTTCTTGGAATCAGTAAGGCAGACGCCGAAAAGACTGCTGAAAAATTCCTTCGCTACGTTAACATGTGGGACAAGAAGGATTCATACCCTGGTATGCTTTCTGGTGGGCAAAAACAACGGATCGCTATCGCCCGTGGTCTTGCTATGAATCCTGAGCTCTTGCTCTTTGACGAACCAACGTCAGCTCTTGACCCAGAGACTATTGGTGACGTGCTTGCAGTTATGCAAAAGCTTGCCAAAGGTGGCATGAACATGGTTGTCGTAACCCACGAAATGGGATTTGCCCGCAGTGTGGCTGACCGTATCATTTTCATGGCTGAAGGTCAGGTTCTTGTAGACACTACGGATGTGGATGGTTTCTTTGACAATCCAACTGAACCTCGTGCGGTTCAATTCCTTTCTAAGATTATCGATCACAACTCTGATAATGTCCAAGTGGATGCCTAAGGAGGTTGCCTATGATTTTCAAAAAAATCTTACGTTACCTAACTGTTGCAAGCTTGGCAATTCTCACTATTTTTCTTATCACGAGTCACAAGACTAAGGCGGAAGACACTAGTAAGCTTCTTGATAGTAAAGCAGTCCAAAAGATTGTTAAGCGAGGGACACTCAATGTCGGTGTGAAGCAAGACGTTCCTAACTTTGGTTACTATTCTGCTAAGACTAATTCCTATGAAGGTATGGAAGTTGATATTGCTAAGAAAATTGCTGATGAGTTAAAAGTTAAAGTGAATTATATCCCAGTAACGACGCAAACCCGTGAACCACTTATGGATAACGGTACTATCGACTTACTCATCGGTACCTACACTATTAATGACGAACGTAAGGCTTCTTACGCTATCTCAACTCCTTACTACTATGACCAAATCGGTTTCTTGGTTCTTAAGGATTCAGGTATTAACAAAATCTCAGACTTGAATGGTAAGACTATTGGAGTGTCTCAAGGGGCGTCAACTAAGGCTGCGTTACAAGAGTACGCTTCAGCTAATAACCTTAAGTTCAACTATGTTCAACTCGGATCTTTCCCAGAATTGGCTGTTTCTCTTTACGCTCACCGTGTAGATGCTTTCTCAGTTGATAAATCTATCCTCTCTGGATATGAAAGTAAGAAAACTAAAACCTTAAAAGAAGGTTTCAAAACACAAGAATACGGTATCGCCTCAAGCAAGTCTAACCAAGAGTTGATTGATTATACCAACGATCTGATTGCTAAATGGCAAAAAGATGGTAGCCTTCAAAAACTCTACGATAAGTATCACTTGAAACCGGCTAAGGCTGAAGATAAATAGAAAGGAGTCCTGAATTTATGTATCTTTTAACTGAAACGGCTAGTCCTTTCGCTCTTGAACGTTGGGCTGCTTTCTTCGCTAACTTTGGGCAATTTGCCAAAGGTTTCTTTTACACCCTTGGCATTTCAATTGGTGCCTTGATTGTTGCCCTTCTTCTTGGGCTCATCTTTGGAGCTATGAGTTCGACTCATAACAAGATCCTTCGTGGCATTTCACGTGTTTATGTCGAAATCTTCCAGAACACACCCTTGCTTGTCCAATTCGTGGTTGTCTTCTATGGGATTTCAATCTTGACTGATGGTCATGTCATGATCCCAATTTCATTGACGGCTATCCTTTGTGTAGGGGTCTACACAGGAGCCTATATCTCTGAAATTATTCGTACAGGTATCGAGGCAGTTCCTAAAGGTCAAACCGAAGCGGCTTTGTCTCAAGGATTCACCTACGCTGATACCATGCGTATCATCATATTGCCTCAAGCCGTCCGTACTATCTTGCCGCCATTGACCAACCAAGTGGTTAACTTGATTAAGAATACTTCTACAGTTGCCATTATTTCTGGGGCTGATATCATGTTCACGGCTAAGGCTTGGGCTTATGATACCACTAACTATGTGCCGGCCTTCGCTGGGGCTGCCTTCCTCTACTTTATCATGTGTTTCCCTCTAGCTACTTGGGCACGTCGTAAAGAAGAAGAGAATAAGAAAGCTTACTAAGGAGGTCCACTATGTCAGAAGTTTTATCAGCTACTAACCTTAAATTCTTGGCACAAGGGATGTGGACGACCCTTTACTTGTCTTTCTTCATCATTGTGCTGTCTACCTTGTTCGGAACTATTCTGGCGGTTATGCGTAACGGAAAGAATCCTATTCTTCGTTGGATGGCTTCTATCTACGTTGAGTTCGTTCGTAACGTTCCTAACTTGCTTTGGATTTTCATTATCTTCTTGGTCTTCCAGCTTAAGTCTACAGCGGCAGGAATTACCTCTTTCACGGTCTTCACTTCAGCGGCCTTGGCGGAAATCATTCGTGGGGGACTGAACTCTATCGACCATGGCCAAACGGAAGCTGGCTTGTCTCAAGGGTTTAACAACAGACAAATCTTTATTTACATCATCTTCCCACAAGCTATTCGTAAGATGTTGCCATCTATCATTTCTCAATTCGTAACAGTTATCAAGGATACTTCTTTCCTTTACTCTGTTATCGCCTTACAAGAATTGTTTGGTAAGAGTCAAATTTTGATGGGTGGTTACTACGAACCTAGTCAAATCTTTACCTTATACGGTATTGTGACTTTAGCTTATTTCGTGGTTAACTTTGCTATTTCTAGCTACTCTCGCTACCTCTCTAAACAATGGGAGCAAGCTAGTGAATAAACAAAAACTCACCTGCGGGTGGGTTTTTATTTTCTGGATACTAAAAACGACTCCGATTGGAGTCGTTTGTTTCGTCAATTCACCGTTACTTTTCCTGAATAATAATCTAGGGTAATCCCTTCTTGTACATTTGGAACAAAGACATTGAACTCAAGTGAGCCATCAGCTGACTTGGCTTCAAGATGTGATCCTGATGGAATGAGGTTATCCCCTTCATAAATAAGGGTAACGCGATAACGTACACGTTTGTTTTTATCCTGAGCTTTTCGTACCAGGCTTTCATAATAGTTTTGTCCCGTAGAACTTTCGCTATTAGCTTGGTTAGCCCAAGCAGTTTGAACCGCAATATTTTCTGGATTTGAAGTCGAGGCATCAAATCCCTTGATACCACCTACAAGTGCATAGCCCAACAAATGACCTCTATCTACGGCATGGCTATACTCTCCTGAAAGATTGTGAACTTGATGCCATCCCGCAGGTGTCCAAGAGGTTGAGCCGTTCCCTGTTTCTTGACGATTTTTGTATTGTCTGGTTGCTTTACTTAATAAGGCATTCGCAACTGTAGGAACCGTTTGTCCTTGAACTGTTTTGACTTGGTTATTAGCATAGGGTTGGCTTGATACCTTAGCATTAAGATTGGTTTTATTACCGTTAACAATATAGGCACCAGCCCCATTCCATTCTATGGCGTTTCCTAGTTGACTCTTGACGGAGCTAGTCATCACCGTCTCAGCGAGCTGCTCTTGTGGCGTAGACTTCCCACTTGTTGAGCCGTTTGATTTGACGGAGTTATTGGATTTTCCCGAGACTAGACTAGCTACCTGCTTGATTGGATTATTAGGCGATAGCTTATTGCTCGTCCCAATGTAACCTAAAACTGCAATCAAGACCGCTATTAGTAACGAGACTAGCTGACGTTTCTGTTTATTTGTTAAAGATGTCTTTCTTTTTGCCATTGTTCTCTTTCTTTTATATGAATGTCATGACTAAAGGAGCGGGATTACTTCCCACTCCCTTTTATTTTCCTGTAAATTTAGCAATAATTGCCTGCCAGGTTTCTGGTTTTAAGATGCTTATAGGATCCTTGCCCTCTCCTAAAACAGCATAGCCAATCATCAATCCGATTGCTAGAAAAGCAAGGCCAATCACACACACACTCAAAACAAGTAATAATTGACGAAAAACATAGCCTTTACCAGTTTCCATACTAAGCCTCACTTACACGTGAAATATTTGCTCCTAGTTTAGCTAGTTTCTCATGGAATTGATAGTAACCACGATCCAAGTGTGTCAACTTACCAACAGTAGTTGTTCCTTCAGCCACCATCCCTGTAAGAATTAGTGCTGCCGAAGCTCGAAGGTCAGTAGACATAACTTGAGCACCTTGAAGTGGCAAACCACCGTGAATCATAGCCGTATCACGAAGGATTTCTGAATGAAGTCCCATACGACGCATTTCTTCTAAGTGTTGGAAGCGATTCTCAAAGACTGTTTCAATCATGGTTGATTCCCCGTTTACCACTGCCATAAGTGCTGTAAATTGAGCTTGCATGTCAGTTGGAAAACCTGGGTGAGGTAGAGTTTTAACGGTTACTGGTTTCAATTGTGAAACATCAGATTTAACACGAATACCGCCGTCTTCTTCCTTAACATAGACACCCATTTCCAATAATTTTGAAATCAAAGGACGGTTATGTTCCCAAATAGCATCTTTGATAAGGACATCACCAGAAGTCATGGCTGCTGCTACCATAAAGGTACCTGCTTCAATACGGTCCTGAACAACCGCATGTTTAGTACCATGGAGAGCTTTAACACCTTTAATCACGAGTGTTTCAGTTCCAGCACCTTTGACATCTGCTCCCATCTCGTTAAGAAGAAGGGCCAAGTCAACGATTTCTGGTTCACGCGCAGCATTTTCAATGGTTGTAACTCCATCAGCCAAAGTGGCTGCCATCATAAGGTTTTGAGTGGCACCGACAGATGGAAAGTCCATATAAATAGTTGCACCTTTTAGTTTTTCTGCTGTCGCAGTGATGTCACCACCAACTTGGGTAATTTTAGCACCCATTGCTTCTAAACCTTTGAGGTGGAGGTCAATCGGACGGCTACCAATCGTACAACCTCCAGGCATTGAAACCTTCGCATGGCCATTGCGGGCAAGAATTGGTCCAAGTACTACGATAGACGCACGCATCTTGCTCACATACTCATATGGTGCCTGATCGAGAATTTCTCCACTAGCATCAACGACAACAGTATTGTTTTCCTCGTCAAAGTCTACAGCAATATCTAAACCACGAACAACATTATTCATCGTGTAAACATCTGACAAGATTGGAACATTAGTTAAGGTTGTTTGACCTTCCGAAGCCAAGATAGTCGCTGCCAACAAGGGGAGGACAGCGTTTTTAGCACCTTCAATGACAACCTCACCACTTAATCGAGTGTTGCCACCCTGCACAATAATTTTATCCATAAGGATTCCTTTCAAGGGTCATTTTCATCTTTTTGTATTATATCAAAAGTCTTTTAAAATCACTAATTTAAGAAATCGAGCTAGCCATATTCTGTCCAAAAGCTAAAACCGACAGAATAAAGGAACTGATAAGATAGCCTAAGGCAATACTGATAAAGAGCAAAAAGAGTTTCAATTTACCAGTATTTTCAATCGGATTTTTGATGACTTTTGCCCAATCAAAGAGGCTAATCAGCATATGGTAGCTCAATCCTATAAATACAAGGTGACTCGCCAAAGTGACGAATTGATTAATAATAGTCATAACTTCATTATACCATAGAAAGCTAAGCTAAAACATAAAAAGAGGGTGAGACAGTTCTAAATCTGTAATTATTTAGCGACTGCTTTCACTCCTCTTTCCTTTATTTTTGAAGCTACTAGATTAGGGATACTTTAAAATAATCTAGTGCTTATCTTACACTCTCTAAGGACTTATAATTGAGTTATGCAACTTAGTCTTCATAACCGTTAGGGTTAGTCGTTTGCCAACGCCAAGAATCTCTAACCATTTCTTTCAAGGTCTTCTTAGCTTCCCAGCCAAGAACTTCTTTGGCCTTTTCAGGAGAGGCATAGCAAGTAGCAATATCACCAGCACGACGTCCTTGAATACGGTATGGAATAGCAACCTTGTTTTCAGCTTCGAAAGTCTTAACGAGATCCAATACGCTATAACCATGTCCAGTACCCAAGTTGAAAATCTCAGCACCTTTATGACTCAAATTATATTTGACAGCAGCCAAGTGACCTGAGGCCAAGTCAAGGACGTGAATGTAGTCACGCACACCTGTACCATCTGGAGTTGGATAGTCATCCCCAAAGACGTTAAGCTCAGGAAGTTTACCGATAGCTACTTGTGTAATATATGGCATAAGGTTGTTTGGAATACCGTTTGGCAATTCTCCAATCAAACCACTTTCATGAGCACCGATAGGATTGAAATAACGAAGATTTGTGACTGACCATGACGGATCTGAAGCAGCTACGTCTGTAAGAATTTGTTCCATCATCAACTTAGTATAACCGTATGGGTTGATAGCTGATGTTGGCATATCTTCCGTCATTGGAGAAGGATTATTAGTACCGTAAACTGTTGCACTTGAACTGAAGACGATGTTTTTAACATCATATTCTTTCATTTTTTCAAGAAGAGTAATGGTACCACTGATATTGTTTTTATAATATTTCAAAGGTTTTTGGACAGATTCTCCCACTGCCTTGAAGGCTGCGAAGTGAATAACTAACTCAATATCTTCATTTGTAAAAACCTTATCCAAAAAATCAGTATCTAAAATGGAACCTTGATAAAATGGAAATTTTTTACCAGTAATCTTTTCCAAACGTTCAAGAACTGCTGGCGAACTATTTGAAAAGTCGTCAACTAAGACTACATCGAAACCTGCATTAAGGAGTTCAACGGTTGTGTGGCTACCGATATAGCCAGCTCCTCCTGTAATTAAAATAGACATTTATTTTTCCTTTCTTACTTGTCAGTGCCTTTTTGATCCTTTTGAATCGTTGCTAATTTAGGCATGACTTCTCCTTCAAAACCTTTCATGGCAAAATGGACCGAAGGCTCTTGTGTCATTGGAGATAGAATTCCTAGTTTCACCTGATAATTCTGATCTTTGGAATAGGCGAAACTTGCCTTAAGTTCAGTTGTTTGATCTGGAAGCAATTCTGACAAACGACAATCAAGTTGTTGGGCTTGAAGAACCTTACCATTAGCATTACACAAGTATAATACCACAGGCCAATCCCCATATAAAGGGGCAACCCCAGAATTTTCCAAATTAAGGGTAATTTCAACCTTGCTCTCTCCTTTGGAAATTGTCAAACCTGATACCCAGAGACGGTAGCCCATGTTCTTCAAGAGCTCCTTATAAGCAGCTTGCCCGTCACCAATATCTTCAGCAACCTTTGGACCCAAGAAGGTCAAATGAGCTGCTTTGGCTTCATCTGTAAGCTCATCTAAGTTATTACCAAGCAAAGTAGACATAGACTGCGAACTTGTTAATTCACCACCGATTGGTGCTTTCTCCCAGGCCTTAGGCATGGCTTTCAAGGCAGCTTGCTCTTGGGTTTGATCGTATGCGCCACCATTTTGGATCCATTTTAACCAGGTTTTAGTAGCTGATTTGTCTCCAAAGACATCATTGTAGATTCCAAAATCACCTTCCAAACCTGTATCAAAAGGTCTTCTCATAAGAATCTTTGCTTTAGGAAAGGCTGGTTGAAACGGAGCAATGTAGTCCTTACGAACTTCTTTTCGTGGCAATTGGCGAATGCCCGCATCTGAGTGAACATGCCACTCACCCCAGTGGCCTAGGCCACCAAGCTCGATGTAGGCGATAAAATCATCATTGCCCCAACGCTGTCCCATAGCAGTAACAGCATCTTTATAGTATTTTCTAAGCAGTTTATTTTGGTAATTTGGTGAAAATCCCTTACCGTAGGATGTGCTATAAGCATCTCCAAGGTCAGAAATTTCATTTCCCAACCAGTTAGGGATATCCTTATGACTTGATTTGCCAGGGTAATCTAGCAAGAAACGTAAGACGACCTGCTTGCCTTCTTTCTTCCATCGTTTAAACTGGTTACTTTCTTCAATTGTTTCCCAGTTATAGTGGCCCTTTTTAGGTTCCAATTCTTTCCATGTAATATCAACATAGACAAGGTGAACGTCTTCAGAAACTGTTTTTTCTTCAGCTGAAGGGACATAACCCATGAGCGGATTCCCAAAACTCTTGTCTGAAAGCGTATATTCAAACTTGGTACCTGTGTTTCTGGTATTCAAATACACAAAAATGGCATAAAGACCACTCGTAATGATGATTAGACAGATGACGAGCCAAAGTTTCTTCTTTCGACTACTCCAACTTTTCTTCTCACGTCTTCTAGCCATGGTATTCGCCGTTGTATTGGATCAGCGTAAGGTCTTTGACACCTTCGATAGATTTAATGTTTTCAACGAAGGTAAGGTCGTTATTTTTCACAAAGACTTCAATAGCCATCTCAACACTGTCTTTTCGCATAGTTTCAGACTTGATAAAGTGCTTGATGCGACCAAGTTCTTGAATAACTTTGTCACCTGTGTGCTCACCATCAAAGTGAACCACAGCGATATACACCTTACCAGTCTCTTGCAAGCGGCTAAAGACAATAAGCATCAGTAGGATAACGATAGACGTTACAACGGCTAGGACATACATACCTGCCCCTACCGTAATCCCTGAGGTAATTGCCCAGAAAAGGTAGAGCAAATCCATAGGGTCCTTAACTGCGGTACGGTAACGGACGATAGAGAGGGCACCGACCATACCAAGTGAGATAACGATGTTTGAACTGATTGCCAGTGTTACCATTGACGTAAGCAAGGTCATACCGACCAAAGTCATGGCAAAACTGCGTGAATAAATAACGCCTGTAAAGAAATGCTGGTAAACCTTATAGATAAAGGCTCCAATCAACAAGGCAAGTAGCAAGACGATAACAATACGAAACGGTGACTGCGTCGCATAGTTATCAGACTGCAAAATAGATTTTTTTATAAAGTCTTGAACACTCATAAATTCCCCTTCTTATACTAAGTTCTTCCAAACTTAGCACTTTTCCTATTTATATATTCCCATCTTCCCAGTATTCAAAACCATTTAGATACTGAGATTTTTCATAAGCCAATACGTACTTAGAGACAGCCATCATGTCTGCTTTCCCTGGCAAGACACTTTGGACAATCTTTGGCAGATACTCTGTATATTTAACTTCGAAAACCATCTTTTCCGGATCAATGACTGGAATTGTTGGTAAGTCCGGATCAAAAATATCAAAACTTCCAACCGCTACTCTGACATTTTGGTCAAAGGTTAAGCGAACTGTTCCAAAGTCATAAACCCACGGCTCTCGTTCATAATCAACGATGGTCCGTGGACGCATCATGTTACTAACACATTCATAGTAAAATTCCTGACAGAGAGGATAGGGACTTTTCAAGAGAAAGTCATAATCCCCATCAATGATTTTATAAAATTCTTCGACAGTTAGTGGTGCATCCTCTTTCAGAATGTAGGTATCAACCTTTTTCTTACGTTCTAGCTTGATACTATTGGTCCCGAAATTGTAGATACGAATCCGATATTTTTTACGAACCAGAATACCTGCATCTTTTTCAGCATAGGCACTATTCCAATAGTCGTCAAAGTAAAGACTTCGAATGGTATAACCACCATTTGTCGCATGCTTATCCAACTGAATCAAATGTTTGAAACGTTCAGTCAACAGGGCCTTTTCTGGTTCACCAATGACGTATTTCAACTCATGGCGAAAGGGCTTCTCTTTAGTCTTCATAACCATCTACCCCAATTTTTCCATCTTCGAGGACAAAGAAGCTCATGATACCAAATTGTTTAGAGTTATCACTATTGACATAGTAGTCAAAAGCACGTTGTGATTGTCCAGCCTCATTAGTTGCAGTCACACGTACGAAGTATTGTCCCTTAGGCAAGGTATCTGTTTCGGCACTAAGAGTTTTAAGACCAGATTTTTCAAAGACCTTGTCTTTAAATTCATAGTCTTTAGCTAATTCTACAGTGTAAGTCAACTTGCTGTTATTGAAATCGTAAGAGGCACCCCAACTTAATTTCAATTTGTTATTGGCCACTTCCGGCTTATTGATAAAGAATGGTTGTGGTTTTTCAAGACTTGTTTTATAAATCTTGTAGTTGTTCTCCAACTCATTTGGCAAATCTGCCAAAATCTTGTCGTAATTGTCAGGAGTTGTCTTAGCATGCATTTGGTCAGGCATCTTAGCTAGGTAAGGTCTAATGACTGCTGCGTATTCGTTACTCATAGAAGTAATCTTATCACCAGTAATCGTCTTACGTAGCTCATCCATCTTCTCATCTAGTCCCTTGCGGAACTCTTTTGATTTAAGCAAGCGTTGGAAAAGTTGGTTCCCCCAATAGTTGCTGACACCGACTTCCCAGCTATTAGCTTGGTCACTGTCCTTACTTACCAAACGACGTTCATTCTTCATCAAAATACTATCGTTATCCCAAGGAATGATGTACCATTTGGTTGAGTTTTGTGGGCTATAGAGATACATGTTACGACTCTGTGTATCATCATTACCAAGCAACATCTGGAAGGCCATCCAATATTGGATATTCTCAGGATCTACATACTTGTCCATGATGGTTTCAATCTTCACCGATGGATCATTGAGCTTGGTTAGAAAATCAATAAGTTTGGTGTGATCATGGCTACCTTTGATTTCCAAAAGTTTCTCGAATTTATCCTTATCGAATTTAGGATCATCTTCTTTAACAATCGTATCTTCATAGCGGAAGAATTCGAAGAAGTTTGGTTTATAAAGGTTGGCATTTTCATCCAGACCATGATCTTTCAGATAGTTTTTGTTAATCTGTTCGACTTGCGTGTAGAGACCATAGTCTTCAAACTTACCTGAAGGATTGTCAGAGGTTTCATCTTTAACGTAGAGGTGAACAAAACTCGTTCTAGCACCCATGAGTTGTGGAATCTCTTCCATTAGATCATAGGACAACTTATTTCTAAAGCGAAGGGCTTCAGTCTGGTGTTTGTTAAGGTTAATGGTACGTTGGCCGTTCCACTCGCCCTTGTTCTTTTTAATCTTGATTTTGTAGTTCTTTTGGGCGTTCTTACTTGAACTTTCCCCACGAATCTGAACACTGGCGTTTGGCACGTCCTGGTCATAACCCAACTCACCAGACACAGGTCCATCCTCGTTACCAACTTGAAGAAGACCTGCTACTTGGTATCGTTTAACATGCATTTTCTGATAATCTTCAACAGAATATTGGTTGACCTCAGACCATGAGTGATTTTGATTTTCTGTAGCGTCTCCTCGACGTACAGTCAGGTACATGGTCGTTACCTTGGTATGATCTTTATCATAGAGACTCTTTTTGTCTCTTAAGTGTACATTAGAGATATCAGTGGCCGCTTGTTTATCTACTTTTTTAGTTGTCACACCGTTTTTTGTCTGTTCCTTGGTTCCACATGCTGTAAAACCAAATACCGTACAGAGCAACAAAACCGCTGCTAAACTCTTTTTCCTATTCATTTCCCCCACCTCTTTTGTATGTTTTCTAAACGCTCAGTCCATTTTTCAAAATAGCCCACGTCTTTCTTAGATACCATGGTTTGGCTTCCTAAGAAATGATACTGAAGATCACTTGTGTATTTATCGATTTCCTGACCACTTTCGATGAAAAGAACTAAAGAAGAAATCAGGAAGGCATAGCCTAGGAAGGCTGGGTCCAAGAACTGAGAACCAAAACTCAAAACTACTGTCAGAATGGCAAAGTGTTTGGCAAGCTTCTTGGCACCCTTATAATCTGCAAAATACATCAAGAGCAAGATATTCACATTACCTACAGCATAGAGACCATAAGCTAGACATAGCGTTAAGAAGTAACCATGCATTTGATTGTTAAAACCAATTGGTAAGTAAGTCAAAACCACGCTTCCGAAGAACATGATGAAAATTGTCGCTAGCAATTGTTTCCAAAAAACATATTTGAGCTCATTACTCATGACATCCAACATTTGAGTTTCAGCTTCCTGAATATCCGAAAGACTTCCCTCTTCATTGTAGAGCTTAAAATAACGTCGGAAATGCGGATAGAAGGAAACCTCGACAGACATAACGAAATTAAGTGTTGATACTAAAGTCGTTAAGTAGGCTAACATGGCTGGCACATCGTAGACTGGAGCTGTACGGAAGAAGCCATCAAAACTCTTACTAATTGGCCCAAACCAGTTAATAACAATATGAGCAAAGAGGGCCACCAACATGTAAAGTCCAGTCTTGGCAAGATCAGAAAATTGATCAAACCATTTCAAAAACTCAAAGGACATTTTAAGATTAGATGGGAAATAATCATGGATCAGACGAACCATCCAAAACATCATTCCACCATATCCCAAACAAACACTTAGGAATATACCATACTTTTGATGTAGGAAAATACTAAGTAACCCAGAGACAATCGTCACACCAATCGCTAAAAAGAAACCTTTGATAATTTCTTTATAGGATTTAATCGCTGTCAAATAGGTAATCACATTCCAAACAAGACAAAGCTCACCAAAGAGCAAAACACCCATAGCTACTTCTGCTAAGCTTCGGCTAGCCAAGGCTAGATAGAGCGCATACAGTGGTGTCCCAATTATAAGCATCAAGGCACTCGACGCATAAAATGAAGGGATAATAGTCTCAAATTTCTTCTCGTAGAGCATGTCCGCAACAAAGCGGGTTACCACCAGAGAAAAGAGACTGGTAATCACGAGTGAAAAGATGATAGCGTAGGTTAAGTTCGAAAGAATATAATCACGCTCATTTTCACTGATTCCCGCGACCATTGTCAGAACAACAACACCAACTGTAAGCAAAATCCCCAAAAGCATGGGACCGGTATAAACAATTCCAGCATAAGCGTAGGCCTTTTGTTTTGAAAAAAGGCTATCCTCGTTGTAAATTTTACGTAATTCAAATCCAATACCGGCCATTAAACAGCCACCTCCTCATATAAGCGTCGGTACTGACCGATCATTTGCGGATATTGATATATCGCCTCAACACGCTTACGCGCAATTTCACCCATTTCAAGACGTCTAGCATCATTAATCGCCATCTTCTTCATAGCTTCTGCAAGAGGTCCTGTACAAGTAGGTGGCGCACAAAATCCTGCAATCCCTAGATTGTCATCCTCACGACCTTCTAGCAATTCTCGACAACATCCGACATCTGTCGTCACGCACGGACGGCTAGCCGCCATTGATTCCAAAACAGAAAGTGGCAAACCTTCAGAAAGGCTGGTCAAAAGCGTAAAATCAATTTTCTTCATATATTCTCGAATATTAACCCGACCAGTGAATAGGAGACGATCTCCCAAGTCCATCTTATCGGCCAAGCTAAAACACTCATCCGCATATTCTTGGTCATCTATACCACCCATGATATGCAAACGAACGTTTGGTACTTGCTGAGCTAGTTCGTAGAAAGAATACAACATGGTTTTGATGTCCTTAATTGGAGCCAAACGAACCACGGCTCCGATATCAATCCAACCATCTGGTTCTTTCAAAGGAATTTGAGAAAAAGCATCATAGTCAATCCCGTTTGAAATAACCTGACATTTCTCTGGATCACAACCCATCTCGATCTGAATTTCCTTGGCCTTAGTAAAGAGGCTGGTAATTTTTTGAGCATTTTGATAAATCGCATCAGACAACATATAGAAGAATCTTACCCACTGTTGGCGCATTGTAGGTAAAACCCACTTGGCACGAAGCAATTCTTCCTCACGTTCACGTGTATAAATCCCGTGTTCAGTTAAGAAGAGAGGTTTGTCATAGGTCAAACTTCCCAAAGTTGCAAGAATACCACCATAACCTGTAGAGATTGAGTGGTAAACATCTGCTTCAGGAGGTGGACAGGATAAAATATTTAAAAGTGGAAACAGCATAGAACGGATAGTGTGAAAAACATCTGAAAAAGATAGCTGTGTGTAGCGCTCGCTACAAAGATCCTTTAAGACCTGAAAAAAGGCCTCACTACTCAAGAGATCGTTAGGAACGACCTTACCATCTTGTAACAGTTTAAACAAGACTTTCCAATCAGGTTGTTGGCAAAAAACCATATCCTTAAGCGCTTGTTTTTCCTCATCTGTAAACTGATATGGCTCTATGTTTTCTTCTTTATCTGGCACAACATAGTCCAAAAAGACTTCGTGTACTTCTACGACATTTTCAGGAAGTTCATAAACAAACTCCCCCTTTTGTTCATGCGTTGCCCCCACAACCCAAAGAACAAATTCATGCTCTTTCATTTCTGTAATATATTGATGCATCCAAGTAGAGACACCACCGTGAACATACGGATAGGACCCTTCAAGAATTAAACATATCTTCATCGGCATTTTCCCCTATTTTGCCTTATTTTAATGTAATGGTGACTGACTTATTCGTAGCCTCCAATAGGTAAAGGTCACCCGTTAAATGCGTAACCTTACCATTTTTTACCTTCTTAACCTCGTTTTGATTTAAACGAACCATAAGGTAAGCATGATCATGAAAATTCTCAAGATCAATTTTTAGGGCGTCTTTGGTATATTTTTGAGAAACTTTCAAAATACCGTAACGCTGAACAGCACCTGCTAATTCTGAACCTGTTAGATTTCTAAGCGAAGGTGACATATTGTGGACCCAACTAACTTCCTTGTCCAAAGCCTTATACATCTTTGCCCAACCCAATTCTGCACCACGATCGACATCAAGAACATCATCAGGGTGAAGGAAGTGGTTATTAACATAGTGCATATTCATTTCAGAAAAGACCGTCATCTGTGAGAAATCATCCCAAACCGCACCAGAAACAGTACGTGGCTCTTCAATCATTCCATCAGGCGACACTTCAAACTCTTGCGAATAAGTGAAATCCCCTGGGAAATAGTTACTTGAGATAGCCTTGATTTCTGGGAAATCATTAACAATTATCTCTCGTCCTTCTTTCGAAAGAATATTTGATGGTGGAACGTAGACTGATTTTTGTGCTTTAGGAAAGAGTTGGTTGACAAAACGAATCAACTCAGACAGACCAGCCTTCATAGCAGCCTTATCCTTCCAAGTCTTGTAGCTCGCATACTTTTCACCATAATTAACAGATGAAGGACTCAAAGGTTGGTGATTATAACCATGATAACCAAGCTCACCACCATTAGCCAAAAGCGAATTTCCAAAATATTTGAAACGATCTAAATCATTTTGTTGAACAATTTTACCATCTGTCTGGGCCTCATAGTTTTCAATGACCACACCTGTATGAACGATACCATACTTTTCGTGCAATTTAAGAAGGTCTGGCCACCAAACATTGGTATAAAATTCAGACACAGACATGTCGTAATCACGTTTAACGAAACGACCGTCTCCAGCTGGAACAGGTGATGGGAAATCATCTATATAATAGGTAGAGCCATTGATTACCGGATAAACTGTCGCTTCAGTCAAAAGGCTATAAGAAGCGGCATAAATACCACGGATATTACGCTCATAGATTCCAAGGTTATCAACGACAAACTTCCCTTTGCCGTATGATTTTTCCCAAATCAACGGTGTATGAGAATCATCTGTTGTTTTAGCATGCACCTTAACATCACTTTCAAGAGAGACTTTTCTGGCTGACTCAAAAGGTTCTTCAATTTTATAATTGCGTCCCCCACCAATCATGAAATCAGGATCCACGTAGATTTCCTTGACCTCATCCATCTCAAAATTGGAATAACTCACGCCGAGATTATGATCAATGGCATCCAGATTACTTTCTTTCCCCATGGTTACTGCAAAAAGTGTTTGACCACCTTTTTCAGTCCAATCCATGAGTGGCTGCACCTGGTCCTCCATTCGAGAAAGGTCAGTGACAAGAAGGACTACTTTTTTATAGTCTGAAAGTGAATAGGACTCGTGTTTAGCCACATCGACTAACTTAGCTCCCATACGCATATCTTTTAGAATTTGCTCGAACTGTTTCCAAGCCCTCTGACTCGTTTCATTTTCACTATCATAAAGAACTAGCGTATCTTTATCTAAATTTTTGACGACTGAAGCCGTAGATGGTACTTTTCCTGTTAGATAGGCTTCCTTACCTTGAGTCGGGTACCATTCCCCTTTCTTTTGAACAAAGAGTCCAATGGCCAGACACAAAATAAGACCAACACCTAGCAAAGTTTCTTTGCGAATAACATTTTTTTTACCTAGTTTCATGCCATCACCTCTTTTCCTTGCCAGAAGTTCAAGAGATCTTGCTTATCCTTAGAAAGAACAACCTTTTTGCCTTGCATCTCACGAATCATGTTCTTAAATTCAGCAAACTGACCGGTTTGATAGTAATATTCCAAATACAAATAATACACATCATCCGCATGTGATTTAATTGAAAGCTGTGTCAAATGCTTTTGGGCCAAGTCATAAAAACCAAGAGCTAGTTCATTATGGATAACTCTCACTAAGTCCGTAGCAGTCGTTCCATGACTAAGTTTCTGCAAGAGACGCTCCTCGTACTCCTTACGAAGCAAACCTTCCATTTGTTTGCTTAGAAGTTCCTTAGATAGGTAGTCTTCCATAAAGTCACAATACTCGGTTAAGAGGTCAAGGTCTTCTTCACCCTTTTCAAAACGTTTCTCAAAGGCACTCAACTTCTCATCGTATTGACTTGAAATTTCAGAAATAAAGGTTGTCGCATAGTGGACGATTTCACTATCCTCATTTAAACGAGCCAAGTAGAGCAAATCCATAAAATGAGACGGATCATCATTAGCCAATCCCATCAATTGTTGACGAGCTTCCTTAGCCTTATTCAAATAGAGAGATTCTTCAAGAGGTACGATGTCTTCTTCAACCAATTCCTTCGGACGTTGAAAATCATCGATATTTCCAAAATCAATGGTCAAATCTTTAACTTTACCACCAACTGCTTCTTGACCACGGCGATGTCTACCAGGATTTGGTTTAGAAATCATATGAATTAGACCTGCCCCAAAGAAAGGTAAAGCAATCGGGAAAATCAAGTAAAAAATTGTTAAGTCTGATTTGCCACTGACAATAGCCTTATAGACAAGTGCTATAGATAAGAAGTAACAAACCGTTAAGATACTAGTAATAAGGACTGGAATCATTGTGCAACCCTCCCTTGAAGACTAGCTTGTTCAAGAAGTTCTGCCTTTTCAATGAAAGAACGACTCATTTTTGAAAGAACCTCAAGCTCGTTTAACACTTTAGTAGACATAGCTTCAAAAGGAACAGCCTCTACCCAAATGATAAAAGTACCCTCTGCCTTGGTCTTAACTTCCATGGCATACGCTGGACGATTCTCAAGCAATGATTTATTAGCCCAGACACGTCCATGACCAAAGGCACCTCCAATTTCTTTAAAATCTGTCAAAGATACTTGCTTCTTATCGTTATCTCCCAAAAGAAGCTCGTATTGGAAAGGACCACCTCCATAAAGTGAAACAGGAGCATTCAAAATTTCTGAAACCAAATCAAGCGTCTGTCTAAGAACCTTCTCAACACTAGTATGATCTAAAGTCACAAAGTAAGAATATGCTTTTCCAAGACCATCTTGACTTGCCAACAAGGCATTTTTCAGGTCTTTGTTTTCATGGAGTAATGTATCGTAGGATTGATTAAGGATAAGATAGTCTTCCTTGACTGTTTCCAACTGTTTATCTAGTTGTAGCTTGTCATCTTTCTTCTTCATTTCCACAAAACCACAAACCACAGCGATAAAGATATAGGCAATAAAGGCAACCCAACGGTCAGTATTATATAGAAGCAGTTGCCAGCTAGTTCCAGACATAATTTGACTGATGGTCAAACCAATAATTGCAAGAACTGCCGAGAACAAGCCATACCCCATGCCCAAAACTGTACTAATCAAGACAACAAAAAGCAAACGTAGGTCAATCAATTGGAACTGTAACTGACCTTGAGTCATATATCGAAAAGCTTCAAAGACTAAGAAGGTCGCAACAACAGCAGCAAGTTTCTTATTTCTCTTTTGCTTAACGATATTATCTATGATATTGCGGAACTTAGAAACACGTAGAGACCCTTTTCGCTGTTTTTGATAGTCTTCGTAAATATCTGGCAAGTCACGCACCAAGGCATAACGCATAAACCAAGCAAACCTATCACGCAAATCATGATGCTTTTCAGGATCATTATCATATTTCCTAATTCTTCTTTCCTCTAGGAAATGAACCTGCTTATTAGGGAAATATTTATCCAAAGCTTGCAAGAGCTCCCCAAAAGTCAGTTGGAAAGGATCCGGAATAATAATACTTTCGTAGGTGTCATTCCATCGCTCACATAATTTGTGAAGCAAATCTCCCAAGTCAGATAGACTGATAAAAGTCGCCTGACTTTGTGATGACTCCTTTAACTCCACCTGTTCATGGTCATCTAAACGCACAAACAGTTTATAAAGATAATCTTCTTTATTAATAACTGAATAAAGAAAGGGACTATGTAGAACTTTAAGGTTGACCCCAAATTCTCGAGTCCAGGATAATAAGGTATCCTTTGTTGTCGTCTGTAAACTTCTTTTCCCATCCTCAAGGATAGGACCAGTGATATAAAGTAATCGTTTGTTTTTTCTATCTTTAAGACACTCTAACAATCTGATGAGATTTTCAATCTCCCCTGAACTTTCATGTCCGTAATTAAGATATTCCGAAAGATAGATGATTTGATCATAATCATGAAAATCAAAAACGTCTTCTAATTGGTTGTTCTCATAATGCTTGGTATAAACGGTGATTTTATTCTTACGAGAGTTCTTTACACCTGTATGACCAAAAATAAAAACCGCTTGATTAGGAAACGTTTTCAAAATGAAATCGTTTGTTAATCCAGCAGTATTACCAAGTATCAAAATATTCATAAACTTCTCCCCACTTTTAAGAGTGTCCCCTTAACTACACTCTCTACCCATTCTAATCATTAGTCTCAAGTATTTCCCAATACTCTCAAGACCACAATGTAATGCCTTTCTTAAGAAAGCTCTTTGAAAGCTATGTCTTCCTCCCCAATGAGTGATAACCTAACTCTCATCAGAATCTCTTTTGAAGATTCTTAAAGATTTCAAAAAATATAAGAAAGAACAAGATTATCCTAAATAAACATTAAGTAAAATTAATATTATTAAAGAATAGATTAAATTGACTAATTAAATATCTTGTTATGTTGATTAGCTTCCCCAAGAAATCACAAACTAACCAGATCACTTTAGATTATCTAACACCTGTTAGACCTTATTTAAAGGTATTTCTTCTTACTCTATCAATCTAAAATGACTCTAGTTTCATATTTACATCGTCACTCTTATTATAGCAATTTTTTCTTATTTTTCAACTCCTTTCAAAGTTTTTCACCTAAAGAATTTATTTTTAGCTAGTCGTTTTTACCCTTTAATTACTCAATCCTTTGGGTTTACATGTGTCTGAAGTCAGAAAATTCATATTATTCATTTTCAAAATAAAAAACAGAATTCAAAAAAATTAAATTCTGTTGTTTTGATATTATTAAATTGAAAGTTATATTAAATATTTTTAATCTCCTACAGCTGCTTTGAGGGCATCTACCTTATCCAATTTTTCCCATGGAAGATCGATGTCAGTACGTCCCATGTGACCATAGGCTGCTGTTTGACGGTAGATAGGACGTTTAAGATCAAGCATTTGAATGATACCTGCAGGACGCAAGTCAAAGAGATCACGGACAGCAGCTTCAAGTTTGCTTTCAGCAACTGTCGCCGTTCCGAAGGTATCAACACGGACAGACACAGGATTAGCAACACCAATAGCATAAGCCAATTGTACTTCTGCTTTCTTAGCAAGACCAGCAGCTACGATGTTTTTAGCAATATAGCGAGCGGCATATGAAGCTGAACGGTCAACCTTAGTAGCATCCTTACCTGAGAAGGCACCACCACCGTGTCTTGAGTAACCACCATAAGTATCAACAATAATCTTACGACCAGTCAAACCAGAGTCCCCTTGAGGTCCTCCAATAACAAAACGACCTGTTGGGTTGATAAAGAATTTTGTCTCGTCATCCAAGTATTCGGCTGGAATAACTGCTTTAATGACTTTTTCAATGACGTCTTGACGAATTTGATCGTTAGTTGCTTCAGGATCGTGTTGCGTTGAGATAACGACTGTATCAACACGTACTGGTTGGTCATTCTCATCATACTCAACAGTAACCTGAGATTTAGCATCCGGACGAAGGTATGAAATCTCACCAGATTTACGCAAATCTGCCAATTTTTTAACCAATTTATGTGAAAGGCTAACTGGAAGTGGCATAAACTCTGGAGTTTCATCAATAGCAAAACCAAACATCAAACCTTGGTCACCAGCTCCGATAAGATCAAGTGGGTCTTGGTCACCAGTTCCACGAACTTCAAGTGATTCATTGACACCTTGAGCAATATCTGGAGATTGTTCGATCAATGATGGGTGAACCCCAACAGATTCTGCTGCAAAGCCGTATTCTGCATTGTTATAACCAATTTCAGCGATAGTATCACGAACCACACGGTTAATGTCCACATAAGCTGTTGTAGAAACTTCACCGAAAACGTGGACAGAACCAGTGTAGACAGCTGTTTCTGCTGCAACGTGTGCATCTGGATCTTCTGCTAAAATCGCATCAAGAATGGCATCTGAAATTTGGTCTGCAATTTTATCTGGATGCCCCTCAGATACTGATTCAGACGTGAAAAGTTTACGTTCTGACATATAAAATGTCCCCCTTTTAATATGAAAAATAGTATTAGATAGCACGGATTTAACCGTCTCCTAATAGGTAAAACGCTATGCTCCTGGTAGAGCTAAACGCCGTTAAAAAGTTACAAAGAACCAACAGCCAACTCTAGGATGACTGTTGCCTTATCGGGACTTAATAACTACTGTCCATTATATCATGTTTTTTCAGTCTAGTCATATAGTTATTTATTATCAAGCCTTATCAATAATTTATAGTGAGCATTTTACCATCTTTTGTATTATACTTAGGATATGAAAACTTATGAACACGTTTATGACATCTTATCGAAGAGTCCTGACTTTGTAACGGGAGAGAGCTTGGCTAAAAGCCTTGGTGTCTCACGGACAGCCATTTGGAAGGCAATTCAAACACTTCAAGAACAAGGAATTGACATTACAAGTGTCCGCAAGAAAGGCTACTATTTAGAAAAGGGAGATATTCTTCTTCCTCAAGACATCTCTAAGCAACTCAACATTTCAGTCTACTTTAATCCAGATTCTAACTCTACCCAACTAGATGCTAAACATGGCATGGAAAAGAATAATCCGACGCCTGCACTTTACCTGGCATCAAGTCAAAAGGCAGCCAAAGGACGATTTGAACGTCACTTCTTTGCCAGTCCACAAGGTGGTATCTACATGAGTATCCACTTAAAGCCCAACTGTCATTTTGAAGAGTTACCACCTTATACGATGATGGCGGCAGCTGCTATTGTCAAAGCTATCCAACGTCTAACCGGAATCAATACAGAAATTAAATGGGTTAATGACATCTACCTCAACAACAAAAAAATGGCTGGTATCCTTACAGAAGCCATTAGTTCTATCGAATCTGGTCGCATCACAGATGTCATTATCGGGATTGGGCTTAACTTCTCAATCACTGATTTCCCTGAAGAGTTAGCTAATAAAGCTACTAGTCTTTTTACTTCTGGAAAACCAAGCATCACTCGAAACCAGCTCATTTCAGAAATTTGGAAACTCTTTTTAACCATTCCGACTAGCGATTTGGTCAAAGTTTATAAAGAAAAGTCCCTCGTTTTAGACAAACAAGTGACCTTTGAACAAGCTGGAAGGACTTATACTGGTATTGCCAAGGAAATTGGCGATAAGGGCCAACTTCTCGTTCTTACTGATGATGGCCAGGAAAAATGGTTGACCGCTGGCGAAGTAAGTCTTACTTCTTGGTAGACTTGTCGGCTGCACGCGCAATGCGTGAAACAACATAGGTTGTCCAAAGACGACGAAACAGTAAATAACCAAAAAAGGCTGTAAAAAAGTAATAGCCGTGCTGTAAACTGTAATTAAAACAAACCGTTTCAAAAATAGTTTCAAGCGTAATAAACAAAATTTGTTGAATCATAAGATTATTATATCAATAGATAGAGCCTAGGACAAGCAGTCTAGGCTCTTTTCATTTTTACACAGATGGACCTGCCAATTATCAGCTTCAGAAATCAAACAA
Organism: Streptococcus sp. 17.1; assembly: GCF_016648655.1. Taxonomy (NCBI): domain Bacteria; kingdom Bacillati; phylum Bacillota; class Bacilli; order Lactobacillales; family Streptococcaceae; genus Streptococcus; species Streptococcus sp. 17.1. The sequence continues at coordinate 147,510 of NZ_JACLQM010000001.1, forward strand.
ATCCCTTGGAGCACCTCGCTTTTGCATTTCTTGGCTCGGACCTAAAAAGGTCCAATGGACATCCTCGCTTTTGGGTTTCTTGGCTCGGACCTAAAAAGGTCCACTGGACCTCCTCGCTTTCTTATTTCTAGGCTCGGACCTAAAAAGGTCCACTGGACCTTTTTAGTCCTCTATTTCTACTACATCAGAGAGAAACTCGAGTTCTTGAGGGATATACTCTTCACGATCTTCTTTTTCCAATTCTTCTTTGGATTTGAGACTGCGTGCAAATTCTGTGCGGAGTTTTTCAAATTCTGCTTTTGGAACAGCCATAATATTAGGTGAGAAACCGGCAGCTGAACTCATGATACTACCAAACATATCATTAAGATCACTGCGTTTCATAACCTGCTCAGCATTAAAGGCAGCATTAAATGCCAGGATAGCATTTTCTTGATTGGCTAATACAGGCTCGGAACCATTCAAAAGTGCCCTATTTTGTGGGCTGATAGAATCCAAGATTTCAGGCCAAGTTGCCTTTAGGGCATCCAGACACTGGCGTGATTTCTGAGGATTTTCCATGGTTTCACGCATAATCGTGAGAATCTTTTCACGATCCACCTTGTACTGATAAGCAGGTTTGGCTTTTCGACTTGGTGCTACTTCTCCTTGGACTTTGCCCTCTTTAAGAGCTTTACGTAGACTTTCTACCTCGCGACGAAGACTATCTAACTCTTCTTTTAAATTCCCTGGAATTTCTTGTGAAACCTGAGTATGGGTTTCTGACAATTTTATAGTCAGCATTTCCGCATAGATTTTAGGATGTGTTCCAGTTTTAATTTCTGGCAAGGCACTTGTAACCAAGTCAATCAGTTGGAAAAGTCGGTCTTGCTCCAGAGAAAGATTCTCTTCAAAAAGGGGACTATGGTGACTGTTCTCTCCGCCCGCTTTGACAATCAAAAGATCACGAAAATACTCCAAGAGATCCGTCGCAAAACGGCTCATAGACTTACCATTATCAAAAAGAGTTTCAAGATTTGATAAAGCTTGCGTAGTCTCTTGATTGCGAACGTTAGCGACAAAACTGTCTAAGGCTGTTAAACCAATAGAACCAGTGATTTCTTCAGCTACGGCTTGGCTGACATGATTGTCAGGAGACAGACTCAGTGCTTGGTCTAAGATTGACAAAGCATCACGCATACCACCTTCCGCACGACGAGCAATAATGGTCAAAGCCTCATCATCAAAGGTTAATCCTTCTTTTTCCAGGATTGAAGCCAAATGCTCTTTAATAGCTCCCTGCTTGATCGATTTAAACTCAAAACGTTGAACGCGAGAGAGGATGGTTGCAGGAATCTTATGTAATTCAGTGGTCGCTAGAATAAAGACAACATTTTCGGTTGGTTCTTCCAAGGTTTTCAAAAGAGCATTGAAGGCACCTGTCGAAAGCATGTGAACCTCGTCGATAATATAGACCTTGTAAGTCGCACGACTTGGAGCATAGGTTGATTTATCACGGATTTCACGAATCTCATCTACACCATTGTTTGATGCGGCATCAATTTCAATCACGTCTTCGAGACTTCCGTTAGTAATATCGCGACAAATATCGCAGTGATTACAAGGCTCACCATCAACTTGATTAGGACAGTTCATAGCCTTGGCAAAGATTTTCGCCGCACTGGTTTTACCGGTACCACGTGGCCCAGAAAAGAGATAGGCATGACTGATTTTCCCTGACTCTACCGCCTGTCTGAGCGTGGTTGAAATCACTTTTTGACCAACCATTTCGCCAAAGGTCTGACTACGGTATTTACGATATAAGGCTTGATACATTAGTTTACCTCAAACATTCCAAATGTAAGCTCGGTTTTCTCAAGTAAAATTTTGACAAATGCTTCAAGATAATCTTGGTCTACTTGGTTATAGTCTCCTACTTGGTGAGAATCCAAATCGAGAACACCAACTAATTTGCCATCTTTTACCATTGGTACAACAATTTCACTTCGAGCAGCGGAATCACAAGCGATGTAATTGGCGTGTTTGGTGACGTCTTCGACAATTAAGGTTCTATTTTCTGCTGCAGACTGGCCACAAACACCCTTACCTAGGGCAATTCGAACACAAGAAACATTACCTTGGAAAGGACCAAGGACTAACTCATTCTTGACATTATCCATCAGGTAGAAGCCTGTGAACACAGAATTCGGCAGGGTTGTATTCAAGAGAGCTGAGGCATTAGAAAAGTTGGCCAAAGCATTGTCTTCATTGGCAAAAAGCACCTTAGCCTGTGCTAGCATTAATTCATAGGCTGATTTTTTTTCTTCGTTAGTCATAACTACCATTATAGCAAAGATTGGTTCTTAAAACTAAGATTGACCTACCTTTTCTCCTTCCCTTTCATTTAAAAATAATTCAAGATCTTGAACGACATTTTCAGGATATTCTGGACTAGAAATCTGATAAAACTTAACAGTCATTCGATTTCTGAACCAGGTTAATTGCCGTTTAGCAAATCGACGCGTATTTTGCTTGAGTTTTTCCAAGGCTTCGTCCAAGGTTTGGTTCCCAGCAAAATAAGGAAACAACTCCTTGTAGCCTATACCACGAGCTGACTGGGCATTAGGATAATTATCGTACAGCCACTTGGCTTCTTCCAAGAGACCATGTTCAACCATCTTATCTACTCGTGTATTAATTCGGTCATAGATTAAGGAACGTTCATCATCTAATCCGATAATAAAGGGATCATAAGTCGTCTCAGTATTTTCAAGATTCTCCGAAAAACGATGAAGCTCAAGTGCTCTAATAGCACGACGACGGTTAATCTCTTTAATCTCAATACCTAAGCGATCAATTTTTTCAAAAAGTTCCTGATCAGATAATTGCTCTAATTCCGAGCGATAGGCTAAAACCTGCTCCTGATCGACCTGTCCCCCTAGGTGATACCCTTCTAGGAGACTTTGTAAATAGAGACCTGTTCCTCCTACTACAATAGGCAGCTTACCACGACTAACGATATCTGTAATGGCAGCCTCTGCCTCTGTCACAAAATCATAAGCTGAATAGGTCTCATCAACATCGCGAACATCAATCAGATGATGCAATGCTGCTGCCTGCTCTTCAGGAGTGGCCTTGGCGGTGCCTATATTCAATTGTCGGTAAACCTGCTGGCTATCTCCTGAAATAATTTCGCCATTAAAACGCTTGGCCAATTCAATTCCAAGCGCTGTTTTTCCCACAGCAGTAGGACCAGCTACTACAATAAGTTTGGTTTTCATAATGTTTTCACTTGCTATTCTAGATATTTTTTTAGATAATATAAGCATATTATAACATATACGGAGGATAGTCTCATGGCTAAAAAACATTCATTCGCTAAAGGTGTCGCTACTGGCGTTATCGGAACTGCTGCTACTGTAGCAGGTGCTGTCTTCGCAGTTAAGAAAACTATTATCGAACCAGAAGAAAAGAAATTGGCTTTCATCGAAGAAAACCGTAAAAAAGCAGCTCGCCGTCGTGTAAGCCGCTAATAATGAGAACCAGGGAAACCTGGTTTTTTACTGTTATTTTTACTCTTCATCTATGACTAGGAACGGAGCCAAATTTGAAAAGAAAAAAATATAATATCATCACCTTCTCTTTGCTAGCTTTCTTCTTTCTCTTCGGTTTTTTATCAAAACATTTAAAAGAACCTGTAAAGCCAGCTGCAAAAACGCATCACATCTCTCACAGCCTTTCATCAAAAAGTAGCTCATCTCATAAAAAAGAGAATACTAAATCATCAAGAGCTACTTCGACGGAAGATCATAAGAAGGAGGCTAAGGACGAAAATAAGCATCAAGCATCTCCTTCTGCTCAAGAAGCAAATCAAAAACAAAACAACCAAACACCTCATCAAGATGGAAATCAAGATAAATCCAAGCCTGCTGAAGGCGGACGAGGTTGGGGCGGGCCAGAAGATGGCTCTTATGCCACTAACGGAGGAGGCGGTGGTGGTCACGATGCAGCCTTCGCCGCAGGTGCTGGTGGAGGAAGCAATCCCGCAAGCTCAACTGATCAGAGCAATGAGTGGGTTGACGACGTTGATAACACTCCTTACGAGTACCCACGAGCATCATCAAGTACAGATACAAGTGCCAATTCCAATTAATGAGATAACAGACTACTAATCATCACCAGTATTCTATTTTGAACCCTAGTTAGGACTAATCCTGACTAGGGTTTTTGCTTATCAAAAAAACACCTATAATTCAATAGGCGTCAAGTACATTTGGCTTCAATTTGGGGCAAGATAGCTTAAAACCGCATGGTTAAAGGCTTAAAAATGTCCCCTGCCAACGAAAAGATATAGAATATAAGAATAAATGAAAACTATAAAGACTTGATTTTACTGGGTTTTTATAGTTTTTATTTTTATTTATTTTCGTAGTTTTTTGAAAAAGGTGGACAGAAAAGTGGACAAATAAAAAACCGCCCATGAAAGGACGGCGTCTACCTATGAAGGCTATTCTCAAAACCAATATTATTATACCACAAAAAAAGCCCCAGCACAATGCTGAGGCTTCGACCACTACTGCCATGGTATCCCTATTGCAGTGTGAGGGGAGGTGATATACTCCTTTTTTATTTTATAGTTTTCGTGGTCTAATTATTTACCAGTTTGCCCTTGCGTAGCTTGTGCTCGTTCTTCAATAGCCTTAACTACTGAGGCACTAGCTTCATTAATTGCCTTAGAGACCGCTGCCGTGTCGTTTGATTGACTATTCAAGAAACGGTCAAAGTCGCCATCATCCAACATCAAATGTTTAGCGCCGTTAGAACGTAGTTCATCCACTGTGCGCATAGCCCCAATACCGAAAACTCGGCCATTAACGACTCCAACATAACCTTGACTTCCTGACGTACTGCGTACTACATAATCCATATTTTCTTCATCCTCTTTCTTATTCACTAAACTATCACCATCATTGATGATAACAACATTCTTATCCAATCCACCAGCTAGACCAGTGCTTGTAAACTGCCACCAGCGTGTATGTTCCATGTTTGGATACACACCCCAATATGGTTCTGGGCGTACCTCATAATCTGGATACGCTGCAATCCATAGGCTATTTGGATAGCGTGCAGTGATTTGATCTACATAAACATTAGCCAGTGTATAAGGTTTGTAACTATAATAGATAGGCTCAAAACCGTTCGCCTTACAGATATCCATAAACGCTAGGACTGCATTAGTATTAGCTTGTTTGTCACCACTAGCTCCGTCCTCGTAGTCACACACTAAGTAACGTGGGTGAGATGGCAGATTACTGATAAAGTAATTCGCTTCAGCTTGTGCCGTTGCCACATCGCCACCAAAACGAGCGAAGTGATAGTAACCAATACAATTACTTGTGTTAGTTTGTTGAGCTACTACTGGGCTAACCCAACCCACACCCTCGGTCACTTTGATTACCGTGTTATTAGTGCCGGACGCTTGACAGATACCAGTCAAGTCTCCCGGTTGATATGCTGATACGTCGATGAAATAGGCATTTTCAGTCATGCCGTCAAATGGCAATTCAAACCACCCGACCATTTGCTGAGCTGGTGCGTTCCAATCGATATAACTGAAATTCCCTGCACTGTCTAGGTTTCGTGTGACCTTGCGTGTCCATCCACCGTTGTAGAGACAGTCAGCGTTACCGTCGATATTCTGCTCGACTGTGGTAACTGTGCCGTCTGGGTTTTCTGCAACCACGAAACCGATATGTCCAAATTGGTGATATGGCAAGCAGTTAGTCACCCACACACTCCCTACTGGTGGATTGTTCGCACCGTTGAAGCGTGTGACTTTAAGTCCTTGACTTTCTGCTCTACTCAAGCCATCAATGGCGTTTAAGTAACTGAAATCAAGGTTAAACAAACCCGCATACTGTAAAACGTAGTCAATTAAACTTATACATTGCCCGCCATAAGGATTAGTGGGAACAGTGACACGTTGATTCACTAGGTTTTCAAGCGTATTTAATAACTGTGTTTTAGATGTCATGGTTCTCCTTTCTTATAATTATTTTTGAATAGCTTGTTTAATCTCCGAGATAGTTCTCTCCAACTCTTCGACTTTCTGTTTTAAAGTGTCAATTTCGTTTGTAGGTAGTTGAGATTTCGTAACCAATGGGTCTGCCGCAAATTTATTTTGTTCTAAAACCTGTAGAAAAAAGTTATTATAGGTTGGAAATAGTCCATATGCTTGGCTGATAGACAATGATGAAGATTGTTTGCCTTGAATCTCTCCAATATCATGCCCGATGGCTTCAATGGCCTTGCTTAAATTGCTCATAAATCAACCTCCTTAGAGGGTGTTTTTAGCAGAATTATATACACTTACAAGGTCTTCTTGCTCGATTGTGTCGATACGAGTACCAAGCTCGGACATTTTCGAGATAATGCCGCTATCAGTATTGCCGCCCGCTGAATTGATTTTATCAGCGATTTCTTTGAGTGTGTCAAGTTCCCCCGGTGCTCCACCAATGATGTCGGTCTTAGCTTGTGCAATGGCAGTGTTAAGTTGGTCTTGAGTGATGCCGTTAGCGGTCACTTCACCTTTATCAGCCTTGCCTGCTAGGGTTGTTTTAATTTCTTTGATATCTGCTCCAACTGCTTGGGCAAAATCGTGTAATTTACTCATTTATGTTTCCTTTCAAATTTTAGCTAGATTATAGACATTAACAAGGTCTTCAGTGGTATCAGTGCCACCACTGATTAACCCAGAATCTCGCAATTCATCCGCTAGTAGTTTTAACTTAGGGCTCTTGTCCGATGGGATAGCACTATCAATGTTAAGCGAACTCTTAACTTTCACCTTGAAATTATTAGATGGAAAAATATGTCCATCCAGTTTAATTTCAAGGTAGTAAGTGCCAGTAGCTACTACATTACCCATTGAGAATGAGAATATCCCACTTTCAACGGTAACATCTTGATAGAGTGCCACTGTTTCATCGTTGGAAAGCGTTAGCTTACCGGTGCCGGATAGCTCCATGCGTTTTCCATCAGCCCCTAGAATTTCAAAACCAAAGACGGAAGTAACATCCCCACTCTTGAGAATGTCACCTCCTTCAATTTGGTTGATAGAGGTCATGAGCTTAGCCATAGGCTAGTCCTCACGAGGTTCGTTGTAGTTTAAAGCTCGTTCGCTGTCTGCAACACCCTTAGTAGTAGGGTCTGTAACGATTCCAAGAATTACCAAGATCACAACGAAAGTATTTACGCCCTCTTGAATGTTGCTAGGGATACTAAGCCCGAATTGTTGCAGCATCAAGAAAACCGCTGAGATAAGAGCTACCAAAGTAGCTTTGTTTTGCAAACGTAGTTTAAAGTTAATCATTTTTTTCTTCCTCCTCAATTAAGTTAAATTTATCTTTATCAATATTTTTTTTGACATATCTGTCGATGAATGGGATTTCCACCCCCAAGGCTGACAAACTAGCAAGGATACTAGCACCGTAAGCTGATAACATTGCAAAAATAAACGCATCCATAGCACCACCTAAGTTCATGTAAACCATGAACGGGTATGATACTGCTACGATAATTAACATAGCTGTGTGGCTGACCAACCCCTTTCGAAATCTACGGCTAGAAAATTCATGATAAGCCCATGCTCTGGATACTCCCAAAATAATGTCAGCTACGATAACTAACATAAGTAGGAACACCCAAAGATGTTCGTCTATGCCATGTTCGTAGAAATCTTTGACGACTTCAAAGACGCCAAAGATGCCGTCTGGTTTCTGCATCTATCACGCTCCTGTAGTAGTATCAGCCAAAATTTCATCTTCCACTTTATAACGCAAGTCACGTAGAGCACGTTCGTCTGTACGCATTTCTTGACGATGTTTAGCATAGAGTTCAGCATTAAGAAGATTCTCTTGGACAGTAGAGACTGCATTGGAATCTACGCTAATGAATGTCTGTTTGACAAGGATTGTAGCTCCTTCTTCTTCGACGCTAAATTCTGCATTGATTGTGCGTTGTTTTGTGATTTTAAGTGACATAATTATTATTTTCCTTTCTTAATTATCTTCAGTTAGATATGTGACTGTACCAGTAAATACGGCAGTATCTCCTAGCTGATTGGTGATGTTAATGCTGCCGTCTGCTGAAAAATGCCAAACGGATGTGTCTACGTGTTTGGAATTGACATTCTTATTGGCAATCAGATGCACTTGAACGTTAGGCTTAAAACCGTCTGGAATTTTTTCGGCGAGTTTTGCATTTTCAAGAGATGCTTCGACTTTGTAAATTCCACGAACAAGACTGGCAACAACTAGATTACCTTTTCGAATAAGAGCCAGCTTAACACCGTAACCGATAGTGATTTCATTTCTGACCATTGGTGGTTCGGGTTTTTCTGGTTTAGGTGTGTATTCAATCCACGAACCGTTAGAGTTATTGGTTACTGTTCGTTTAAACATTCGACCAGAAACAGTCGTTAGTGTTTGGTGATATCCAGAGACACTTTCCACGACTTGCAAATAAGCCCCTTCACCCGATGCTGGATGATTTCGGTAGTTCCCTAGAACCGAATAAAAACCAGTGGTTCTATAGTCGTTTAGGTTATCCACTTTAGTATCCATAGCCGCCCCGTTGGGTTCGGTCAATTTGTGATGTTGAATCTGTTTGCGGTTTGAGTAAATCAAGCCGTCAACGTCCAATGCTCCACGCTCACGGTATTTATTAATACCGATACCCTCTTTATCGTATGACATCACGATTCGGTCACTTGGAACGGTGACTTGGAACGATACACTGGTAAACTTATCCTCTAACTTACCGACCACGATATAAGAGGTATCGGCTGGGTACGAATTACCGAGATTAGCGTTTGATGCGTTAAATTCAGAAATCTGCGACCAGTTCCCACCAGCCCCACCGTTGTCGATAATTTCTGTATCAGAATCGACTTGCCGTGTGGTGAACGTTAGTTTCATCGGGTTTTTCTGTACGCCATTAACCATAAGCGGTGCTACTTTGGCAAAACGCTTAATGGTAAGCGTGCTATTGGTTGCACCACTTCTAGTCACTTCAAATTTCAACGTTGGACTGAAGTAATTTAAAACGGTGATAGTCGTTTCATAAGGGTCAGATCTAATCCCTCGACTATCCTCGACATAGCCCCTTAACGTGAATTGTGTATCTTTGTTAACAGAAATTTCACGGAAAGTGCCGGAAGGTGCAGAAATCGTGTTATTATTACCGACTATTTCCATAAAGTAGCCCGTGATAGATGCTCCGTATTTCGCTTGAACATTATCAAAACGTGCATAGATTTTCGACAAAACGGAAACAAAGTGCCTATCTGATTGAGTGATATTCCTTGTTAATTCAGTGGCATCCGCTAACGCAATCCTAGAGAATGTGGGCTTAACTCTGTTTAACGACAAGCTAGCAGTGAATGTTTTAGATTGCGTATTGATTAGTTTTCCACCAACGTAAGTATCTAGAAAAATAGTTCCCCAGCCCGACGAACTGTTAGGGATGTCGTTAGCAAAACTATCTGGAATTACCCATCTATACGATGTGTCAATGTTATCTGCCAATTTGCCGTTGTTCCCGTACCATGAGTACCTAAGCGTGTGTCTAGCTGACGAAACTTTTTTCGTGATAGAGAAATTAACGCTATCGCCTAGTATGACATTACTAGGCATGGTTAAGAGGCTTGCGTTAGCAATCGGGTCTAAAGTAATGGTATATGGCCCAACGGTTAAGTCTTGCGGTCCAGCCCCGTTCCCGTAACTATGGAAGTAAGCAATCGAACCAAAAATATTCTTTCCGTTCTTGTGTTCGACTGTGATAGTTTTGTCAATGAATTGGACTTCCGAGTTCTTTTGTGGCATATCGGCAAATCCCATATCACCGATATATTGACCAAAGGCATCAATATACCACTTACACCAAATATGCGTGAACGTTTTTTCTCGGTTAAATAAAGTTAACCGAACACGAATAGTGCTGGTATTAGCTTCGACATTCTGACTAACTTGATCAATCGTCATCCGAACACGGTAGCCCCGTTCTTCTTGCGACCAATATTCTGCCATCTTACTTACCTCCTACATATCTAATGACGTTACGGTCTGGGTTGATGTAATCTTGTTCCTCTCTGAATCGACCTATTTGAATCGTTTTCGAGAAGATACCATTCTCAATGTGAATCACACCTTGCGAGATATACATCACTTCATTACCTGCTGAGAACATTGAAATTCTGCCATTTGGATTGAATAGCATAGAGCTAGAATTATCGGTTTTACCAATGACAAGTCCTTCGTTAGACGATGCCATGTAACTATCGATAAAGTTCCAACGCTCTGACATATCATTCAGATTGTTCTCTAGTTTTGCGACACGAGCACTAGCGTCCGCAAGATTCTTTTCAGCCTGTGCTCGATTGGCGTTGTTTGCATTAACAAAATCTTGATAAGCCTTCACCCATTGATTGAGCGTATCAAGAGATGCTTTAGCTTCGAGTTCAGCTTTCATGACTGAGTTAATCTCATTCAAACGGTTTAGCTGGCTTTGTGTCAATGCGCTATCAGCCTTGCCGTCTAATTGGCTTTTTAGGTCTTTCGGTGATGCTTGCCACGCTCGATCAGTCGTACCTTCATAGCAATCTAATTCAGTGAAGAATAACAGCGACTCGCTACCGTTAGTCGTGCCGGTGTTATCGACACGGATGAAGCCTTCGTCACAGTCGCCGGAGTTAAAAGTGAAATGAAATTTCTTAACACCGCTTGTTGATGGCGAACCATCGAAATGCTTGATGTTAACTACTTTGCTAAAAGTTTTAGTTTCGTTTGACTTACGACCAAGGAAATAGATATCCATTCCTTTTAGATTACCGCCTGCCAAGATTGAAACGTTAAGAGAATAGTTGGTATTTCGTTTCACTGGAAATCTCAGCGTAGCGCTAGGCGTTGTTGTTGTTGTTGAAAGCAAAAACAACGGCTTAGAACCGTTGTAATAGAATGAATGACTTGACACAGATAAATTCGAGTTAGGTTGTGGTGCTTCCCAGAATCCCCAACCGTCCAAGTTATCCGGAAAGGCTGAATTACGGATAAGGTTTTCACCACCGACTGAAACACTGCCAGTCATATCATTCCAAGAATAATCAGCTGGATTAGTGCTATTTGCTTTATCAAAGTTAGTACATATACCCAGATACCGCTTGGTGCCATCTTGCGTTAGACTGAAACCAGTTCGGCCATCGGCACTATCGGCGTAAGCAAAATGGACGTAAGGTGTTCGTCCGTCTGCTCCAGCTTTACCTGGAATACCATCACGGCCATCACTACCTTTCCATTTAGACCAGCGATAGTCTTGTGGATTCCGACTATCCGTAGTATTGAAATCTTGGTACATACCGATGAATGGTTTATTATTGTCGGTTTGACTAAATCCACCACCAGAAACGGTATCAGCATAGGCTATGTGGGTATATTGTGTTTTACCATCAGCACCCTTAACACCCGGGATACCTTGGTCACCTTTTGGACCTTGTAACCCTTGCGGACCTTGTACCCCACGTTCGCCTTGCAGACCTTTCTCCCCACGATCACCTTTGTCACCTTTAGCACCATCGTTTCCTTTTGGTCCCTGCTCACCGATTTTAGAAACTGAATAGCCGGTTTCATTAGTATTATCCGTATAACTCCAAACGGTTTTCGTCCAGAGAAATTGCCCAGCCGGCACGTTAGGTACTTGACTAGTCCAACCAGTCGTTGGTGCTACCGTTCCGGATGTGCCTTGTGCGTAAGTAATGGTTGTGCTTCGAATACCGACACCGTCCTTACCAGCGATACCATTATTACCATCATTACCATCTCTAGCAACGTAGGTTTTTTGATATCCGGTTTCACTGGTGTTGTCTGTATAAGTCCAAACTGTTTTTGTCCATAGGTATTTACCCTTAACTAAAATCGGTGGGTTTGCTGTCCAGCTAGTAGGCATGGTGGTTTCATTGTCACTCATGCCGTAAGTAATAGTGGTAGATTTGAGACCTACCCCGTTTTTTCCTGGTAAACCGTCATTCCCTCTATCACCTTTGTCCCCTTTAGGTCCGGGGTCGCCTTTTACACCATTCTTACCGTCTGAGACATTTAAAAAAGTAACCTCTTCTGAAGCTACTTCTTTATTGTCTACCCACGCCGAAACCGTCAAGGCGGTTGGTTGGGTAATCTCTGACGCTACCATGTCGTAGGTCATACCAACATACTTAATAGCACCGTCGATTACAAAACGCCATGTTGCGTTAACTGTTCTATCACCTTGTTTCAAGACTGGTCGAACAGTCGAGCGACCAACACCATTCTTAAACACTGTGCCGTTGGTTGTCGTGATCTCGACACGGTATGGCAACGATTTAGAAACAATCTCATCGATGCGTTGTTGCAAGCTGCCAGACGGTTTATTGTCCAGCTTTCTGAAATTGGTAAATACTACTGAATTATTCAATGGCATATCAAAACTGATTACCATTTCAGAAACACGAGCTTCAAGGGCTAGACCATCCCTAAAGTTGTTATTGATAATTTTAACAGTATCACCTAAGTTAATGTCCTTGTAATTTTCAACGAAACTAGATTGAACATCAACAGTATAGGTCAATAGTGGGTAAGCGTATTGCTTAATGGTACGCAATGCGTAGCCTTTTAGTGCATTGACATCCTTGTACTCGGTTTCGAAGTCCTTACGTGTCCATCTGTCTGTGTCGCTATCTCTTAACGTTGATGGATATTTTTCCAAGGATATTGGAGCATAAACCATCGGACTGCCTTTTTTAGAATAAAACTCTACTTGCCCTAATTCGTTCTTTTCCTCAAACTCAACGTCTATAAGGTTGGTGCCCTCTTGCCCGACAAAATACCCAGCATTGAATAGTTGGGTTTTATCACTAGCGATTTGAACACCTTTCAAGCCGTTTTGATAGTAGAGGATGACATCACCTCTAACCTTACCAATACCGTGGTGATTTTCATCTGGTTGTTGGTAGATGTCGATGACAAAGCGTTTTAACGTACCATCTCTATTTAATTCTGTTCGGAAGATAAACTCAGCATCAAACTGATTCATCAAGCTATGTAATTGCTCAAGTTTAGTGCCTTGTTGAGAATCAAACGTGATTGTTCTTGTTTTGTCAGAAACTTCGTTAATGCCGATTTCCAAACCAGCCAATCCTAGCAAGTCGAGATTTTGAAGATACCACTCCAGACTTTTAGCACCATTACTGCTACCAAGAGGGCGTGCACTTTCCATTGCCAATTCCAAGTTAGTGTTATTACAAGTGACTTGAAACGCTGTGTCATTTTCAACGAGTTGAGATACATAGAAAACGTGGTAGGAATTATCATAGAAGAATGACACGTACATCTGATCGTTGATGTATTTCACATCATCATGTAGTTTCCCGTCTACGATTTTCGGAATCGCAAAATCAAATGTACTGGTTGAGTATTCAAGATAAGTGTGCCATTGACTGTTAGAATATGGCAACATGCCAGGAACGTTGTTATTTAACGCACACACCTTGCGCACATTCTTATCGTGAATCCAAATTTGCATTAAACAAAACGCTCCTTCCAAGTAATTTCAATCGTTGGGTCAGTCCTTGTCCAACCAGATGTATAGATGTCGATTTCAGTTTCACCAGTACCGATACTGAAAGGCTCAGACAAGTATGTTAGCTCGTTAGACGCTGGCAAGTTGTCAACGAATGTCTTGCCTTTTGCCATGTCAATTTCAAGGATAGAACCCTTGCCGAATCGGTTTGGGATATCCTCGTTTTTGTTAACGAAATCTTTTCGATAGTACATTTCATCAAGATACATGTGAGTTACAAGCGGACTTTGATGGATACCGGCAAGTAAGACATTGATTCTTTTAGACTTGCGACCTTTCAAGGCTGGTATCTTAAATTTAGGATAAGAGCCCCACCAGTAGAAAGTAATTTCATCGTCTTTTCTAAGGATGTCAGACCATCCACGGGTTGAGTTGAAAGGATTGTGTTCGTCTAGGTGTGTACCGTAGAAGCGTTTACTTTCGACGATTTTATAACCACCCTTACCATCACTGACAAGGAAGTTATAGTCGCAATCGAGACCATTAACTGTTTTCATGGTTTCGACACCGTAGAGAAACTCGCCCTTTTCGTCGGTAACTGACAATTTTATGAAACCGTATTGGTTAGGCAAGCCTAGCCAAAACACCTCACGCCACCAGATATACTCATTAAGTGAGCCTTTCTCACCGTTTGAATCTGCTGGGATCTCCCATGTTATCGAGCTACCTTGTTTCTGTCTAGGCCCGCTACCTCTTGATGTCAAGGCGATGTTGGGACGATTGAAAACATCAATCACCCCTAATGTCCCGTTTAGGTTTTCGCTATCGTCATTAAATCGACCAACGTTTTTCAAACCCACCTCGAAACCTCGCCTAACATCTTCTGGTTTTCGATAGTCAAACAATATTTCCGAGTGTTTAACATCTTGCGTGTCAGCTTCATTCGGATTGCCGATCTCATAGCTTTCACTAGAGCTTTTAACAATCCCAACCCAGCCATTATCTGAGTTAAATTTCAGTTTAATATCTGGATAGGTTTCAGCCGTGCCAAAATTCTTTAACGTAGCCTTGTAATGACCAGTAGACACTTTTTTAATACTACCGTACTTGGTTTCACCATCACTACTTACTAGGGCTTGTGCCTTGTTTTCGCCGTAACTTTTTGGAACATCGAACGTAACCGTTACCGTTGCGGTAATCGGTGCCGTGTTCTTATCCACCGTAAGCGACGCTTGACCAGACGGGATAGCTTCCCAAACTTTGTTAGGCTCATCACCAAAAATCAGTGGTTTAGGTTTATCTACGTTGAGATAACCGCCTAGCGTTTCAGCGATGGTATTAAAGTAGTCGTAGTTTCCGACTAGGGTAAACGATACTTGAATCTGCTTAACTGACAAGGTACTGTATAGAAATTGCTGACCGTAGCGTCTACGACCTTGGTCTTGATAGTTATTGTTAAAGTTAGCTGCCACATTTTTAGTGACATCCACTGGAACGGTACGCCCTCGCCCCTCATTGAATAATTCGGTTAAGTTCTTACCGTCATAAGTTACTGACATTCCTATCAAATAATGCTACCTCCTAACAACGCTTGTCTGCGTTCATAATCGTTTGTTGCTTTTGTCATGAATGGTGCTAGACCGTTTGACACGCTTCTGCCATCGATGATATTTCTAACTTCGATTGGGTTAGAACCGTTGGTTACCAACTGACCGAGTAGGTCAATCATGATGTCTAACTTGCTTTCTAGCACAGAAACACGCTCACGGTCTGAAGTGCTATCGTGATTGCCTTGTGGGGCATCGCCAGCGAATCGTGCAACTGCTTCAGTAAGTAACTGCCACGCTCTGCCGCGTTTGGCGATATCTGTTGGAATGACATATTCTGGCATATCGCCTTCAGCCAATTCATAAACGCCATTCTTGTGGACTAGACCACCGTTAGCGTAGCCATAGGCTGCAACACGGTTAAAGGCGGCGTCTGTAGTCCCGTAACGATGCTTGATGTAGTTGATTGCCGCAAGCAAGTTGTCGTAACCATTACGGATATTGTCATGTCCGGGGTGCTTGTATGCGTTAAATGTTGGGCCAATGGTTTGCATCAAACCAATTGACGGTGTACCAGCTCTGGCGTTGCTATCCCAGTTATTTTGAACGTTAGGGTCACCACCCGATTCACGCTGAATCGTTGCCAAAATTTTAGACACACGGAAGTCATTTGGCTCAATACCATTAGCCTTCAACGCTCTAACTACTGATTCACGCCAACGAGAAACGCCAGTTCCTTGTGGCCCATCTTCACCGCCACCAGCTGGGCTGAGCAATGGACCAAGGGTTTTCTTAATCCAATCGAACATGCCACCGACTTGACGTTTAATCAAGGTTTGAAGTGGACTGTTACGGTCCTTGAGCGGTTTGCTATTGTCTTCACCACCGCCACCGCTATCACGCACCCCAAAATCAAGGAACGTAGCAGCGTTAGAGATGTGACGACCAGCGTATTGGTGATACTGACCGTTTCCGCCGTAGTTGTATTCTTCACCGTCATAAGTGTCACCATGAACGGCAGTTACAAAGTCAACGTGGTTGCTTGATACTGGACCGCCAGTGTAGACGGCTACCGTACCCGGTTTTGGTCTACTTAAGTGTGGCACGCTGGCAGATATCCACTGGTTACCATTACCGAGGTGACTAAACAGACTAGGCTTAACACCAAGGTTAGCCAAGCGGCTTGCAACGAATGACACACACTCACGATAGAAATAACCCCAAGGGTCAGCACCAGCGTCTTTAGCCTTATCTTTGAATCGGTAGTCATCACCTTTAGCCCCCATTGCCACCGTGCCTTCATCCATTGAGGCACTGGCCATAGACCAAAGTTCTTTCCACCAGTTTTTAGCTTCTTCGACTGGTTTCTTATACAGTGCGTTACCAAGCGGGTTAAACATGCCGGCTAACTTATCAGCATTAGGACTGAATTTTTTAGCTAGTGATCCAACAGGGTCTTTAACGACATCACCGACAAACTCAATCATCTTCATGAATTTATCGACACCATTCTTCATGGTATCCCAAACTGAGCCCGCCACATTAGTAGCCGTATCCCAGATTTTAGACCAGAAACCAGTACCCTTTGCAAACGCTCCACGTTCAACACCCATGAGCATAGCTAACTCACTAGCATTGATGACTTCCGAACCAGCCGGCAAGAGGTATTCAACGTTTCGCCCTTGTGGCAAGAATGACTTACCATTAGGCAGAATAACCATTTCTTGGTTGTTGGTTTCTGGACTGTCATACCCATCGTTTAGCGTAGCTAATGTAGGCTTGGTGATTGGGTTTCGGTATGAGCTAAACATACCAGTACCACCGGCAAACTTAACTTTCGGGATTTTAGAGATAGCTTCCTTGCTACCACCGAAATCAGAAATCAGTTTGTTAATGCCATCGATACCAGCGTTAGGCAATGCAATGACAGCGTTAATACCATCACCGGCAAGTTTCTTCATGCCGTCCCACATTTCGCCAAAGCCTTTTTTAACATTATCCCAAGTGTCTTTGAAGAACTTAGCGATATTGGTCAATGCGTCGGTAATTAGCTTGGTAATATTAACACCGAATTTCTCTTGTGTTAACGCTCCGATTTCATCCCATTTTTTAGATAGGAATTTCTTAGAGTTCTCCCAACCGTCAAACCAATTCTTATTGATACCCTTGTGGTGCTTGTCGATATCTTTACCAAGGGCAGTCATGGCTTCTGTAGCATTGCCCTTGATACCTTCCCATGTTTTAGATGCGAATTTCTTAACGTTGTCCCACTTATCGCCCCAATCTTTTTTAAGACTGGTCATGTGTTTTGCAACGCCTTTGGCCATATCTTTGACATGGTCCACGGTGCTATCAACAAATTTCTTGAATGGCTTGTTATGCTTGTACATCAACTCAAAACCAGCGACTACCGGATTAGAGATTACAAGCAACTTCTTAGCAGTGTTAGTAAAGGCTTTGATACCTTTCTCACCGCCAGTAAAGTAATTCTTGGTCTTTTCAAAACCTTTCTTGGTGCTCTTGGTCATTGAGTCCATCGCACCAGTCCAAGTCTTCTTCATGCCGTCCCATGTCTTACCTAGCCATTTACCAGCATTAGAAAATCCGTCTTTGATATTTTTAACGATGCCATCAACAAATTTCTTGAACTTCTTATTGTGCTTGTAGATCAGAGCAAAAGCTCCAGCGATAGGATTGGCAATAAATAAAAGGACTTGTTTCCAGTCCTTTTTAAAGAAATCAATGATTTTTCCAAAGATTTCTTTAGTAACTTTGAAAATTTTATCGAAAGCCTTTTTGGCAGCGCTAAACATGCCATCAACAAATTTCTTGAATTTCTTGTTGTGTTTATAGAGCAATACCAATGCAGCGACAGCCGCTGCTACCGCAACAGCGATTAACCCGATGGGATTTGCTGCCATTGCTGCGTTCAATGCTACTTGCACCCCCGTCGCAATTTTTTGAGCGGCAGCCATAGCTTTTTGGGCGACAGTCATAGCTATCGTTGAATTTTTCATCACGTTAATAGCTTTCGCAACTTTCATCACTCCTGAGGCTACTTTAGAACCCACAAAATAAGCAGCAAACAAAGAACCGACTGTCTTAATAGCCGTTTTATGTTCTGCAATACCGCCTAAAGCCTTTGATAGTGATGTTACTGGTGATTTAGCTTTCTTGCCGTTGCCGGTCATTAGGTTAAGCGCTTCGGCAACACCTTTAATCATGCCTACGGCAGTTTCCCAAACACCGCTAGCAAAGTCTTTACCAATGCTAAACACCGAACCTAAACTATCTTTAACCTCTTTAAAGAAAGCTACAATCTTAGGGGCGTTGTTAGCAATGCTCTTGCTCAGATTATCGACAAACTTATTGAGACCGTCCATTAAGCCATTAAGTTTATCTGTACCATCACCGAGATTAAACACTTTAGAGAATGCGTCCATGATAGTGCCTAGGCCTTTGGAAACATGCTCCCCTAAATCTTTAAACTTCGTTTCAGTATTAGGATCAGCAACCCAATTCCCAATTTGTTGCAAGAATGGGTTTTTCATTTTATCGATTGGGTCACGAAAGGCAGCGACCACCGCTGGCATACGAGACTGGATAGTCCTTTCAAGACCACCGATAGTAGTCGAGAAGTTAGCTGTCGCATCCTTGTATTTGTCTTGCAACTCAAACAAGGCTTTCTGCGCCATTTCAGCAGTGATTTTGCCATCTTTCTGCAATTCGGCATATTTCTCTTGGGTCATGTCTGTAATGCCCAATTCTTGCGCAGCTACTTCTTTAAGTTGGTTTTTCATTTCCGGAAAAACATTGATGATTGACATCATGTCTTGTCCTTGGACCTTACCATTGGCAATCATTTGAGCCCACTGGGTAGCGAAATTCTCAACGGCTGCATCGGTCTGACCAAACGCATCTTGCAATGTCAAGATAGCTTGCGTTTGTTGCTTGGTCAACTCTGTATTATGAGTAACGGCATAGAATTTCTGGTTCATGCCGTCAACCATTTCGGTTGAGTTAGCCGCTGCTTGTGCCATTTGGTTGGTCATATCGACCATTTTTTTACCTTCTTCGGCATTACCCGTTAGGGTTAACCAAGTGGCGTTCATGGTTTGTTGGTATTTAACATACTCAGCACTGGATTGGGCGATTTCGTCAAATTTACCTTTGATAGCTCCCAATGCATTTTGGAAACCGTTACTAATTAGGTTAGCTGCGAACGTAGCGCCAAAAATACCTTTCAGCCGTGAGGTTTTATGTTCAGTCTCACTGACTTCACTTCCTAAGCGTTTAAAGCTCTCTTTCAAGCGACCAATGAATGTACTAGAGCGTTGACTTTGCTCAATTTCATCGTTCAGCTTGTCAGCGGCATTTCTAGTGTGTGCTAAACTTGTTGCCGTTTCATCTAAACGTTGCTTTTGCTTGCGGTATTCATCGCTAGTCTTCCCAGACTGTTTAGCGACACGCTCAAGCATTTCTTTTTGGGTCTCATACTGCTTATTTAAATTAGTAATCGAACCCTTGTATTGCTTAAGTTGCTCTTGTCTAGCTTCATCCTCTTTGCCCTCTGCTTTCAGACGCTTGATATAAGTGTCTGAGGCTTCATTTTGGGCTTTGTACTCACGCTGCAATTCAGCAAGCCCAGATTTATGGTAATCAAGGCTATTCTTAGCTTGTCGTTGTTGATTTTCCAACGATGCCAAACGTGTAGTAGCTTGGTCAATCTGTTGTTGGTACTTAAGGTACTGTTCAGCGGTTTCAGCGGTGCTTCCTTTAAGTTGAGACTGTTCTTGTTTCAGTTTCTCAATCTTACGCTGTTGGTTTTGGATAGCATTACCCAAACCATCGTACTTAGCTTGTGCTGCTCCTAGATAATCACCAGCACTACGCATTTGGCTTTCTTGTGCCTTCCATGCGTTTGTAGAACTATTGACTAACTGAGTTAATCGCTTAATCGAATTGGCAGCTTGTAGCGTATCTAAGGCGATTTCCGTGGACATGGTAGCTTGTACTTTTGCCATGTATGTATTTTCCTCCTTTCCTTAAATATTTAGAGTAAAGATGTTGGGTCAACCATTCTATCTTCTTCCTCTTTGGCATTTAAGATTTTCATTAGCTCGTAATAATCAGTGTCGTAATACTGATCTAGTGTCCACCCAAAGCCTTGGATTGATTTTTTAGCAATGATTTTTAAATCTTCAATGCGATTTTCTAAATCAAAAATCTGTTCGCCTTTAGATTTTACTCTTTTGGGTCAGTTTCACCAGCGGCATTTTCAAGTTGTTCGTCTGTCAATCCGTACATGTAGCCCACCAATTTTTCGGCAATCTCTTGTGTACGCTCATTGTCCAAATCAAGTAATTTGTCATAGGCTTCATCATCCAACTTGAGGACAGCACGGATAAAACTAAGCATTTCTTTGAGGATTGTGAAGCTCGCTTGTGCTTGCTCTTGCGTGTCGCCTTCTTCAACGGTGTCGCTGATTTTAAGCACGGCAAGTTGGTACTCGTGCATACGCAAGACATTACGGTTGCTTGTAGCTACTTCAAACGCCTTTTTACTGATTTCTGGGATTTTAATAGTTTTGATTTCCATTTCTCTTTACTCCTTTTAACAAAAATAGAGGTCAGGCCATGAGCCCGACCTCTTGCGAATTATTTAGATTATCCACCGATTCCTGGTGTACCAGTGAGAACATATCCACCAAATACTTCTTTGAACATGTTAGCTTTATCGAAAGTAGATGCTCCAGAATAGTATTTCTTGTAAGGCTCACCACCGAACGCATCCGCTGACAAGGCGTTGAATGTCATGTTGTCGTCTTGACGAGTTTGAGCAGTATCAGTATCTGTTGCAACGTTTTGAGTTGATTCTTGCATGATACCGTTAGCGAAACCAAAGAACACTGAATGTTTGCGGTCAAGCGTTTCAGATTCAATCAATACCGCTGTGTGTGGTTTCTCACCATCCATCACGTAACCACCCTTGCCGTCTGGTTTAAAACCGAGCATTTTTTGTTTGATTTCGAAGTCAAGGTTATTGAAGTCGAATGCCACGGTTGGTGACCCCGGTGCGATCATAACGTCTTGTACTGAGTTGTTTCCGGGAACTTTAGTCGCTTGACCTTCCAAGTTAGAGATGTTAGCGGTACGAGTACCGAGCATTTTAGAATCAACTTCGATTACACCGTCTGTTGAAAGGCCATCAGCACCTTTAAGTAGTTTTTGGGTTTTTGGGTCAACCAAAGCAAGGCGGACCATTTTCAAACCTACAATTGCCATATAGTAATTTCTCCTTTGTTAAATTAATCTGTCGAGAGCAACAAAAAAGACCGCCGTAAGTTGTAACGTATCGGGGTCTATGCTATGTTCTCTCATATCTGTAATTGAGTATTGCTCAGATTTTAAGAATTTTAGCAATTCTATTTCAAAGGCTTCGATATCAAAATCAATATCAGCCTTGTAAAAAATCTGTACCTCTACCCTGTCTGTTTTTCCGAAAAAGGTATTATTCCCACTCAAATCAAGGGACGGATTGCTTTCAGTGAGCAAAACGATTGTCTTATCGGTATTTTCTTCGAGCTCTTTAGGCAAGTTGTTTGCATATACTTCGCTTATTTCACCAAATTCTTTGCCGTCAATTAGCTCTTTTAGTTTTACGGTCGCTAACACTTAAATCACTTTCCTCCTTTTCTTCGAATGAGTTTCTCATATTCCTCTTTTTCTGCTAATAGCACCTTTCTTTGAACGGCACTATCGTTTTGGACATTGGTAACGAAATGATCGGCACGGTATTTCTTAGTGCCGTCATTTAATCGTCTGGCATTTTGAGCGTGGTAGTTGTTTTTCCAGCCTACGGTTGCCACACCGTTCTTTCTGCCATCCGCATTCGTGGATTGGACAGATAAACCGTCAGCCATGTGCCCATACTTCAAATGTTTCTTGTTTGAGTAGTGTTTCTCCCTAGTAACTTCTTCCAGTTCCTTTTGAAACACCTTTGCGCCAGCGGTTGTGATTTTAGCTTGTTCCGCTGGTGTTAAATCACCAATGCTGGCGACTGTTTCAAGCCAGCCCTCTAGTGCTTCATCAAGCCCTACCATAAGCTATCACCCAACTTTCTTGTGCTTTCTCAAAGTCAGAAAGTCGTAGCGATTAAGTCCAAAGTTTTCGTTTGGACTGACACGGACAATGTCATACTGAGTACCATTTAGGACAGCGACTTGGCCTTCAATCACTTTAGCATTGTGGCGAATAACAATCACTCTTGTATCGCTTTCGCCATTCTGTTGGGCCAAATACTCTTGATTGAGTGTGCGAGTATGGGGTTTATAATGCAGCGTAAACTGTTTCACGAATTTCGGAACACTCACACCCGTAAATTTATTAGGGGTGCTTTGGTATGCACCAAAATCAGCCTTGAAACGAAAGTCTGAGGGTAAATATCTAACTTTAGGCATTAGTCACCTCTTTCTTCACTATACGTTGCGTATAAGCCCCTTAATTGCCCGATTATGCTATTCAAAGTTAAGTTAATAGGATAAGTCACTGTATCTGTTAGAGCCACTCGGTAGGTGAAATAAGAGCTTGTGAGGGCTATTACAGCCGTGTCAAACAAAGATTCTACGCTATCGAGGTCATAGAATTTTGGGTCATTCCCGACTGCATTGATAATGTACTGTTGAGCCGATTCAATGTAAGCTGGAATGAGTGCAGTGTCGTCTGTCTCATCCAGATTGAGGGTCTGCATGATAGTTTCCTTAGATACACTCATTGCTTACCTCCTAAATTAAGCCCCGGCAGTAAGATTAGCTTTTTGGTCAGCGATGGCTTTAAATGACGCTGGCACAAAAGCTTCTTCGTCCGTTTTAACAACATCGAAGCGGTCAATCACACGTACTTTGGTAGTGTCAGTTTCGAAAGCACCGCCGCCGATATTAGTTGAAAGTAATGACAAGTGTTGACGGTCAAACAATGTTACCGCTTGTTTCAAGTCACCAAAGTACAACGGCATAGCTCCACCAGTTCCATTAGCAAGCCAGCGGTCAGAAACTTCTTTAACTGCGAAACCATCGATTGAGTATCCAGTTGGTGATTTCACGTCACGTTCCATGAGGTAGTCACCCATTGCATTCTTAACTTTCTTAAGAGCAGTAAAGCCAGAAGTGTTAGTCAAAAAGAATGAAGTTTGTTTGATTGCTGGGTCAACTTTAGCTTCGAGATCAATGATGTCATCCCACTTAGCCAATGTTGGTTTAGTTGGGAGTGTTGCGATAACTTCCAAGATAGCTTTGTTACGAGTAACAACGACTTTCTTCGCAATCCATCCAGACAACCATGCGAGGATATTTTCAGCAGAATCAGCAAGCAAGCTGTTAGTTACTGTTGAGATACCAGCATAGCGTTTGATAGCGTAGCGGATAAGAGAAAGTTTTGGATCATCATTTGCACCGATTTGACCAGCTTCATCATCAATTTTGTTAAGTCCAGTAATGTCAGCCCATTTTTCGTAAACACGAGAACCAGTAAGAGTAGTTACGTTTTCAACGTTAACGTACTCTTGCAATGAATCGTATTGACGAACCAATGTATTGATAGCTGTGCGGATATCTTGTGGGATAGTCAAGCCAGCGTCAGAACCAGATGCGTCTGTTTTAGAATCAAGCAAGTTTTGGTAACGACCACGAACAAGGTTTTTGAAGTCTTTGACAAAATTAGCTTTCACTTCTTCTTCATTCTCAGTCAAAGGTTTCTTGTCTTCTTCAGTCATGTTAGCTACTTCGCTAGCACGAGCTTCAGTATATTGTTCCTTGAACATGTCACGTTTCATTTTCGCAGTGTCACGCTCGTTTTTGATTGCTTGCAATTCTTCAGCGGTAACTGAATCATCAAGCATAGCTACGTTAAGTTTTTCATTAAGATTTTCGACCTTGTCGCCTTGAGCAACCCAAAGGTCATGCAATTCGTTTGATGTTTTCATCAATCATCTTCCTTTCATTTTTCAAGTAAAATAGCCAATTTCTGCTCGCGCAATGTATTGGTTTTAGGTGTAGCAATCATATTTTTAAATTTAGTGATTGCTGATTTGCTTGGTAGTTGATGTACGGCATTCGTAACCATGATTTCTTCTTCATCGTTATCGAAGAACATGATTTCATCCGCAAATCCTTTATCAACGGCAGTTTTCGCATTAAGCCATGTTTCTTTTGCCATGAGATCAAGTAATTCCGGTTGTTTAAGACCAGTCTTCATTTCGTAAGCTAATGCAATAGATTCGTCAATGCTATTTAAGACCGCTGATTGATGCTCTAGGTCATCACTGTTTCCAATGATGCCAGTAGACGCCTTATGAATCATAATGTGTGCCGTTGGACTGATACGCACGGTATCACCAGCCATAGAAATGACACTCGCAGCACTAGCCGCAAGTCCTTGCACATTAACCACAATACGCTTGCCGCTTGCTTTAAGCATTGTATAGATTTCGCTAGCTGCAAACACATCACCACCATTTGACGCTATATTAAGCGTGATTTCTTCGTCTTCATCGTTAGCAATGGCATCCTGTACCAGTTTGGGATAGGTACTAGACATGCCAAAGTATTCGTAAAAAGCACCAGCATCATCGCTTACAATATCGCCTTTAATGTCAATCTTGCCCATTTGTCTCACCTCCTTTCAATACGGTTCGGTTAGGGTTTTCACCCTTCGGCAACTCTTTAGGCAAAATCTCAGCTTGTTGCAAAATATACAAGCCTTGATTTTGTGCGAGTGTGCCGCTTTTAACCATGCTATTGATACGGCTGATATAGTTAGCACCAGTCGGGTCAACCGCTGGGAAAATATCCGCATCCACATCGCATGAAAGTTTTTGAGACAACTCACTAAGAAACGGTCTTAAATAACGTGCGACTGCTTTAGAGTACACATTGGAACTCATTTCTAGTGATGATTGTTGGTCACCTTGTCCACCGACAACATTCTCTGGGATACCGTAGACTTTGGCAAATTGTCCGGTCGTCCAGTCCGCTTGCTTAAGTAGTTGGGCCACGTTGGATTTGATTTCAAGAGGTGTGAAGTCCTCTAAATCATCCAGTACCAACGGACCGCCTTGCATTTGCTTCATCGCTTGTCGTGAGCGTGAGACCTTGGTTTTGAAATCGAGCAAACCACCGCCCTTAATCTTCAAAATACCATTAGCGTTTAGGGCATTTTTGAGTGAATTAAGCGTTAACTTATCACTAGCTTTTTGAATATCTAGTTCTCTACCTAGAGCCATCAACGGGCTTACGCTTGTTAGCCCACCATCTACAGAAAGTAGTCTAAAGTGTAAGATATCGCTTTGTGGAACATGTTGTTTTGGTGGTATGCGTGGGTCGTCGAATGTGATGTTGTAATAAAGTCCATTTTGATTATCCAATCGGTTGAAAGAGACTTGAGACGGTCTTAAATACTCCCACTTCATATCACGCCCATTGTCGTTTCGCCATCGATATGCAAAAGCTTCCCCACCCAATAGCATTTGAGCAAAGATTGACTGGTAGAAATTAAAGCGGTTAGCGTTATTTGATGGGTTATCCACGATGCCTTGCATTTGTTTTCGGCTAGTCGTTAGTTTGGCAGTCGCAAGGTCGTTAGATAGCTGACTGATAATAGAGAATAGGTCCGAGTTTTTAAGAGCAGTTTCGGCTGATACCCACTCACTACCATTCAAGGTAGCTAAAAACTCTGGATCAGTGATATCAAAAAAGCCCCCTTGATTGCTCGGTGGGCTTTCGGTTGCTAAATTAAATATCGGCAATTATTATCACCTCCTTTCTAGCCTTTTTTTGCGGCTAGCTCACTAATTAAACCCGCTAGTACGAATGTAATGGTCATACTAATACCAAACCATACGTAGCCGAGGTTATAAGTGGTTAAATTAAGCGAAATCGCAGCTAAAATGAACATCAAAATGTCAAAAATAGCCCAAATTGCCTTAAAAAACTTCAAAATCATGTATTAATATTCCTCCAATAGCCCACTGTCTGGGTTTTTTAGCCAATTTAAAACGGCTTCTTGACTCATGTGCTCTACCTTCCACGTTGGGTTATTGGTAATAGCGTAGTCTTCAAACGCATACATGCCATCATAGAACGCATCGATAAGAGCGTCCACAACGTCGATTTTATAGGTCGATTTCATTTTATCGACTTGAATACCGATGTTATCCTCTTTAATTACCGCATTTATCAAGGCTTTACGCATGATTTCATCATCCAAACGGGTAATGTTGCCCTCAATAAAGAGTGTTTGAAGGAATTTTGTCGGGTCTTTCAACTCGCTTGTTCGTTGCCTAATCGGCATAAGTGGAAAGCTCGTGTTAGATTCCAAGGCCTTGATAATCTTTGAAACTCCCATAGCATCGTAGCCAAAGAAGACCACATCAAGCTGATTATCTTCCACATACTCACAAAACCAACGGTACACTTCCTCTGGATTGATTAGCCCTTGTGGGTGGCTTGTAATCGTGCAAAAGCCCTTGGTTTCCAAATCTCGATAATTAACCCCGTCTTGTTCCATTTTGGCTTCTAACGAGCCGGCTTGTTGCCATGGAATGAAACTATGCTGTTCGATATGCCATTTTTGACTACCGTCTTCAGTAACGTAGGGATAGACGAAACCAATAGCCGTGTTATCGCTGAACATTGAAGCGTCAAGACCAACATAAACACGTTTTCCCTTGATGTCAAAATCATCAACGACTGCATTTTCAATATCGGTCAAATCAAGGAAACTGTTGCTATCAGCTAGCAACCAACAATTCATGTTTTTGACTTGGAAGTCAGCAAGTTTTCCCATGAGTAATTTCTTGTCACGTTCGGAAAGTAGCCCTTTCATCAATCCATCCTTTAATTTAGGGTGGTTAAGTAGTGGGTTACTCTTTGCCCATGTTTCTGGTTTAAAGACTTCTTCCAAGTTATCTTGAGACCAGATTAGACATAGCTGGTCATCACCGGAACGGTCAAAATCACGTTCCATAATCTCAATCAGTTTCTTTTGCTCTTGATGAAATGGAACATCGGGCGTTTGGTAAGAAGTTGAAATTTCAATAAAGCGTGAGCCTTCGGTGTTAACTTGTCCGGATGTGATTTTAGAAACCCCTTCATCCGTTCTAAGCTCACCTACCTCATCGGCTACGGCCAGTTTAAAGTGTTTACCGTCAAATTTACCAGATTCAAACGAGATAGTATGAATAGTGTTAGCATCTACGAGCGATTTAATTTCTCGTGAATATAATTGGACTTGTGTTTCTTCTGCTAGCGACTTAAACGGCTCATTCTCTATGATTCTAGCCATCATAGATTTAACATAAGTATATAGCTTCATCGTTTGGTCGAAGTTTAGCGAGCTAACGAGAAAATCTTGGTTACTTTGCCCAATAATCTCAATCAAATAAGAGAAATTAAGGCAAATACCAGCTATCATCGTTTTACCTTGTGAACGGGCAATAGAAATGATGATATTTGAAAACCTTGGTACATCGTCTAAATCGAACCATGCAAAGAGTTGAGCGAATATAAAATACTGCCAATCCATAGGCTCTAACTTTTGGCTCAGGTCATCAACGTTAGGCACTAATGATAGGAATTTCAAGAAACGGTTAAACGCTTCGACTGAATAGACATAAGGAAAATCGCTATCCCCTTGTCTTTGCAAGTCTCGGAGGTGTCTAAAACATGCTAATTGGATATTGTAACCAGCAACAATCTTGCCATCTAACACATTGAAACAGTATTGTGTGCCATAGTCTGTATAGGTTTTTCGTTCATAAGAAAAATCGATGCTATTATAAGCATCGATTACATCTTTAGACTTGGTTAAGTCAATCTCTTGCATGTTTCACCTCCTTTATTTGAAAAATGCTGCCATCTTATCTTTCATCGAAGAATTATCCGCTTGACTTCCGGCTATTTCAGCCAATTCTGCCCTTCCTTTAGGGGTCAAACCTAGCTGAATGCCTATTTTATTAAGGGTTTCAGTGGCATCTTTCATCGTCGCAACCGCTGGGTTCTTTCTAAATCCCATTGACTGCTCACCTAGAATCTCGCCACTACCTTGTGCTTGGATGACTTTCTTAATCTCGGTTTGGATACCGTTTTCTTTCACATCCTCATAGGCTTTTTTGTAAATCTCGTAGTTAGTACAGTAGGTTTCCACAAGAAACGTGTCAATGCGTTCGACCTTTTCTGTTGCTTTTAAATACGGAATGATTTTAGTCCAAACTGACCTCGCCACTGTGCCCAAGTAGTTCGGTGGGTCAATGGGTAGAAAGCGGTCATTTTGCTCGTAAAACGGTTTTCGTTTAGCTGGTGACTTATTCGCCATTTTCTCACTTCCTATCTTGATTATGACACCGCTTAAAAACCCTCAAAATTGGCGTGCGGTGTAAGAAAACACCTTGTGGCGGCTCTCCTTGGCACGAGAAGGGGGCGGGGGTCAATTTTAAAATTTGCCGAGTGTTATTTACCCACCCTTATTATAAAATCGTGCTATGGGCTTATTAGAGGGGTTTAACAACGTCCTCTTTTTTGCGGGCTATTAAATCTGCCCACGTTGCCACGGAAAGTCGTAGCTCGGTGTTCTGTTTTGTTCTATTTTGACCAGTACCATATATCTCTTGTTCCAAAGTCCTCTTGGTGTTATCACAGCTTCTGCATGTAGCTACTACGTTTGAAATTTCAGTTCTAAGTTCTGGAGCTATTTCAACGGGTGTTACGTGGTCGCCTATACGAGCGTCTGGTGTGGTCACACCCAAGGCAAGACAGTACTGACACAGATAGTTGTCACGTTCCAAAGCTATCTTACGAATAGAAGACCAAGTCTTCGAGCGATAGAATGCGTAGCGTTCCTTGCTCTCATCGTCTCTGTTCCTTACTCGTGTGTTGTATCTTGTGCGTGAGTATCTCTGTCTCTCTTCGGTGTATGCTGCTTCCATACTGCTATGTGTACTACAGTAATGTAATGGTCTCTCTGTTAGAGCATGGCATCCATCCGCCTTGCATCGTCTGACCATTGGCATGGGTATACCTCCTCTCAGTCAGATAAATAAAAGAAGAACACTCCTGTGTCCTTCTGATTCGATAATACTATACTACCATGACTAGAGTATGATGCACTATAGATTGGTGTAGATCAATGCAGATTAGTCCAAATACTTCTCAGCTTGTCTTAGCTTCACATAGTAGGTTGCCTTACTAAAGCCCATACGGTCACATATCTGCCAGATATCTAGCTGGTCTATATATACCATCTGGAGTAGGGAGCGTGCATCTATATCCCCCACCTCTGCGATTTGACGGCGGAAGTCTAGCTTTTGCTTAATAGCCTCGGCAGTGAAACGTTCCACTTCCTCCCTAGCCGTCATAAGTTCTACATAGATATCATCCTTGCCCTTACGTTTACCACCTTGTACCATATCTGTTTGCATAGCACCAGCCGTTACTTTTAGCGCTTGCGATTCCAGTCGTTTGATTTGTTCTATCTGACTGTCAATATATCTATCAAGCGCTTTGATTCGTTGCAGTCGTTCCACTGTTCTCATAAATACGTTCCTTTATGGTATAATAATATTATTAGCGTTTGAACAGTCCTAGGCATTAGTCTGGGTCTTTTTTTATTACAAGCATAAAGAAGGATTAGGCTACCACCTCCCATACGTTGTATTTAGCCCTGCCACCAGCTATGCAAGGCTAGGGTAACAAGAATAAAAAAGG
This sequence comes from Streptococcus sp. 17.1, assembly GCF_016648655.1. Taxonomy (NCBI): domain Bacteria; kingdom Bacillati; phylum Bacillota; class Bacilli; order Lactobacillales; family Streptococcaceae; genus Streptococcus; species Streptococcus sp. 17.1. Next base: position 177,402 of record NZ_JACLQM010000001.1, read on the forward strand.
TTCCTCGATTCTAATTGTTTATTTAACTGGTAATAGCTAGTGAGGGAGTTGAACCCTCTTAAACCGTTCTAGCTACACGCCTAACATGTAGGCTGTATATAAGGTTTTTCTGACCGTTGCTTTATTACGACCCACCTTGCCTTTATTACGATATTCAAGAGTGATACGGTCAACTTCGTCATCCAAGATCTCTGGCCATTCGTAGTGATTGAATACATACTTAGCTATCTCACTGAATAGCTCTCTGGATAGCAGTCCTTCTAGCTGAATCACCTTCCGAGGCGTTAGAACAACACGTTCTACATAGAATGCATTGATAGCACTGTAGATGTTTTTAGCTTCCTTCTTCGAGCAGCCCTTAACGTCCATAATGTGCCTGACAATGCTGTTTGGATAAGTAGATCTTAACGCTTCTACTTCCTTGCGATAACGTTGGAATAGCTCCTCGGTCAGTCCAGCGTTGGTTTTATCCAAAACGGGGCGCGTGGTTTTACCTCTTGTGTAATTAGTAGACAGATAGTCTTGAAGGTCGTCGAATAATTCATCAGAAATGATGCCTTCTAGTCTAGCGACTGTTGCTGGCGATATCCTCGCACGTTCCACGACTGCACTATTAAATGCTTGATAAATGATACGAGCTTGTACTTCACTGCACTGTTTCACATCTTGAAAAAACTGCTTATAAGAGCCTTTTTTGTGTATTTTTCTAAGTACTGCATGCTCACTGACTAACCGTTGGTATAATTCCTTGGTCAGTCCGGAATATTTGTATTTCACGCTCATGAGCTTACCTCTGCCGACCACGCTCTAAATCTAGGTATCATCCCAAATCCTCCTTAAATAAATAAACTAGCTAACCAAATTAAAAATGCACATGTAATGATTTTTGAAATGCTGCTTTTTACAACGTATGAGTAATCCTCTTCAGATTCTTTTTTGCTGGGTAACACAGGCCAGATGAAAGATAGTAGTGCATCCGTCCCTAATGCTTGCCATACTGTAATTTTACCAACTGGAACAATTGTTGTGATAATTTCATTCCAGCCATACTGAACAACAAATGGCGATACAACGATTACAAATACCGCTCCTAAAATAATTCCTAATTTTTTCATTGCCCTCTCCCTTTCAAATAACTAGGAATATCATCCCCGACGTTTACCGCATCATACTGTTCCTTGCTTACTAGGAACTTGCCATACGCCCCACAATCGAGCGTGTAGAGTTTCCCGACCATTGATTTTCCAGTTACCTTGCCATGTAATTCAACGGCATTATCAGCCTTGTGGATAAGTACCATCTCGATAGGTCGGTTGACTACCCAGACCACTGTACCGATGTTAATCGCCAGCGATAGCACTAGCAGAATCGTCGCTACTATTAGCTGATTCTCTCGTTTTGGTTTTAACAAAGTTGTCATCAACCATCATTCCCTTTCTATCCTTGATGTCGTTGTAAGCTATTGTGAGGCACTCCTCTACGTCGTAGCCAAGCTGCAAGCATAAAACTACTAGCGTTACGATAGAGTCGCCTATAGCGTCTTTTAGCGACCACTCTGGGTCAGCGAAATCGTGAGGCTTAAGAAACACGTCTCTAATCTCGCCTACTTCCTCAGTGATCTTCATCCATTCGATTTTAGGATTGCCTTTGTCCAGTCCATGACTAATAGCCCAATCATTGACCTTGTCGATTAGTTCAGCGATACCGTCCTTTGTTGGTGTATCAAGTCCTAGCAGATAACCAACGCTAACACCGAAATACTCAGCTATCTTTTTGGACTTTCCTATGCTGATTTGCCTTTTGCCGTTCTCGTATTGAGACAATGTACTATCTGGCAAACCCAATTCTTTAGACAGATTCATAAGAGTTAGCCTTTTATTTTTTCTTAACTGTTTAAGTCTGTTCATCGTTTGATCTCCTATTCAGTTTTCGTTATATCGTCGGCTAGAAAAATAAACGGTTCTTTCACATAAATAGGATTGTCGAAAATTGGCTTTTCTCTAAAAGATCCCAACGGAATATCTTTTAGAAATATTGCAGAAACAAATTTGTCCTCTTCCCGAACGCAATCAATCTTCTCAGTGTTGATCAATATCCTTGACCCTTCTTCGCCGTTTTTTATCGGTGTCACTTCGATAAATCTTGCCACCTATTCCACCTCCTCAACTTCCACGCCCTCGCAATCGAAGACCCAGCCGAAGCCGTTTGACTCCAGCTCTTTGCGAGTGTGGGCTACTCTTGCCTCCTGCGTCCTGCCATCGTCGTCAAGAAACCAAAAGTCCCAATCTGTATTGTAATTCAAAAAGGTGTCATCATCGTCAAACCCTTTGATTTCAACCGTATACCTAGGCTCTTCCTCGACCTCATAGCCAAACTGGTGCATGTTGATGAGGGCAGTGATAGCTTCGTTCTCATAAGCCGTGGACATCCAGCGTTCGAAATTGTCCCAGCCTACATCGTCCCAATTAGCTAGATATTCCCCGATTTCTTCGTTAAAAACGTCCTTATTCTCCTCATACCAATCCGCCACGTACTTCGGAACTACTGGCTTAGGAATAATTGAATCATATAAATCCTCAGCATGGGCCATTGAAAGGTGCCCTACTGTTGCCAATTTCTGTACTGCTTCATCTCTTGTCATTCTACTTTCTCCCTTAATCAACATTTTTAAGTTTTACAGGCACCCACATTTTAGGGTTGTAATTGATCTCATATTTGTACTTTGAAACATTCGGTACTTCAACATCTTCTACTACATAAGAGACATTATCTGACAAACCGATAATATGTTTTTGATATTTGTTCTTACCATTTTCTACAACAATTTCAAGTTGTTTATCATGAGTATCAGCCTTGATGGACATCCTACCGCTCATTTGGAACATTACGTCATTTGTAATAGCATCAATCACCGTTACTTTTCGAACAACATTAAAGTTATCCGACTCTTGAGATAAATTTTCAGATACTCTATTTGCCTCTGAGCAACCAGTTAAAAATAATAAACCACTTACAGTAATAATTGCCATTTTACTTAATTTGTTCATGCTTCCACCTCACACATAATATTTTCGTTCAAACTCAATCATCTCTTGCCTAAGTTCAATTCCTAGACGTTTGATTTTTGCTTTGTTAGCTGCCGATGCTGTCCACTTGTTAGGCGGTTCTTTAAAAAGTTTCTCACACTCGGAAATGTATCTATCGTACAGCCTTTTTACGTAATCTAATTCATCCATCACATTCCACCATTTCAACCTTATATTTTCGTGCGTTGCGATATTTCACACCTAATCTGTGCATTTCGTTGATAGCGTCGTTCTTATTGCTGAAGACTTGCTCACTGTCTTCCATGTTGTCGTAGTAAACTATAACCTTGTATTGCATAGCTCCATCATTCCTTTCAATAGTTCTTCATCCGGCAATTGCTCCAACGTTAGAATCCGGTTGAGTTTCTTATTCCCAATACCTAATTTCATTGCCACTGCGCCTTTCTTTTGATGCGTGGTATAAAACCAGAGTCTAAAAAACTCTACATATTCTAATACCGTTACCGGTTCGTATGGCCTTGATGCATATTTAATGCCAGCCATGCGATCATTCCATCGTTTTACCATTAGTTGTACCTGAGACCTCCCTAGCCTTCTCATCCAGGAAATCCCAGATAATATGGAATTGATTTTTGACTAAAGTATCGTTATTGTATTTTTCACAGACCTTGTTGATAGAGACAACCACCCAATTCCAGTATGCAGGGGTATTAAAACCGACCTGTTGCATCATTTGGTTGTTCTCTCTCATCCAATTTGGAACTTCAGTCTCGAAGAAATTGATATAATTCATAGCTTTTCCACCTTAACATATATTCCAACAGTGTCTGACCAAAACTTTTCAGCAATCTCACTAGCTACTTGTGCATCATCATGCCAATAGCCAAGATCCGTCATGCAGTCCTTGAGTAATTTTTGCAAATTATCCGTATCTGGCTTAGTAGTCTTGTACTGGCCATGAGTCGCTTTTTTGATTTTAGGAAATAGCCACTTGACTGTGAGACGTATAGGTCCTTCGATTTTTTCGTTTGGAGCATACGGAGCAAGCAGGGTTGAAAATAAGTCTCTAGCTTCTTTCAATTTTTGAGGCTCATAGAATTTCGGCTTACCATTCACCACAGCGACTTTTTTCTGTTGGTGTGTCGTAGTTGGAATTTTTTTCATCGACAAGAAAAACTCAATCACCATATCCAACCTCTCTCATTTTTCTAATTTTCACTTCACCGCTCACTTTCTTTTTTCGCGCCTAAGTTCAGAGTGAAGGACAGGGTTACAGGGTTACATGGGGGAGTCTTAGGACCCCCATGTTCCTGTACCTGTTCTTCTGAACTCTCAGGGACATTTCCCAAATTCTATCTATGAATATAGATAGAATTCTGTCCCTATTTTTGTCCCTATTTTTTCCAATTTGTCCCTATTGCTCCAAAACCGCATGGTTGAGCGATTTCTTAGGGACATTTTCCAATTTGTCCCTTGTCCCTATTAGGCTTTAGGGACATCCGGACATTTTCCAATTTGTCCCTTTTTTGGGACGGACAAAATGGGTTTTTTCTTCCAATTTGTCCCTCCAATTTGTCCCCAATTTGTCCCTGTCCCTTTTTGAATTTTTCAGGTATTTTTTTTGTGAATTTTCCCGTTTTTCACCTCAAAAATTTCTGAGTTTTTGATCCATCTTCTGATAGTTTTTTCGCTAACAGGTTTTTCTTCTGTTGAAAAATATTCCACAATATCATCAATCGTGACTGGATCCATTCCATCGTCTAATGCTTGAATTGCATTAACAAGTTTTTCTTTATTTTTCTCTGCTGTCTTCTTCTTCGATTCTGGACCTTTATTTAGGTTCTTTTTCCAAGCTGGGGCGTTATCTTCCAGTTGAATATCAGCCAGCACTCCAGTAGTATCCACTTCATGGACTGGATAGCTGAACCACATATTAACAGGGGCAAATTTGGCGAACTCACGAAGGGTCCCTTCAACTCGCCAAGCAGTTGCAATCTCAATGCTGTGAGTCCTAGCCTTGACCTCGTCAAGGTAAGGTTTACGCTTCATAACATCAGGAATTGCTTTGTCAAAATGTTGTTGCATTTGATAGCGACTTCCCAAATCGTCAAGACTGACATTCTGTTGGTAATAATCGTTAGCCTGTTCTTGCAAGGCTCTTTGGTAAATCTTAGCCGTTGCTTTTTCAGTCCGAGCTTTAACGAGGTCTTCGTTAAGTTCTAACTCTACTAAGTCAACCAGAGCATCAGGGTCTCTGGCAAATACTCCAGAACCGCTAGCACGGTCCATGGATTTCTTACCGCCTTGGCTCCCTTTAGAATGGTGATGACAGTAGATTACAGCACACCCTAGCTCAGTAGCCACTTTATCGAATTGATTAGTGAAATGTGCCATTTGGTCCGCTGAGTTCTCGTCACCCGTCAGGACCTTATAGATAGGATCGATAATCACGGCTTGGTAATTCTTTTTCAGTGACCGCCTAATGAGTTTCGGGGCCAGCTTATCCATTGGCACTGTCTTCCCACGGAGATTCCAAATATCGATATTACCAACGCTTGCTGGAGGTAAATTCATAGCATCGTAGACATCTTTAAAGCGGTGAAGGGCTGACGGCCTATCCAGCTCTAAGTTGACGTAGAGGACTTTGCCTTGTTCGCACTGCCAACCAAGCCACTTGCGACCCTCTGCGATGGCAATCGATAACTCGATGAGGGCAAACGACTTACCAGCTTTTGACGGCCCTGCAATCAACATCTTATGACCTTGACGCAACACTCCGTGGATAAGCTCTGGAGCTAAATCTGGAAGGTGGTCCCATTCGTCTGCTAGCGTTTCAGGATCAGGAAGGTCGTCGTTTAAATCTTCAACCCATTGATACCATTCTTCGTAGTTGGCTTTTCCCAGATTTGTGTCGATCAAGAATTGCTTATGGCCATTTCGGATTACTCCAGGCATGCGAGAGAGTCGGCTTGGATTACGGTTTTGGGTATCAATATCAAGTCCATTTTTCTTACAAATCTGATAAATGTAATCGACACGTTTTCGATATTCTTGGTAGTCTCTAGCATCCACTCGTACCACTGCATGCAACGACTTGTGTCCAGAGTGTACTAGTGTCGCAATAGGAAGCTCTAACTCTTTAAATAGAGCGTACTGTTTCCCAAGCTCCATGCTGTCTGATTCTACTAAAGCGTATCTGAAATCAGTGACATTATCGTTCTTGACACCCTTTCCATCCAACGGGTTGAAACGAATCCAGGCACCAGCTTCTTCCTTGTAGTCTCCAAAAACTGCACCGATATCATCGCCATTACTCTGAAGTTCTTTAATAAGCTCTCCGGCAGTCCTGTCATAATTGCCTTGAGTTGGCTTATAGATTGGCCCATTCTCTGTTTCAATCGGATAAGTAGATGTGACATAACCAACAAGGTCGGTCATTTCAAACAATGTTTCGATGTATTTGACAAGATCCTGTACTGGATGCCAATTTAACGGCTCTCGGATTTCTTTTGACTCTACCCAGTTTTTATCAACGATTTGATAATCACGGTCGATTGTAGAATCCCAGCCAAGCTCATAGCTTTCGCCTGACTTGTTCATTGGCTCCCAACCGTTGTCTTTAGCCATCTGAGTGATAGTTGCGCCGGTAACATCATCAGAGCCATTATTGTGAAAAGTATCCCATTTAGTGAAGCACTCGCCTTTTTTATAGCGGCTGTCAGATTGAGACCAAGCGTCCCAATCCATTGCCGTGTATCCCTCCTGTTTTAGGGCCATTCCTACGTTCACCCACTCTTGATAAGACAATGTAGAAGGGTCAATATAATCTAAGAGTGGGATTAAATCAAAAGTACCTTCTGACATTTAATCTCCTTTATTCCGGCTGGTATGTGGCTGGAATGATTCCTTTTGGCATTCTCCAACCGCTTGCAGCAATTCGGTTAATCAGATTGCTAGCATCTTCAAATTTCCACATTCCGACATTTCGGAAGCCACGACCTTCAAGTAATCGTATCTGTTTAGGTGTGGTCAATCCACTGTCTTTGCGTTTGTTTAAGCGGTCTAGTAGTTTGCCAGCTTTTCCGGCATTGCCGATTTCTTCGGTATAGATTCCGAATTTTTCGAGTGCTTTAAGTTGTTTTTCTGAAGGCGGAGCCATTTCCCAACCGAATGATGGAACGTAGTCAGCAAGATCCTCTGCTTGGATAGACATTTCAAATTGAAGTGGGTCCACTAACTTACGCTTCTTACGGCGCTGTTCAGCCAACTGCTTTGCAAGTGCTTCTTCACGTTCAGCAACGACATCCTTGCTAGCTTGTTCTTCAGCTTCTAACAGACTGAACTCAACCTCAGTATCTTCAGCCATGTTTTCGGTCATCTTTTTGGCAACTTCTGGACTGCTAGCGATTAAGTGCGCTGGCCTACAAAGTTCGTGACGTTCAGTGTGCCATAGGAAATCGAGTAGTAATAGATTTTCCTTCCCTGGTGCAAGGCGTGTACCACGTCCCACCATTTGACTATACAGAGCACGGACTTTTGTCGGTCTTAACACAACCACACAGTCTACTGTTGGACAATCCCACCCTTCGGTTAATAGCATCGAGTTACACAGAACATTGTATTTATCCTTGTCGAATTCCTCTAAAATCTCTGCACGGTCTTTAGACTCTCCGTTAACCTCAGCCGCCTTAAATCCTTTGGCGTTAAGGATATCACGGAATTTCTGCGAAGTCTTAACCAAGGGCAAGAAAACGACTGTTTTCCTGTCTTTGCACTGCTTAACCATCTCGTCTGCAATTTGTTCGAGATAAGGGTCTAAGGCTGTTCCAATCTCACTTACCTTAAAATCTCCTGCTTGTTGGCTGACCGTTGATATGTCTAACTCAAGTGGAATAGTGATAGCTGTGATTTTCGATAGATACCCTGATTTAATCGCATCAACTAATGGATACTCATAAGCTAAACTATCGAAATAGCTGCCTAGATTTCGCATATCACCACGGTCTGGCGTAGCTGTGACGCCTAAGACGTTAGCTTCTCCGAAGTGCTCCAGCACACGCTGATAGCCGTCTGATATAGCGTGGTGAGCTTCGTCGATGACAATAGTGTCGAAGTGATTAGGTGGGAACTGACTGAGTCGTTTCTCACGCTGCATGGTCTGTACTGAACCAACGACAACACGAAACCATGAGCCAATTGAAGTATTTTCAGCTTTCTCCAGTGCCGTTCCTAGCCCTGTAGCCGTCATTAATTTATCACTGGCTTGTTCCAAAAGTTCTGAGCGATGAGCGAGAACGAGAACACGTTCTCCCATCTTGACACGGTCTTCTATAATTTTTGAAAAGACGATGGTCTTGCCACAGCCAGTGGGTAGGACAAGTAGCGTGCGCTTCCTGCCCTCCTTCCACTCTTGCTGTACCTTAGCCCTTGCCTCTTCTTGGTAAGGTCTAAGTTGCATTAGAATCCTCCGAATCCACCACCGTTAGGTGCTTGTTGAGGTTGTTGAGGCTGTTGATATCCTTGGTTTTGTTGAGGTGCCGCTTGGTAGTTAGGCGCTTGCTGTTGAGGAGCTTGTTGTCCACCACCTTGAGAAACATTGGCATTCAACACTTTTGTCCAATCAACACTGTCAGCGTAGATCATTTGTTTGACATCGTTATATACAGTGTCATTGTATGTGCGATTTCCGACACGGCACACCCCTGTTGAACCTACAACGGTATTCCAATTCATTTGAAGTGGTTCTCCGTGTTTCTTTTGCCCGATAGCGCCAAAGAACGCTGAGAGCATTCCTTCAGTAGAAGAGTGCAAGAATAGATTGTGTGTCATTGTTGCAAGACCTTCTTCAGTCTCAACTTGGATTGTGATGATCGCTTTGTTACACGCTGGCAGTTTCCCAGGTTTTTGTGGGTTTGGAGTGTAACGTCCACGTTCGAAGTTTGTAACAGTAAATACATAATCACCGGGAGTTAGCGTGATAAACTCCTTAGCATCTTCTTGAATAGTATCGTCCCATCCGAATTCACGTTTAAAGTTATTGTTGTAAGTCATGTATGAAATCCTTTCCTATTAAGCCAAAATAGTGATATTGTCTTGATCTTTGAGCCCTGCTTTGAGGTAGTCAGCGATGTTTTTAATAGCTTCCAGTTTCCATTTGCCACCGTCTGCTTCAAAAAGTGCAAGTTCAGCATCTTTGTTTATGCGGAGTACAAACTGACTAGATGGCTGTTCGACTTCTGTAAAAGTACGATATGGACGTAATGTAACTGGGTTTGGTGCAGTTGCTTTCGCAAAACTAGCTACCCCTGATTTCACAGTAGTGGTCTGGTTGATACCGTTATCCACAATGTCAGCACCGTTTTCGACTTTTAGAGCACTTGCAAATTCGAGTACAACTTGACGATCATCCTCGTCAATAAAGGCAGACTGCAGCATAATATTGAACTGCTCTTGGTTATTCCACTGGTTCAATCGAATACCTGGAGTGTATGCTACTACGGAGACGAGTTGAGGACGTCTGCCGTATTCCCAATCAACCTGATCATAAACTATGACATCTTTAGGGGACTCTACCACAATGATTTTTTTAGAGGCACTGATAGCGTCATTGTCTGACTTGAGATAATCAATAAGACTGTCAAGAGTACACAATTGAAGTTTTGGTGCAATTTTCCGAGGGTTAACTTCCAGGAGGTCAAATTGATTTGCATTATAGTACTGCTTGTCACCAACTTGGATGACTTTTCCAGCACGTTCAGCTAGCTCTACACTGTACTCAAGAGCTTCTTTGATGTTTTCTGCCATGTTTAATTACCCGCTTTCTTTTGTTTGTTGAAGTCAATGACATCGTTGTTGATACCTTTTTCAATGTCTTCGATTGGCTCACCAACGTCTGTACGAAGGATCGCTTTGTCGTCAAAGTATGTCTGACCAGGCATGTTGCTCTTAAGTTCGTTTGCATAGACTTGACTACCTTCTTGCCCAATGAGGACGGTAGTAGCAACAGCTTTTTGAGGTGCAAGAGTTGACTTGACTTCCATTGCAGTAGCTACTGTTTGACGTGTATCGTCTGGCTTCATTGTCAAAGTGATAGCAAGTTTACGAGCTGTCTTAGTCTCGGTATTTGGATCTAAGATGTTAGCGATGACTCTTTCAAGTTCTTTATCGACTTTCTCTTGAAGACCACCATCACCGATTTGTGATAGGTCTAATTTGATAGTTTTATCTGACATGATTTCCTCCTAAAATTCTGATCCACGGATTTCTTTGACCATTTCAAAGACACGGTCCCAAGTAGCTACTAGAGCCCCGTCGATGAATGATTTGTCGTACATTGATATAGGTGTTTCAATAGGGTAGTAGCCTTTAGAGGCCACAGCCTGTTGAAGTTCTTGTTCAGTGACCTGATTGGCAATCATCAAATCACGCAGCGCTGGGTCAATGAATGGTGCTGGTTCTTGGTACTCGCCACGCTCCACTGGTGCAGGGTTTTCTGCCACTGGTGTTTCAGCTGGCACTACTTCTTGTTGTGGTACTGATTCCGGTGCTGGCGGTTCCATTTCTGGCTGTGCGGTAGGTGATACTGGTTCAGCTTGTACCTGTTGAACATTAAAGATGTGAGCAATGCCCGCATAATCTAGTGGCAACTTATTTGGTAGGTTGTGACGATTCTTGGCATCCCACGCTGGGTGGTGCTGTGTATACATGACACGCTGTCCACCTTGTGCTTTCGATTTCTTAGACTTCTCATCGGTCATGACGATAGTTTCGTAGTTGCAAAATAGAACCATGTCAGCCCATTCTTTAACCAATGGTGCTGTCTGTGAGCTTGTTTTCTTTCCAAGCTTGAGCTCGTAACGGTCATAGCTACCCATTTCATCTGGTTGTGTAAATGTCTTGATTTGAGCGTGGGCAGTAAGAACAACATTGATCCCTAAATCAATCAGTTCGCTTAGGCTGTTTAGGAAACGCCCAATTTCTTCACGGACGTAGGTATATCCGTTACCCCACCCAAAATCTTCAATACCTTTCTTGCCATGCTGAGCGCAAACTGACTCAACGGCCAGCGACTCAGCCCAGTCAATCGTATCAATAACCAAAGTCTTGCACGATGTCGGATTGGCTTTGATGAAAGCAATCTCATTCATCAACATAGTCCAGCTTGACGGTTTGTCCAATCGTGCAACATCCATATTGTCTGTCGACCCTTCCGTGTCGATGAAGACAGGGTCTGGAAATTGCGCTGCAAAGCTAGACTTCCCGATACCTTCAGGGCCGTAGATAACAACCTTTTGAGCTCTAGCCTTAATTCCTCTTGTGATTTGCATTAAAATCCTCCTTGCCATGTTGGCGTTTCTGATGGTTCAGATTGAGTATCAACTGTTGGCTGATGTGTCTTATTATCGAGACTATAGCCGTCTTCGATGATAATTGAGCATTCATCACCAGTCGATACTCTCGTTGCAATAGCTTGCAGACCTTCATCCTCAAGCCATTGCCCAAATTGGTCTAGTGTGGCCTGGTCCATTTGTTCGAGCTTGTCGATTAAAACAAAGCCACAATCTGGTTTTAGTTTTCGGACAATTGCGGTCGCTACCATGAGTTGTTGAGATCCCGACATGTTATCCCATTCTTGACCAAGGTAAAGTAACTTCCCATCATTTACAGTCAAGCCTTCCAGAGGCAAGTTTGCATTGGTCAACAAGTCACATTTACTTTTACGAACATCTTCGATTTGAACAGACAACTTGTTATACTGCTCACGTTGAGCCTTGGCATCCTCTTCCGCTTTATCCTTGTCCAAGTTAGCACGGACTTTAAGGTTAATCTGTTCGATGTTAGCAATATTGCTTTCGATTTCCTCAGTGGATTTATCTACTAAGTCGGTCGCATCTTTATGAGCGATAGCCAAATCATTAGCGAGCTTTTGTAAAACTTCCTGAGCCTCTGCTAATTGCTGTGACAAACGGTTGACTTCTGCCGTCTTGGCATCATATTGCGCTTGGATTTGACTAGCGTTTTGGCGTTTGCGAGCATTTTCCCCATTCCTGGCTAGGACTTCTTGCTGTTCGGCAATCAAGTCAGCGATAGAGATAAGTTCTTTTGGCGCATCTGGATAGTAAGTCTGTTCTTTGGCGAACTTCTCTTTTTGGTCAGCGATAACACCAATAGCATGACGTTGGTCATATAACTGCTTCTCTTTGATTTCTAACTCGGCTAATTGGGGACCAACTCCGATGATTTGCAAAAGAATGTCAGCTTTCTCTTTAACGGTGCTCTCCATAAACTTAGGCAAATTAATAGCCAACTCTTCAACAAAACTGTCAAGCAGTTGTTGTCCACCTTTATTCCCCTCTGGATCGATAACCTTAAGCGAGCTATTCTTCCCTTTGCGTTCAACGACCAAGCCGTTTGACATAGTGATTTTAAGCGATGGAGGGATAACAGACCCCTCACGGGTTGCCTTGCTAGGTTTAAATCGATTTCCACCAAGTGCCCAAGCGATAGAATCTAGCACGCTAGTTTTGCCTTGATTATTATTCCCACCAATTACCGTGAGACCGGTAGGTGATGGCTCAACCTTGACTGCTTTAATTCGTTTGACGTTTTCAATTTCTAGTTTATTTATTGCGATACTCATTCGTTCCCACCTCCTGTGTAATAGTATTTCTGATTATCTGTCATATTTAATACCTACCCTCCCACCGCTTCTAATTATTTAATTACTTCGCAAGCAATTCCATAAGTGTTTTAAAGCCCTCTTCCACGCTCGGTTCACGCTCCGTGCGTTCAAAGTCCGAGCCGTCAAGTTTAGCTACGTTGTATTCAACTTCTACGATAAGCACTTCGCAGTTGAACGCTTCGGCAAGTTTGTCGAGCTCGTTTTTTTGTTTTTCGTAAAACTCAATTGGTAACTGTAGTGCCTTCCAAAGACGGTCGTCAAAAACCGCTTCAAACACTAGGCTTCCTTTATCTTTATAGCTTTTAAGAAAGCCATCCTTTTTAGCACTGTAAAATACGACTTGTTTTTCTTTCTGTTTCATGGTATATTCTCCTTGTAAAATGTTGTTGTTTGCACAGGCCCTTACCTGTGCTTTTTTTTAGTGCTCTCAACGTGCACCCATCGCCCTACCGCTTCATGTTTTTTAGAAAAAGATAAGTGTGTGGAAAAGTAAATTATAATTTTTGGGTATTAAAGTATAAGTTACACTCCACGGCAAGGCTATGGCTACACGCTGAGAGATGTTTGTGGTCTAATTATTGCTAAGGTACTTAGCAGCTAGATACCGCTCACGTCTTTGACGTGCTTCATATTTCTGGTCATTAATTTCTCGTGGTGTCCATACTGGTTCGAAGGAGTACTCTTCTTGCTGCTTCTTGCTCCAAATCCAGTTAAATAGTTTTGATGGTTTCATAGTGTTTTCCTTTCTAATTAGCTACAGCTATCGTTTCGTTGTTCGTTTTAATCTATCCCGTATTTTTGAAATATTTTTACGTCCCCAAGCACGAACGAAAGGGGCAATCTCAAACAGGAAATGATTGAGCCAAATTGCGAATAAGAGCGAGCCTATGATTGTTGTCATAGCCAGCAATACCCCGAATTCTTCCATTATTATTTTCCTTTCTATTCCCTAACCGCACCAGAAAACTAGTGAGGATGTTTTTTCATAGATTTTTTAATATATAAGGAGACAGTCATGAATATCGAATCGTTGTTTAACGGTAGTTTTAATAAGTTCTGTTTCCTCACTAGCTCACTGCTACGGCTAGGGATGTGTGCTAGGCAATCTCTTGCCAGTGTGTGTTAAACCAATCTCTAACGGGATCCCGTGGGTATCTGATTTGTGACCCTCGACCTTTATCGATTTTAGGGAAACCTTCAAGGTTGGTAATTCGCAAGAACTCGGTGTAGTTACCAATTCCTAGCATGGCTTGGCATTCCTTCGCTTTCAGCAACATGGGTAGTGTTCCGTCTATGTCGAACGCTCTCGACTTATTTGCTATGACAGCTGTCAGCATACTATCAAACTGGTCTAACAGTGGTTTGAATGGGGTGTCCACATTAACCGACTCCTTTCTAATTTTGATATAATTGACTTATCTTTGATGAAAGGAGAGACAAGTCATGATTGAAAATTTTGATGATTTCTTAGAAGCTAAGTATCCAGAAATTCGAAGCGGTATCAACGAATCTGTTAGCGAATCTTTGAAATCACTTGTTGACAACGGTATTGAGCTTGATAGTGAAGTTGTTGCTATTTCAAGTGCTATCGCATTCAATACAACTTGTGAGATTCTAAAAGCTTATGATTCATATGTGCAAGAGCACAAGAATCAATAGTATTCATTACAATCTCTAAAGCTTCATTAGCGTTTACCACTTTTGGTAGGCGCTTTTTTTGTCCACTATATGGATATCGTTTTGGTTTCATGTTTGCTCCTTTTCTACTCCTCAAATTTTTCCCACGACTCGTTGATTCGCAATTTTTTGTTAACGCGAAGCTTCAAGTCGTCACTACCTTTGCCATCTTTTAAAAGCTGTGTGATGGCTGATGGGGTAACGCCTACGACGATAGCCAAATCCGTCTGTGACCATCCACGCTTCTCAATCCGATTTTTTACAAGCTCAATCCATTTAAGATGTTGTTGACTCATGCGACCTCCTCCTTTTTTAATTAATCAAGTTAAAGAGTTAGTAAATTATTTTATAAAATGCTTGACAGTTTTTAGCGTATCTGCTAAAATGAAGGCATAATTAAAAACCTTGATAAAACCTTATATCTATCAATTTTCTTGCTCGCCAAAGCTATTTTATTTTTAGATAAGTTTTAACTCCGTTTTTTACTAACTCATTAACTTACAAAAACTATTTTAGCGTAAACGCAAAATGATGTCAACTATTTTTTGCGTATTTTGTAAAATATTTTTTGTCATGTCTTAGAAAGGCTGATAAATCAATGTTTTCTACTTTTGAAATCGTAAAAGATTTATGTGAAAAACAAGGGATTTCGCTAAATACTTTAGAAGATAAGCTAAAACTAGGCAAAAATTCTTTGTACGGGTTGAAAAGGAATCAACCTTCTGCTGAACGCCTACAACAAATCGCCGACTACTTCGGCGTGTCCACTGACTACCTGCTCGGTCGTACAGATAACCCTGCTATTGCTGGTGATTCAAAAGAGTACACTTGGCAAGGAAAAACACTAAATGTTGAAGAAATGGCATCTAATGTCATGATGTTCGGCGGTCGAGAATTAACAGATGAAAAGAAGAAAATCATCCAGTCTATTATTGAGGGGTACCTTAAAGAAGCTGGTGATTAGAGGTACTGCTTAGTGACCGAAAAAGAAATTATAAGTCATTTTCAGGTTCGCATTGTCGATTTTGACGGTGAGCTAATACCTGATGAACTTGGATTCTACGAAAAAGAAACCAATACAGCTTTCTTGTCAAGCAAACTTAGTAAAAAAGAGAGAGTTAAAGTACTGCTGCATGAACTCGGACACAAAGACCATGCACGCTCAGAGTACCAGAACGCTCGCCTACGTTGTGAAAACGAAGCTGATAGGAACATGATCCATCATCTCGTAAAAGACGCGCTAGAAAGCTTAGATGACCCCACGGAGTTTGATTATCTCAAATTCATGTCGTATTACAATCTAAAAACCATGACAAATGAAATCATGGTTAAGGAAGAATATTTATCATTAGCAAATTAAAAAGGAGTATCAATATGGAAATTGATAAAGTAAAAGCCGATTTAAAACAAGTCGGCAAACGTGTAGCAGACCTCAGCCAAAGCATTACAAATGAAGAGCAAACCAAAAACGCCTTCATTATGCCTTTCTTCCAAACGCTCGGTTATGACATATTCAACCCTCTTGAGTTTGTCCCAGAGTTTACTGCGGACGTAGGTATAAAAAAAGGCGAAAAAGTCGACTATGCAATCATTTTGGATGGTGAACCACAAATCCTGATTGAATGTAAATCGATTACTGAAAATCTCACTAAGCATGACTCTCAATTGTTCAGATATTTCGTAACTACTAAATCAAAATTCGGCATCTTGACAAATGGTAGAGAATATAAATTCTTTACTGATTTAGATGAACCGAATAAAATGGACACAACTCCATTCTTGACAATCGATGTGACTGATATAAAAGAAAATCAATTTACTGAAATTATCAAATTCCACAAAGAAAATTTTGATATTGATAATATTGTTTCATCAGCTTCTGAATTGAAATATCTCAACAATCTTAAAGCATTTCTGACTGAAAACATCGCTACACCTTCAGATAGTTTCCTCAAATATCTAACGTCAGAAATCTATGAAGGTCGTGTGACTCAAAATATCCTGACGACATTTTCTCCGATCATTGTAAAAGGGTTTAATCAGTTCATCACAGAAAGAGTTAATGAAAAATTGAGCGCTGCACTTAATACAAGTGTTGAAACGAAAGTAACAACCGATATTCCAAAAGTTGAAACAGAGCCTGATGAAACTGTTGAAGTAGCTGACGGAATTGTCACAACTCCTGCTGAATTAGAAGTTTACACTGTTGTTAAAATGCTTGCTAAGGATATAATATCTCCAGAACGTGTATTCTATAGAGACAACCGTAGTTATTTCAATGTTTTGGTTGATGACAATATCAAAAAATGGGTATTACGTTATCGTTCAAATTCAAAGAGAAGCACAATCGAAATTCGTGATAAAGGTATCTTCCCAGTATCTACTCCTCTCGAGGTTGCAAATTATGCCGATGAGATTTTAGAAGTAATCAAGAAATTCTCATAAAGGCTTGAAAATTCAAAATCTTATTGACCAAATGCAAAGGTATGCATCCGATTACACGAAAACACCAGAACTGGTTAAAATGTTTACTATTTTTTTATAAAATCGTTGACAGTAAGTAAAACATTTTGTAAACTAATTTTAGTGGAAGACTGATTAAGTTCAGCGCCCTATGGCTTGTGCGTGCGCAAGTGTAAGGGAACAAAAACGTCTAAAAAGAGCCAGTTCGTTTGTTGAATTGGCTCTTTTGTTTTTTATTAAAAAATGAAGTACTTATGGATTAACCAAATAAAAAAGCCAGCCTTTCGACTGGCTAAGCTATATCAAGGGAGTGTGTGAGATACTCACCACTACCCTTTTATTATACCATAATAGGGGGATAAATAATGGCATCATACAGGAAACGCCCCAACGGCTGGGAGTATCGAATAAACTACTACGACTCCACTGGCAAGCGGAAACCAAAGTCAAAGGGGGGCTTCAGGACTAAATCTGAAGCTATCAAGGCCGCTGCTGAGATGGAGCTGAAATTACAAGACAACATCACTGTGGATGAAGATATTACCTTATATAATTATTTTAAGCAGTGGTGCGAGGTTTATAAAAAAACCACCGTTTCCAAGATAACTTATAAGGCATACATCAACACTCAACGCAAGATAGAATTATTCTTTGGTGATAAGAAACTAAAATCTGTTACTGCCACACAATACCAACGTGTGTTGAATAGCTATGCTAAAACTCACGCCCAAGATACTGTCGAGCGTTTTAATGTGCATGTCAAATCGTGCGTTGAAATGGCTGTGCATGAAGGATACATCAAGCGTAACTTTTGCAAGTTTGCTAAAATCAACGCTAAGAACAAAGGGCGTGATATTGAAACGAAATTCCTAGAGGTCGAAGAATACGAGCGATTGATCTACGAGACAAGCAAGCATCCAGAATATGCGTCTTATGCAGCACTTTATATCATAGCTAAAACTGGTATCCGTTTTGCTGAGTGTCTAGGCTTAACGGTGGATGATATCAACAGAGATACTGGCATGTTATCAGTCAATAAAACGTGGGACTATAAAAACAATACTGGTTTTCTACCAACAAAAACAAAAAGCAGTATCCGAGAGATACCGCTTGATGATGAATTTATAAATTTTATCGACCAACTGCCACCTACTGAAGATGGTAGACTACTGCCTTCACTATCCAACAATGCCGTCAATAAAACCTTACGGAAAATCATTGGGCGTGAAGTACGTGTCCACTCGTTAAGGCACACTTACGCCAGCTATTTAATAGCCCACGATATTGACTTGATTTCTGTATCGCAAGTTTTAGGGCATGAGAATCTGAACATCACATTGGAAGTTTACGCCCACCAGTTACAAGAGCAAAAATCACGAAACGATGAAAAGATAAAACAAATGTGGACAGAATGTGGACAAAATGGCTTAAAACCGCATGGTTAAAGGCTTAAAAATGTCCCCTGCCGGAATCGAACCAGCAACGACTCCTTAGGAGGGAGTTGTTATATCCATTTAACTAAGAGGACTTATGAAAAAATCTGCCACGAGGACAGATTTTTTCGGTGAAATCTGTAAATTATTTACGGATTTCTTTGATACGTGCAGCTTTACCTTGCAAAGCACGCAAGTAGTAAAGTTTAGCACGGCGGACTTTACCGTAGCGTACAACTTCAATCTTTTCAACACGTGGAGTGTGGATTGGGAAAGTACGTTCTACACCGATACCGCTTGAAATTTTACGAACTGTGTACATTTCTGAGATCCCTTGACCTTTGCGTGAAATAACTACACCTTCAAAGATCTGGATACGTTCGCGAGTTCCTTCGACAACTTTCGCGTGAACGCGAACTGTGTCACCAGGACGGAATGATGGGATGTCAGTACGAAGTTGACCTTCTGTCAAACTTTGGATCAATGGATTCATTTTTATATACTCCTATCTTACTAATCTTAAGAGCAACCTCTGTGTCTCAGCGGATTAGCCGTTATTTTTGTGTGTCCATTACACACTCTTAGTATCTTATCAAAAAATTATCAGGATGTCTAGTATCTTATTGCATTTCTAGCATTTTTTGTTGTCCATAAATGCTCGTCTTATGATTTATGAGATAAGCAAAAGCCATGACAATCGCGTAAGGGACTGCATTAGCGGGACCAAAGACTTCAACGCCAATGAAAATAGGGGCTAAAAGGGTATTGGTACTGCTACCAAAGACAGACAGATAGCCTAGACCTGCTACAAGTGGAATTGGAAGTCCCAGAACTGGTGCTAGAACAGCACCAAGACTTGCTCCGATAGCAAACAAAGGGGTTACTTCTCCTCCTTGGAAACCAAGAGATAGGGTAAAGACGGTCAAGAGCAATTTCAAGAGCCAATCCAATGGATAAATGGTCCCACCACCAACACTTAAAGCAATCAAATTCGTTCCAAGACCTGTATAACGTCCCTTCCACAAAATCAAAAGAAGACAGGTTAAGACGACACTTCCTAAGAGAACACGATAATAAGGATTTGGGAGCAGACTCGCTACTTTCTTTTTAGCTAGTGACAAGAGATAAGCAAAGAGATTTCCTGCAATACCAAAGGCCAAACCTAAAAGAGCTAACTTAATAAACGTCTCAAGGTCAATAGTCAAACTTTCGGAGACAAAGTGGCTAAATTTTTCAAGACCTAAGAGATGGCTTGTCGTACTAGCCACAAAAGATGCAATAAGAGTCGGTACCAAGATTGGCAGACTTAACTGTCCTAGAGTCAATACCTCAAGCGCAAAGAAGGTCGCGGCGATTGGTGTTTGGAAGAGCCCTCCAAAACCAGCGGCCATCCCCATGGTCAAGAAAATACGTGAAGCATTCGGGAGCTTAAAATAGCGACTAAAAGCATGAGAAACTGTGGCCCCCAGTTGTACAGCAACTCCCTCACGACCTGCAGAACCCCCGAAAAGGTGGGTCAGCCATGTGGTTACAGTCACCAGTGGAATTAACCTTAGGGGGACTTGATCCTCCTCATTATGTCCAACCTTGAAAATCAAGCCCATTCCCTGTGCTGCCTTACCCGCAAACTTTTGGTAAAGGTAAACTATCAAAAGACCTGCTAAAGGAAGTGCCGGGACTAGATAAAAGAGATGGTGGTCACGAAATTCCGAAAGTCCTATCAGCACGCGCCCAAAAATAGCATCAATCAGTCCAACCAGTACCCCTAACAAGATTGCATAAAGACTTAACATTACTAAATGTAAGTAAGAAAGACCTTGACTATCACTTAATTGTCTTACTTTCATCCTAGAGGCCTACTTTTCTTCTAACTTACTTGCTTGATAAGTACGTGAATGCTTCATAATATCCGCAAAACTTGCGACGATAGCTTCTCTATATTCAGGATTAAGGACACTAGCGCCTACCTTGTCTAGCAGAGCCTGCTCTCGTTCAGGATCATAAATCGCCTTTCCAGTGCGTTGTTTATAAGCACTTACTCGAGTTACCAATTTCATACGTTCTTCCAACAAAGCCACAATCTCATTATCAACGGTGTCAATCTGTTGGCGAATCTCATTTAAGTCCATACTGACCTCCTTTTTCTCTCCATTATAACAAAAATGACCTGAGGACAAAAGAGCCTCAAGCCATTGAATTACTTATAAAAAGAGTTTTCTTACCTGACTGATATTACTTTCATTAACAACTAGATACAGGGTTGCTCCTGCTTTTAGACGTGTGTCTCCATGAACAACTTCAGACTGGTCCTGAAAAATCTGAGTGGAAATCAAAACGCCATCAGGTAAGGTTAAATCCTTAACCAATCGACCAGCTAGACTATCTGTAACCGGTAAGTCAATCATCGTCGGTATATTATCAACTTGCTTTGGTTCGTGAGCGATTAGATTGTGAAGCATGGCTTCATAGACAGGTTCTCCTCCCATGAAATCCATGACGAGATAGGCAATCAGGGTCACGACTCCAATTGTCATTAATTGGTGAAGGTCACCTACCATCTCAGTTACTAAAATCATAGCAGTGAGCGGTGCCTTAGATACAGCACCGAAATAACCAGCCATACCAAGAATGATAAAAATAGGGAACTGACTGACTTGTAAAAATCCTAGATTTTCAAAAGCTGCCGCAAAAACGCTACCAGAAAGAGCACCTAGAGTCAAAATCGGCAAGAAAATCCCACCAGGAAAACCTGAACCAAAGGACAACATACTCCAAATAAAGCGAATAGCCAAATAGAGGATAGCCACAGTTAGAGCAGGATGTAAACCATTTAGGGCAAGAATCAATTCATTCCCACCACCTAAAAGATGTGGAAAATAAAGACCAATAGGAATGATAAACAGAACTGCCAAGAGGCCATGAAAATGAGATGGCAAGTGGAAGATTTTCCCTAACCCTTGGTAGACCTTACCAATGCGTAAGACAACCCACTCATAACCGTATCCAAGCACACCTAGAAAAATCCCCAAGACAATAAGAATCCAATAATCCTTCAAAGGAAATACGGGTAATTTTTCTGTCATAGCAAGGACTGGTACCTGGCCAAAGATGCGTAGGGAAACAGCATTGGCTACTAAAGATGCCGTTAAAGCTGTCACCCAAACATGACGAGAGAAATGATGATAGACTTCTTCGACGACAAACAAAAGACCAGCAATCGGGGCATTAAAGGCAGCCGATAACCCTGCTGCTGCTCCAGCAGCAATCAAGACACGCTTCTCACGTGCAGAGAGCTTAAGTCCCTTGGCTAATCCCTTAGCAGTCATGGCACCTAGTTGAATACTAGGTCCCTCACGTCCTAACATCAGTCCCATTGAAATCCCAAGGACTCCACCTAGGAATTTACGCCATAATACTGACCACCAGGACGGATGTAGGAGCCCCATCAGTTCCCCTTCAACATGGGGAATCCCTGAGCCCTTGATGTCTTTTTCCTGCTTAATAAGGTAACCAATAAAAAGGGCAATCAAGAGATTAACAAGTACAATTCCCAGAATCAGAAGTGGATTATGAAGGGCGTCTTCGTAAATAGCTACAGAAAATGCGGCCCCTTTGGCAATTAACCAACGAAAAAGACTGACCACTGCTCCTGCTGTCACCCCCACTAAGAGCCCTCGCCAAACGGACCAAAGGAGATGTTGAGATTGCGTCCTAAAATCTCTTTCTATTTCATTCATAAAAAACTCCATTTTTGACTACAATAAAAGCAGACTTTACTCTGCTTTTTTCTTATGCTAATGCTTCTGAAACTTTTTCAGCGAAAGCTTCAAGGTTTTCGATATCTTCATCTTCAGCAGAAAGGTCAACCTTGACGCTATCAGCACCCTTAGTCGCCCCTGTGAATGTGAATTGATTTTCAAACTCATCCACTGAATGACAGAAATAATCGTAGAAGGTATCTCCTGAACCTACAACACCAAAGATTTTACCTGACAAGTCGAGGTCAGCCAAATCTTCGTAAAAGTCAACGATTTCATCTGGCAACTCACCATCACCATAAGTGTAAGTCGCTACGATACAGATGTCCGCATCTTCAAAATCAGCGGCATCAACCGTTGTACACTCGTCTACATCTACAGTGTGACCCAATTCTTCCAATTTTTTGGCAACGATATCTGCGATTTCTTCCGTGTTACCGGTCATACTGGCATAAACGATTTTTGCTAAAGCCATAATGTCCTCCAAAATAATAAATTAGCTATATTATATCATATTTCTTCAGAAAATAAACGACCTAACAACTCAAAAAAACTGCCCATCAGGACAGTTTTAGATTTTGTAAGAGTTCAAAGTGTCGATAAACTAGCCATAAGCCAAGACCAACTATCAGAATGAGAATCACTGCTCTCATGAGACCTCTCAGAAAAGTCAAGAGCCAAGTAAGAAGCATAGAGGTGATTAGCCAACTCCAACCAGAGGCCCCGTATAGGGTTTGAATACTCTCAATAGAATGGCTGGTCAGCATTTTTACCCAATTGGGAATATAAATCCAAATACCTTCACCTGATAGGCCCAAACGATTGGCAATCATGGTTCCTGTTGTTTGCAACCAAGTAAAGACCCCAGCATTGAAAAGAAAAAGGAAGGTTTGCATGGGGTAACGTCTAGCAAGGCGTTTCAAATAGCGCATGACAGCCCCTCCTTAATTAGCATAAAGAGCATGGACCGTATCAATATCCACCTGTTGAATCCCGTAATAAGATCCTGCTGATTGCATAACGGATGTCTTAGAGTCATCATGGTCTAAGCCAATGGCATGTCCCAATTCGTGTTCAGCCGTATTCACAATACGCTTGTGAGTATAACCAAAATCACTATTCAAGAGGAAATAACGGTTCAACTTCACATCTACATGAGTGATGCGATTGGTCAAAACATTGGTTTGAGTGTCTGCTAAACCTGCTGCCTGTGAATTCACATCGGAATAGTCAGTCGCAACAATGTCAGCTGTTGAGGCATCATCAGTTAAAGTAAAGATGAAAGCACCCGTGTTATTCCAGTTGGTGATAGCCTCCTTATAAGCAGCTACCAAGGTTTCATCGGTAGACTGAATATAGATGCTAGCTGTATTTTGTGCCCATCTAGCTCCATTAGACTCTGGAATGGTATCTGTCGTTGATAGGTTAGAGACAACTTTCTCAACGTCACTAGTACTGGTTCCACTAAAACCTAGCTCTACTTGATGAAAGGCTTGGTTAATGTTTGTGGCTAAGGTACTTGAAGAATTATTGGCATAGTAGACGAGTCCATAACCAATAAGGGCTAGGACTAGGGCAAGTTTAAATATAGCCCAAATAAGATTCCAAATAAATTGTAAAAGAAGTTTGGGAATATAGAAGATTACTCTGAATAATTTTTTCATTATTGAGCCTCCTTTTCGAAACTTCCCCTAGTATATCAAGCTCTAATAGTTCTGACAAGCAAAAAATATCACTTTAAGCTTTTATCATCTCTTTGATAAGATGTTACAAACTTGACCTATTAAGACAAGCGTTCTTCTTTAACGTAATCAATAGGTAACCATTCTAAGTAGGCTTCTAGTTGTTTTTCCCAGTAATACCACTCATGTCTTCCATGGTCTGTGCTGTAGTCAATGTCTAAACCAAGGGCCTTCAAATCAGCAACTGCCTTATCTTGAGAATCAAAAAGGAAATCCTCGAGGCCACACCAGGCAAAGAATTTGGTTTTCTTATCATGTTGTTTGGCTAGGTTAACCAGTTTATGCTGCTTAATGTCTTTTCCTTCCAAATCGCCAAAGACTCCTTGCCAGTATTCCTTAGACTCACTCGTTTCATCTGTAATCATCTCTACTGATAATCCAAGGGCACCAGAGAAGGAACCCGCACAAGCAAAGTTATTTGTCGTTAAGGCTAGTTTGAAAGAACCATAGCCACCCATAGAAAGTCCAGCGATAAAGGTCTTTTCACGCTTCTTAGTCATACTAGGGAAGAAACGTTGCATGACTTGAGGAAGCTCCTTAGCAATGGCATCGTAATACTTAACCCCGTAATTGGTATTTGTATACCAGCCATTTTCAGAATTAGGCATAATAACAATGAGATTAGTCTTACGAAGGAGACGCTGAATATTGGTACGGAAGGCCCAAGAATTATGATTGCCCCCCATGCCATGAAGGAGATAGAGAACTGGGATGTCCGTATCACTTTCCGTTTCAGCAATCTGATCACGATCTGGATAGATGACATCCACTTGGCGGTATTGTCCTAGAACATCTGATGAGTATTCAATTTGAAAAAAAGCCATTTGTTTTTCCTTTCTTAATGTTAGAAAAGCTGGGACACCCCCAGCTTTTGATTTTAGAACAAAGTCTTGTTAAAACTTTCCTCAATGTCTATGGTGCAAGCGACACGCTCACACTCTTATGTTTTAGTCAGTTATTAGCGGACTTCCATGACAACTGGAAGGATAGCTGGGCGACGTTTGGTTTGGTCGAAGAGGAACTTAGCCACATCGTCTCGGACAGCACCTTTAAGTTCACCCCAGTCGAAGCTGTCTCCTGCCAAGTAATTTTCAACGGTAGCATTAACAATGTCAGCAGCCTCACGGAGAATATCACGGCTCTTCTTCACATAAACGAACCCACGTGTATTCACACGCGCTTTAGAGACAATCTTACGTTCCTTCTTGTTAACAGTGATAGCTACGATAAAGATACCATCTTCAGACAAGACCTTACGGTCACGAAGGACGATATTACCCACATCACCAATGGCATTACCATCAATCATAACATCACCAGCTGGGACAGCTCCTTCATGAAGGAAACCTTGATCCTCTGACAAGTGCATGATGTCACCGCGTTTAACGATATAAATATTTTCTGGAAGAATACCAACTTCCAAGGCTAACTCTGCATGTGCTTGAAGGTCACGGTACTCCCCTTGGACAGGGAAGAGATACTGTGGACGAAGGAGGTTAATCATCAATTGAAGTTCGCGAGCATTGGCATGTCCAGAAACACGAAGGCTCTGCGTAATCATCTTAACAGTTCCACCAGCTTTATAGATAGCGTTGTTGACACGTGCCACTACGGCTTCCTTAGCAATGCTTGGAGTTGTAACGATATAAACCAAATCTCCATCCTTGATTTGAACGTAACGGTGACGACCAACAGCCATCTTTTGAAGGCCATCGATTGGTTCACCCATACGACCATTTTCGAGGATAATCAACTCGTGGTCTTCAAACTTGTTCATGTCTTTTGGTTTGACAATAAGTTTTTCATGCTCCACAGTCAATTTTTTGAGACGAATGGCTGTGCGGACAATATTTTCTACGTCAAAACCCGTAAGAACAACACGACGTCCGTGATCAGCAGCTGAATCAAAGACTTGTTGAATACGTACCAAGTTTGAGGCAACTGCAGCAACAATAACACGTCCTTCTGCATCAGCAATAACTTGGTCAATTTCTTGGCCCACTTCTGCTTCAGAAGCTGTTTGTTCAGTACTTGTCGCATTTGCTGAGTCTGACAAGAGGGCCAGAACACCTTCACGTCCAATTTCAGCCAAACGACCTAAATCAGTTTTGTAGTAAGGACGGGCAGCTTGGTCAAACTTGAAGTCACCTGTATAGACAATATTGCCTTGGTCAGTGCCAAGAACAATCCCCATTGATTCTGGAATTGAGTGAGTTGTTTTGAAGAATGAAACCTCAGCATCCTCAAATTCAATTTCAGTTTCTGCGTCAATAACATGGAAATTATTGAATTTCTTAACGCCAGCATTCTTGACAAAAAGTTTAGCTAACTCGATTGTGAGGGATGATCCAAAGACTGGTGCTTTGACTTCTTGCAAGATATAAGGTAGGGCACCAATGGCATCGGCGTGTCCGTGAGTTAAGAAAATCCCTTGGATACGATCTCTATTTTCAATCAAGTAATCTAAGTTAGGGATGACAAAGTCAACACCAAGTTGTTCATTTTCAGGATACTTTAGACCAGCATCCAAGATAAAGATAGAGTCGTTAATCTCAACAATATAGAGGTTCTTAGCATTTTCACGTACTCCACCTAGGGCAATAATTTTAATATCGCTCATGCTTGTTTTTCTCCTTTTTAGTTTGACTCTCTTCTAGAGCCTATTTTTACAGACGGTCCAAGAAGCTGAACGTTCGTGCGAACAGTCTCCTTGTCGATTTACAGGCCACAACAAAAAGTTGCATACCCTTTAAGTATACAACTTTTTGGCTTATTTTACAATTTAGAGTCAGACTAGGCTTACTCAAACATAGCGTAGTAGTCTGTGATATCCAATTGACCTTTTTCTTCCTTGGTAAGATCTTTAATGATTTGACCATCCTTCATAACAATCAGACGATTTCCATATTTTAGGGCATCTTCCATGTGGTGGGTAATCATCAAGGCTGTTAGATGGTCTCCCGTCACAAACTCATCAGTCAACTCCATGAGTGCTACACTGGTCTTAGGATCCAGGGCTGCAGTGTGCTCGTCTAAGAGCAAGAGCTCAGGACGTTTAAGTGTCGCCATCAAAAGACTGAGAGCCTGACGCTGACCACCTGAAAGGAGACCTGCTGGTGTATCTAAGTGCTTTTCTAAACCATTACTGATACGTTCAATCAGACCTTGGAACTCCTCTGTGTAGAGATGAATTTGGCGTGATTTAAGCCCTCGTTTTTCACCACGGTATTTGGCAATCAAGAGGTTCTCTGCAACAGTCATACGAGGAGCTGTCCCCATTTTAGGATCTTGGAAGACTCGTGAGAGGTACTTAGCACGCTTCTCAGCAGGCAGAGCCGTAACATCTTCACCCATGATGAAAATCTGACCACTGGTCAACATGAGTGTCCCTGCAATGACGTTGAAGAGGGTTGATTTTCCGGCACCATTTCCACCAAGAATGGTAATAAAATCACCTTCTCTAATGGTAAGATTAACATGGTCCAGGATGGTTTTTTCGGTGTCAAAACCGTTATTGACCTTAACAGTCGCATCTTTGAGTTCTACAATAGCTGTCATCGTGATAAGGTCACCCCCTTAAAGAATTTTCGACGTAGGACAGGCGAAATCAAACAAATAGCCAGAACAATCGCACTAAAGAGTTTGAGGTAGTTCGTGTTAAAGCCAAGAGCGATAACTGCTGTCAAAAGGAACTGATAGAGGATTGAACCAATACAGATGGCAATCAAACGTTCCAACAGAGTCAAGTTAGTCGCATAGAGGACCTCACCAATGATGATGCTGGCAAGACCAATGACGATAACCCCAATCCCTTTAGAAACGTCGGCATAACCGTCCTGTTGGCTAATCAAGGCTCCAGAGAGGGCAATAATACCGTTTGAGATAACAAGACCCATCACTTCCATATTGTCTGTGTTGATACCAAAAGATTTGGCCATGTCTCTATTATCACCTGTGGCAATATAAGCTTGACCAAGGCGCGTGTTAAGAAAGGCAATCAAGGCAGTGATAACAATGGTCACAGCAATGAGACCAACAATCAAGAGATTGTAGTCCTTGCTGAAAGGAAGCAAATCTTGAATAGTCTTAATATCAAGAAGTCCCAAGTTGGCCCTTCCCATAATCATAAGCATGACTGAGTTAAGAGAGGTCATGACCAAAATCCCTGCCAAAATAGTAGGAATCTCTCCCTTAGTATAGAGGAGACCAGTCACAAGTCCAGCACCACAGCCGGCCAAAACGGCAACCAAGGTTGCCAAGATAGGGTTCCAACCAAAGTTCATAAGGGTTACTGCTACTGCCCCACCAAGAGGGAAGGAACCTTCTGTTGTCAAATCAGGAAAATCCAAGATACGGAAAGTCATGTAAATCCCAAGACCTAGGATTCCGTATAGAAGCCCCTGATAAATAGATGAAATAATCATAAGTCCTCCTTATTTATCAGCTTTAACAGCGATGTCTGACTGTTTAAGCACATCGTCAGGGATGGTGATGTTGAGGTCTTGAGCAACTTTAAGGTTAAGCGTTGGTGTGCCATCATCGATAACATCTACAGGAACATCCTTTACTTTCTTACCCTTAAGAACCTTAACGGCACTACGAGCTGTAGCCTTTCCAAGTTCATATTGGCTTTGAGCAACTGAAGCCAAACCACCTTCTTTCACCATCGTATCAACCGTCGTATAAACTGGAATCTTAGCCTGGTTGGCTGATGAGATTACTGTTGAAAAGGCTGAGGCAATCGTATTATCTTGAGGCGTCCAGATGGCATCTACCTTACCAGTCATGACTGACATGGTTGTATTGATTTCATTGGTTGATGGAACGGCGTACTCGACCACATTCAGGCCATCTTTTTCTGCGTATTTCTTAAAGCTTTCAACCTGTGATTTGGAATTGTCCTCGCTTGAAGCGTAGAGAATACCAATAGTTTTGGCATTTGGTGTCAGTGATTTGACCAAGTCTACTGTTTGCTTAATCGGCACTTGGTTAGAGGTACCAGTAACATTGCCTTCCGGATGCTTGAGATTCTTAACCAATTTGGCCCCAACAGGGTCTGAGATAGCCCCCATAATGACTGGAATATCCTTGGTAGCTGCCGCTAGCCCCTGTGCTGCTGGTGTGGCAATACCGATAACAACATCGTTCTTGTCATTAACCAATTGTTTAGACATGGTTTGAATTTTAGACTGGTCTCCTTCGGCATTTAGGAGGGTGATTTTAACCTTGTCCCCCTTATAACCAGCTTCCTTAAGGCCATCCTCAATTCCCTTCTCGATTTGATCCAGGGCGTCGTGAGTCACGAACTGGAGGATCCCTACTTTGACGACCTTATTGGCATCTTGGTGTTCTTTTTTGAAAAGATCTGTCCCAATAGAACCGAGCGTCAAGATAGCTAAGAAAACCAAAGTCCAAATTAAACGCTTGTTTTTCATATGTGTCTCCTTCTATAAATTCTTCCTTTCTATTGTAAGTCATTTTCAGTCAATTAGCAATATTCTTAATTTATAAAAATTACCTTGATTAAAGAAAAAGAACCAGAACACGATGTCTAATTCTTTTCCCTTACTATTACTGATATTGTGCCAAGTCTAACTTCATAATATAAAAGTAAAGGTCACCATATTGTCCCTTGTAGCCAATATCATGTCCGTTGATTGTCACCTTAGTGACTGGCGTTGAATCTGGTAAGGCAATCCAACAAGCTTGCTGTGCCCTAACAAATTCATTGTAATCTTCAAAGGAAGTGTGTTTTTCTTGCTTGGCGGTATTTAAATAAGTTACTTCAATCATCGAGGGACCTCCTTATAATCCTTTAACTAAGGTCTAGATTACGCTTCCTAGAGAGCAAAGTCAATCATGACGACTTAAAAAAACTCGCAGTCTGGGCCATACAAATAGACCCCATGGCAAATACCATGAGGTCTATTTTAATTGAAATCTGGATTCTTAAGGTCCTATACGACCGTTAAATCATTTTAACGTTTGCGTCGTTTTGTGCCATAGAGTCCGAATCCAGCTAGAAGACTTGCCAAACCAAAGATTGCAAGGTTTGAATCTTCACTACCAGTTTCTGGAAGTTGGGCTGTCTTATCAGTTGGATTGATAAAGTGAGCTTCTTCTTTTGTTTCTGGAAGCACTGGAGCCTTAGGCTCTTCTGTTTGTGGAGCTGGCTGTGGCTCTGGTGTCGGAGTTGTATCCGGCACAGGTGTTGGAGTCACAATTTGTTTGTAGATGTGTTGAGTATTACCATTTTCATCTACAACTGTCTTCACAAATTCATAACCTGGAATGTCTTTCTTAGGTTGTTGGCCATCTTCGGTTGGATAACCAGGGATTGGAGTACCATTTTCATCTACATATGATGTTGTTACTTGCTCGTAGACATGTTCGATATCACCATTAGGTAATTTCTTAGTTTCTACGAAGCGGTAACCTGGAATCTCAACTTTTGGCTGTTCACCATCAACTGTAGGATATCCTGGGATTTCCTTACCTTCTTTATCAACAAACTTAGTGATTGGAAGAACAGTTGGTGTGTAGGTAGCTGAAGCCTTAGTTCCGTTAACATCTTCACGAACAACTGTTACTGCTGGGGCAGTTCCTGTAAATTCAGGTTCTGGTGTGAAGGTTACAGTTCCATCTGCAGCTACTGTGTAAGTACCAACACCTGAAATCGTCTTGGTAGTTGAACCATCTTCAAAGGTAGCTGGAACTTGGTTATTCATTGGTACACGGCTATCGCCTTCAGTGAAGCTTGGCTTACCTGTTTGCGTTTGACCCTTATTACCAATTGAAGTAACTGATTCTGCAGTTGGTGTTACTGGTGTAACGGTTGGTGTGTAGGTTGCTGTAATAGCTGTACCATTCTTATCAACACGTTTCACTGTTACGCCTGTACCTGTTCCTGTGAATGCTTTTTCTGGAACAAAGGTTACTGTTCCGTCTGGAGAAACGGTGTAAGTTCCTTCACCTGGAATAACTTTAGTTGTTGAACCATCGTCAAATGTAGCTGGTACATCATCATCCATTGGCACACTTGGGTTACCAGACATGAAGCTTGGTTTACCTGTTTGCGTTTGACCTTGGATGTCTGTTGATGTTGCTGGGGCAGCAGTTGGTGTAACAGGAGTTACAGTTGGTGTGTAAGTTGCTGAGGCTTTTGTGCCGTTCTTATCTTCACGGACAACTGTCACTGCTGGAGCTTCACCAACGAATGATTTCTCAGGTACGAAAGTTACTGTTCCGTCAGCCGCTACTGTGTAAGTACCAACGCCGTCTACTGTCTTAGTGGTTGAACCATCGTCGAAGGTTGCTGGAACGTCATCGTTCATTGGCACACGGCTATCACCTTCGGTGAAGGTTGGCTTACCGGTTTGAGTTGCACCTTGAATATCTGTTGATGTTGCTGGTTCCGCTGTTGGAGTTACTGGAGTCACAGTTGGCGTGTAGGTTGCAGAGGCTTTGGTTCCGTTCTTATCTTCACGAACCACTGTTACAGCTGGTGCAGTTCCTACGAATGATTTTTCTGGGACGAAGGTTACAGTTCCGTCTGGAGCAACTGTGTAAGTTCCTTCACCTGGAATAACTTTAGTTGTTGAGCCGTCTTCAAAGGTAGCTGGTACATCATCATCCATTGGGACACTTGGGTTACCAGGCGTGAAGCTTGGTTTACCTGTTTGTGTCTGACCTTGGATATCTGTAGATGTTGCTGGCTCTGAAGTTGGTGTAACTGGAGTTACTGTTGGTGTGTAGGTTGCAGAGGCTTTGGTTCCGTTCTTATCTTCACGAACAACTGTCACTGCTGGGGCTTCACCAACAAATGATTTCTCAGGAACAAAGGTTACAGTTCCATCTGCTGCTACTGTGTAAGTACCAACACCGTCTACAGTCTTAGTCGTTGAGCCATCATCAAATGTTGCTGGAACATCGTCATTCATTGGTACACGGCTATCGCCTTCTGTAAATACTAGCTTACCAGTTTGTGTAGCACCTTGAATATCTGTTGATGTTGTTGGAGTTGCAGTCGGTGTGACTGGTGTAACAGTTGGTGTGTACTTAGCTGTGATTTCAGTACCATTCTTATCAACACGTTTCACGGTTACGCCTGTAGCAGTTCCAGTAAATGATTTTTCTGGAACGAAAGTTACTGTTCCGTCTGCTGCTACTGTGTATGTACCAACGCCTTCTACTGTCTTAGTGGTTGAACCATCTTCGAAGGTAGCTGGAGTATCTTCATCGATTGGAACATTTGGATTTCCTTCGGTGAAGGTTGGTTTACCAGATTGTGTTTGACCTTGGATATCTGTCGATGTTGCATCTTCAGAAGTTGGAACGACTGGAGTAATCTTAGGTGTGTAAGTTGTTTCTACAGTTGTTCCATTAGTATCCGCAGCTTGAACCTTAACTGGAACCACATCACCTGAGTAAGATTTATCTGTTGGTGTGAAGGTTACAACACCTGTCTCTTTATCAACTGTGAAGGTACCAATAATATCACCCGCTGGTGATTTCGCAAACACTGCCGCTGCTGGTTGGCCATTTTCATCAAGAAGAGTAATGGTATCTTTGTCGATTGGAGCAACGGAATCTCCCTCGGTAAAGGTTACTGTTCCGGTCTGAACCACGCCTTGAGGACCAGTTGATTCTGCTGGTGTAGCAGTTGGAGTCACCGGTGTTACTGTTGGGGTGTAAGTCGCAGAAGCTTTGGTTCCGTTCTTGTCTTCACGAACCACTGTCACTGCTGGTGCTGTTCCAGTAAATGATTTCTCTGGAACAAAAGTTACAGTTCCGTCTGCTGCTACTGTGTAAGTACCAACTCCATCAACTGTCTTCGTAGTTGAACCATCATCGAAAGTAGCTGGAACGTCATCGTTCATTGGCACACGGCTGTCGCCCTCAGTAAATTCAGGCTTACCTGTTTGGGTTTGACCTTGTTTACCTGTTGTTTCAACTGGTGTCGCTGTTGGAGTTACTGGTGTCACAGTTGGTGTGTACTTAGCTGTAGCTGGTGTCCCATTCTTATCTACACGTTTAACGGTTACACCTGTACCTTCTCCTGTGAATGATTTTTCTGGGACAAAGGTTACTGTGCCATCAGGAGCTACAGTGTAAGTACCTTCTCCTGGAATAACTTTAGTTGTTGAGCCATCTTCAAAGGTTGCTGGTACATCATCATCCATTGGGATTGCAGGGTTACCAGGTGTGAAGCTTGGTGTACCTGTTTGTGTTTTACCTTGGATATCTGTAGATGTTACAGGTTCAGCAGTTGGAACAACTGGAGTAATCTTCGGTGTGTAAGTTGTTTCTACTGTTGTACCATTTGTATCAGCTGCTTGAACCTTAACTGGAACCACATCACCTGAGTAAGATTTATCAGTTGGTGTGAAGGTTACAACACCTGTTTCTTTATCAACTGTGAAAGTACCAATTTCTTTACCTTCTGGTGATTTAGCAACTACAGATTCTGCTGGCTGACCATTTTCATCAAGAAGAGTAATGGTATCCTTATCGATTGGTGCAACTGGGTCACCTTCGGTGAAGGTCACAGTTCCAGTTTGAACCACACCTTGAGGTGCTTCTGATTCAGCTGGAGTTGCTGTTGGGGTTACTGGTGTCACAGTTGGTGTGTACTTAGCAGTAACTGGAGTACCGTTCTTGTCGACACGTTTAACCGTTACGCCTGTACCTTCTCCAGTGAATGATTTTTCTGGAACAAATGTTACGGTTCCGTCTGGAGCAACTGTGTAAGTTCCTTCACCAGGAACAGTCTTAGTCGTTGAGCCATCTTCAAATGTTGCAGGTGTATCATCATCCATTGGAACATTTGGATTACCTGGTGTGAAGGTTGGTGTACCTGTTTGCGTTTGACCTTGTTTGTCAGTAGATGTTGTATCTTCTGCAGTTGGTGTAACTGGTGTTACGGTTGGTGTATAAGTTGCAGAAGCTTTGGTTCCGTTCTTATCTTCACGAACCACTGTTACAGCTGGTGCAGTACCTACGAATGATTTTTCTGGTACGAAGGTTACTGTTCCATCTGCTGCTACTGTGTAAGTACCAACACCGTCTACAGTCTTAGTCGTTGAGCCATCGTCAAATGTTGCTGGAACATCATCGTTCATTGGCACACGGCTATCGCCTTCAGTAAATACAGGTTTACCAGTTTGTGTAGCACCTTGGATATCTGTAGTTTCAACTGGTGTTGCAGTTGGAGTTACTGGTGTCACAGTTGGTGTGTACTTCGCTGTGATTTCAGTACCGTTCTTATCCACACGTTTCACTGTTACACCTGAAGCAGTTCCAGTGAATGATTTTTCTGGTACGAAGGTTACTGTTCCATCTGGAGAAACTGTGTAAGTTCCTTCACCATCGACAGTCTTCGTAGTTGAGCCATCTTCGAAGGTAGCTGGAGTATCCTCATCGATTGGAACATTTGGATTTCCTTCGGTAAAGGTTGGTTTACCAGATTGTGTAGCACCTTGGATATCTGTCGATGTTGCATCTTCAGAAGTTGGGACAACTGGAGTAATCTTAGGTGTGTAAGTTGTTTCTACTGTTGTACCATTTGTATCAGCTGCTTGAACCTTAACTGGGACAACATCACCTGAATAAGATTTATCCGTTGGTGTGAAAGTAACCACACCTGTTTCTTTATCAACGGTGAAGGTACCGATCACGTCACCTGCTGGTGATTTCGCTTCTACTGATGCTGCTGGCTGACCAGTTTCATCAAGAAGAGTAATGGTATCCTTATCAATTGGTGCAACTGGGTCACCTTCAGTGAAGGTAACTGTTCCAGTTTGAACAAGACCTTGAGGGCCAGTTGATTCTGCTGGTGTAGCAGTTGGGGTCACCGGTGTTACTGTTGGTGTGTAAGTTGCAGAAGCTTTGGTTCCGTTCTTATCTTCACGAACAACCGTTAC
Source organism: Streptococcus sp. 17.1 (assembly GCF_016648655.1). Lineage (NCBI taxonomy): Bacteria > Bacillati > Bacillota > Bacilli > Lactobacillales > Streptococcaceae > Streptococcus > Streptococcus sp. 17.1. Next base: position 212,126 of record NZ_JACLQM010000001.1, read on the forward strand.
GGCCGGCGCTTTACCTGTGAATGATTTCTCAGGAACAAAGGTTACTGTTCCGTCAGCCGCTACTGTGTATGTACCAACTCCATCAACTGTCTTCGTAGTTGAACCATCGTCGAAAGTAGCTGGAACGTCATCGTTCATTGGTACACGACTATCACCTTCAGTAAATTCAGGCTTACCTGTTTGGGTTTGACCTTGTTTACCTGTTGTTTCAACTGGTGTCGCTGTCGGTGTTACAGGAGTTACTGTTGGTGTGTACTTAGCTGTGATTTCAGTTCCGTTCTTATCCACACGTTTCACTGTTACACCTGAAGCAGTTCCAGTAAATGATTTTTCTGGTACGAAAGTTACTGTACCATCTGGAGAAACGGTGTATGTTCCTTCACCATCTACTGTCTTCGTAGTTGATCCATCTTCAAAGGTCGCTGGTGTATCTTCATCAATTGGAACATTTGGATCACCTTCAGTAAAGGTTGGTTTACCTGTTTGAGTGGCACCTTGGATATCTGTCGTTGTTGCATCTTCAGAAGTTGGAACGACTGGAGTAATCTTAGGTGTGTAAGTTGTTTCTACTGTTGTACCATTTGTATCAGCTGCTTGAACCTTAACTGGGACAACATCACCTGAATAAGATTTATCCGTTGGGGTGAAGGTCACAACACCTGTTTCTTTATCAACGGTGAAGGTACCGATTACATCACCTGCTGGTGATTTCGCTTCTACTGATGCTGCTGGCTGACCAGTTTCATCAAGAAGGGTAATTGAATCCTTGTTAATTGGCGCTACTTCATCACCTTCTGTGAAGGTTACTGTTCCAGTTTGAACCAAACCTTGAGGTCCCGTAGATTCAGCTGGTGTTGCTGTTGGAGTTACTGGAGTCACAGTTGGTGTGTAAGTCGCAGAGGCTTTGGTTCCGTTCTTATCTTCACGAACAACCGTCACAGCTGGAGCTGTTCCAGTAAATGATTTCTCTGGAACAAAAGTTACAGTTCCGTCGGCTGCTACTGTGTATGTACCAACACCATCAACAGTCTTGGTAGTTGAACCATCTTCAAATGTTGCTGGAACGTCATCGTTCATTGGTACACGACTATCACCTTCAGTAAATTCAGGCTTACCTGTTTGGGTTTGACCTTGTTTACCTGTTGATGTTGTATCTTCTGCTGTTGGTGTAACTGGTGTTACTGTTGGGGTGTAAGTCGCAGAGGCTTTGGTTCCGTTCTTGTCTTCACGAACAACCGTTACAGCCGGTGCAGTTCCGACAAATGATTTCTCAGGAACAAATGTCACCGTACCGTCTGCTGCTACTGTGTAAGTACCAACACCGTCAACTGTCTTAGTCGTTGAACCATCGTCAAATGTCGCTGGAACATCTTCATTGATAGCTACTGTTTTCTCAACACCATCAACGGTTACTGTTCCACCCTTGAATTCAGGTTTACCAGTTTGAGTAGCACCTTGAATATCAGTTGTTTCAGCTGGTGTTGCTGTCGGTGTTATCGGTACGATTTCAGGCGTGTAAGTTGTGTCCACCTTGATACCGTTTGAGCTTTCAGCTTGAACCTTGGCCGGTGTTACTACACCTGTGTATGATTTATCAGTCGGTGTGAAAGTGACTTGACCAGTAGCTGAATCGATAGAGTAAGTACCGATTTCAGTTGTACCATCAGCAGCATAAGCTGGTGTACTTGTCACTTCATTGCCATCATTATCCAAAAGCGTGTAGCTATTATCTTTGATTGTAATAGCTTTATCTTCACCGTTTACTTGGACAGTAGTTCCTGCAAAGGTTGGTGTCCCTGTTTGCGTTGCACCTTGAACATCTTTAGATGTAGCTGGTTGAGCTGTTGGAACAGCAGCCACAACAGTTGGTGTGTAGGTCGCATCTGAAGTAATGGTTGCAGTCTTACCGTTAGCATTTGTAATAGTAGCTGTTGCCTGAACAGTTACTCCTTTTGCAGTACCAACAAAGTCTTTTTCTGGCGTAAATGTTACTGCTCCAGTCGTTGG
>NZ_JACLQM010000001.1:214232-372671 GCF_016648655.1 Streptococcus sp. 17.1
CGTCTGCTGCTACTGTGTAGGTACCAACGCCATCAACTGACTTGGTAGTTGAGCCATCATCAAATGTTGCTGGAACAGCTTCATTGATAGCTACTGTTTTCTCAACGCCATCTACTGTTACAGTTCCACCCTTGAATTCAGGTTTACCAGTTTGTGTCGCACCTTGAATATCAGTTGTTTCAGCTGGTGTAGCTGTTGGGGTTACTGGAACGATTTCTGGTGTGTAAGTTGTATCCACCTTGATACCGTTTGAGCTTTCAGCTTGAACCTTTGCTGGTGTGACTGCACCAGTGTATGATTTATCAGTCGGTGTGAAGGTTACTTGACCAGTGGCTGAATCAATTGAGTAAGTACCAATTTCAGTTGTACCATCAGCGGCATAAGCTGGTGTACTTGTCACTTCATTGCCATCACTATCCAAAAGCGTGTAGCTATTATCTTTGATCGTAATAGCTTTATCTTCACCATTTACTTGGACAGTCGTTCCTGCAAAGCTTGGTGTCCCTGTTTGTGTTGCCCCTTGAATATCTTTAGAAGTTGCAGGGCTTTCAGTTGGAACAGCTGGCACTACAGTTGGTGTATATTTCGCATCTGAAGTAATTATTGCTGTCTTACCATTAGCATTGGTAATAGTCGCAGTTGCTTGAACAGTTACACCTTTTGCAGTACCAACAAAATCTTTTTCAGGAGTAAATGTCACAGCACCAGTAGTAGGATCGATTGTGTATGTTCCTTCCCCTGCTACTGTTACAGTTGTTTCATCAGTCGGTTGACCAGTTGCGGGATCCACCATTTTCTTGCTTGTGATTTTCGCAGCCTTGTCGTTACTCAACTCAAATGTAGGAGTTTGGGTTTGAGGAACATTTTGAACATCCTCAGAAACCTTGTCTGTAGGAGTCACTGTGATTGGTGTGGCAGTTGGTGTGTACTTAGCAGTTGCAGTCTTAAGAGCATTATCTGGCACTCTACCATCTTTGTCACGACCAACTGGAGCCGTAAGAGAAACTGTTACCCCCTTGGCAGTTCCAGTAAATCCTGGTTCTGGTACAAAAGTAACCTTGCCAGTCAACTCGTCTAGATAGTAAATTCCTTCTCCTTCTACAGTCAAAACAGGATCATTGATGACATTTCCAGTCGCTGGATCGACAAACTTAGCCGGATAATCAAAATCAGGTGTGATTTTAACTTTCTCACCATTACTATTTGTTCCTTCAAGAGCGAATTCTGGCGTACCAGTTTGACTAGCTCCTTGAACATCCGTAGATTTCTTGTCTTCCCCTTCGATATTTTTAGGTGTTACTGTTGGAATGTAAAGACCATCCATATTATCCATCACTTCATTAATTGATGGTAATAATGTTTTATCTTTAGAAACCCAATCAGTTGTATAACCATTATCATCTGTACGACGGATACTTATACCGCTCGCAGTTCCTACAAAGTTATCTTCTGGAGTAAATTCAATATCTACGTTATTACCGTTTGGAGTAATTTTATATTTACCTTCTCCTGGTATTACATAATATCCATCAGCTTTTGGATTTACTACTTGTTTCGTTCTATTATCAATAATAACTGGAGCTACAGTTTGATCGATTTCTGCATTTTTATCACGGCTGTACTTGGATAGTCCTTGAGCCGTGAAAGCAACTGTTGCTGTTTGTGTCGCTCCTTGAACATCGATTGTTTCTTTACGTTCACCTTTTGGAGGGAAAGTAATTTGAGTTTTAAAGTCTTCTACTTCTCCAGATAAAGCTAAACCTGTTGGGTTTTCAATATCTGATTGATTACTAGCAATACGAACACGTGTACCTAATTCAGTAACACTTGGATCAATCATTGTTTTTGCATTTCTGAATTCAAGTCTAACTGTTCCATCTTTTGTAACAGTTGCCAAGTCAGAACGTTCATCCTCATCGAATGTTCCATTTTGGTTAAAGTCGATCCAACCGTAAACATACGCTTTAGCAGCACCATCAGTATGTGCTTCAACATCTAAAGTATACGTTCCTGGACGAGTACGGTCTAATTTAATCATATCATTAGTTTGACCTTTTAAGTTATCAGGTACGATTTGATCAACACCTTCATCAGCAGAAATAGTGTTATCATCACCTGTCCAGTCATTTGCGTTATTTTCATCCATATCAGGACTTACAGTTCCTAAGTATGGTTGAGCAAGTTTTGTACCTGTTACACCGTCTACCGTTCCAATTGAGTGTTGTGCTTTTCCATAACTTTCTGGAGCGTCTCCTTCATCAAGAGGGAAGAATCCAAGCATAGCAGATTGTTTACCTGATGATGCGATATAAAGTCCCACTTCTGAAGCTCCTTGAGTCATAACTAGAGGTACTGAAAAACGGCTAGCAGACACGTTCGGTCCGAAAACTCCAGTTCCTAATCCACCCGTAACTTGGTCTGGACTACCAAAGTATTTCCACGCTACTGGTTTTTTATCTGGGCCAACCTCATTAGCATTACGAAGTAATTCCAAGTTTAGTCCTGATATTCTAGCACCATTTACATCAACAAATTTTGATCTACTATAGTTATTTGCGGGATCAAAATAATTGTGTGTGTCTTGAACTACATACGTTTCAGTATTAGAAGCTTTTTTCCATTCTCCGATATGTTTCCAACCAGCACCATTTGTAGTGAATAACACTAATTCACCAGGGTTAGCTGACTCACCATCAGCAGCTACTACTGCAGGTTTTACTGATTTACCACGGAATGTTGCAGAAATCTCAAATTGAACACCGATATTCGCACCATTATACTCTGATGAAATTGTTGTTCGTTTTGAACCAGTATCAATTCCTTCTTGACGAATTTCAGTCCAACGATTTTGAGCGTCTGCTACTACTAATGCTTCTTCTCTGTTTGCGAAAGCTGCTCTAGTTGTAGGATCTCCAATAGTTCCAATGTATCCATTTTTTGCATTTGGATCATATGTAGCTTTTTCAGCTTCTGTAGCACCTTGTGCTTCCATACGATTTTTATAAATTTCAGTTGCTTGGAATGGTTTAAGACTCTTAACCTTAATGTTAACTATATATCCAGGCATAATTTCTTTAGTGTAAGTTGATCCTACTTGAAGAGCTGTTCTACCGTCTTTAGATGTTGTAGTATTGGTCCAAGCAGTTGTATCTCCAAAATCTAACCAGTTAATTTGTTTAACTAGTTCTTTTGCATTAATTTTAGAAAATTCTGTTGGTTTTTCAACTTTTGGAGTTGAGGTTGCATCTTCTACATCATCACCAATCAAGCTTTCGTCATTAGGGTCACCGATTGCACGACGTGTACGACGGCGACCAGAAGTTTCTGCTGTTACAACAGGTTGCTCTAGAGCAGACGCTTCGGCACCACTTGAAAGAGCATTCGTTGTAGAAGCTTCTGCTTGAACGTCCACACCTTGTGCTTCAGATGCTGTTTCTGAAGCAGTTGTCTCAGATGATGCTGGTGTAACAGAGGCTGTCGTTGAAACTCCCGTAGTATTGCCTACACTTGTAGAGCCAGCAACACTAGTGGTAGATGCTGCAGTAGTTGCTGACGTTGATGTAGCTGCTTGAGATGTAGTCTCACTAGAAGCTTGTGTTGTAGACGTTTCAGAAGTAGCTGCGCTAGCATTTGAAACTGTTTGAGACTGACTATTAGTCTCAGAAATTGATAAGAAATTTGCGACTTCCGTCGAAGCTTGAGCAGCAACAGCATTCTGAGAAGATGTCTCATCACTCACTGTAGCAGTAGTGCTAGCTACATCTCCTGCTTGGACTTGGTTAGCTGTTTCATCGGCAGATACTTGACTAGCAGTACCAACAATAACCAGAGTCCCAAGAAGAACGGAGCAAACCCCTACATTCAGCTTACGAATCGAAAATCGACTTATACGATCATTAAATAAATCTTTACCCACTTTGGTAATCCTCCACACTTATACTATTAAGTATCTCACCCCTCAATGAGATTAAAAGTATTTAAAAATACTAATCGTTAAATATTCTAACAAAAATCCTAATATTTGTGAAAAGAAATGCTCTTATTTTCAAATTTTTTATAAGGTTCACTTAAAAATAATCATGTAAACAATAGAATGATTATAGATATCACTATTTTTATAAACGTTTCAATTAATAATTTTATAATTATTTACTTTTAGAATTGTCAGTAAAAAGAAACTTATGATTTCATTTTTTTCAAAAATCGATTTTCAGAATTAATAATTCATTAGAACTTTTAAATTAGTAAGTCATTATTGAAATAAAAATGGTTGGTTATCAACTCAGTCCTTCTAAAAAATATAGCTTATAACCATCTTAACTATAGTTTAGAAGCCTATTTAACGACATTTTTTATCCTGTTGTTTTCAAGAAAAGCAAAATTTCTTTGAAAAGATAATTTCCCTCTTCTCTAAAGACCTTCTAAGTCATATGACACTTAGAACTAAATCTGTTGAAAATACAAACCAAATCAGCCATCTTGCTTTAAACCATTCGGAATAAGTATGATATTCTTCACTTTTTCACTTGTTATTATTATCCAATTGATTTACCTAGCTAGGAAAAAAGCTCTATAATCTCTTCAATAGTTTAACCTACTAAATCGATTATAGAGCCAAAAAAAGAAGATCCAAAGACCTTCTTTCAATTTAAGTTCTACTTAAATTATTTTACTGTGCGGATACGCATAGTGTTTGTACCACCTGTACCTACTGGAACACCAGCAACGATAACAATGTTATCACCAGATTCTACAAGACCTGATTCCAATGCAACTTTTTCAGCAACATCAAACATATCATCAGTTGAGCTTGGTTTTTCAGTAACTACTGGAATAACACCCCAGTTAAGCATCAATGATTTTTGAGTAATTTCATCGAATGTTACAGCCAAGATATCAGCTTCTGGACGGTATTTAGAAATCAAACGAGCAGTGTTACCTGATTCAGTAAGAGCAACAACAAGTTTGATATCCATTGAGTTAGTAGCATCTTTAACTGCAGACGCAACTACTTCAGTCTTAGTTGAACGGTCAAATGTTGATGAATCAAGACGACCATACTCTTTAAGAAGAGTTTGAGCGTTTTTATCAATTGTAGCCATTGTACGAACTGATTCAACTGGGTATTTACCATTTGCAGATTCACCAGAAAGCATTGTAGCATCTGTACCATCGATAACTGCGTTGAATACGTCAGATACTTCAGAACGAGTTGCACGTGGTTTTTCTGTCATTGTTTCAAGCATGTTAGTAGCTGTAACAACAACTTTACCAGCAGCATTTACTTTTGTGATGATCATTTTTTGGTAAACTGGAACCATTTCGAATGGTACTTCGATACCCATGTCACCACGAGCAATCATAATACCGTCAGCAGCTTCGATGATTTCATCAATGTTATCGATACCTTGTTGGTTTTCGATTTTAGCCAACAATTGAACGTGACCATTACCAGTTTCTTCACAGATAGCACGAACTTCTTGTACATCTTTTGCAGTACGTACGAATGAGATAGCGATAAAGTTAAGACCTTGTTCAAGACCAAAACGGATATCAGCGTTATCACGTTCAGCAAGTGCTGGGAAAGGAATTTTAGTGTAAGGGATGTTTACACCTTTTTGTTTAGCGATGATACCATCATTTTCAACATCAACGATGAATTCACGTTTTTCAGCATCTTTGTCTACAACACGAAGACCAAGTTTACCATCATCGACAAGAACTTGTTTACCAACTTCTACATCGTCAAAAACGTCAAGTGCACCTGCAACGTTCAAAGCGATAACGTCGCGAGTTGATTTGATACCTTGTTTAGTAGCAACACGAATTTGTTCACCAGTTTTGTATGAATACTCTTTAGCATCACCTTCGAACAATTCAGTACGGATTTCAGGTCCTTTTGTATCAAGAAGGAAACCTACTTTTTGACCAGCAAGGTCTTCTGCCATACGAACGACATCCATACGTTCACCTTGTTCAGCGTGGTCACCATGTGAGAAGTTGAAACGGAAAACGTTGGCACCTTCCTTGATCAATTGAGCAATGTTTTTAGCAGATGCTTCACGGTCAAGTTTTTCACCCCAGTAACCATCTTCACCAAATTTTTTGCCGCCACGGATTTCAACCGCAGGACCAAGTGTTGCAACGATTTTTACACGTTTATTCATGATAAATAAAACTCCCTTATATTTTTTGTCGCATTAGCGACGGATTAACAATAATTTAAGTAACTGAGATTAGCTCAAGTTAGACAATGAACGGTTAAGGTCTGCAAAGTCAAGACGTGCTTTGTGAGGATTGTTGACGATAATTTTACCGTCTTCAGTAAGACTGAACAAAGCTCCTTCTTCTGCTGTACCGAGGATTGGGCTTTCAACAAGCTCTTCATTGTGGATACCAACAGCTACACCACCAATACCTTGTTTAAGGAGGTCAACCGCATGTGCCCCCATCCATGAAGCAAGAACACGGTCACGCGCAGTTGGTGAACCACCACGAACCACGTGTCCAATGTTTGTTGCACGAAGATCTGAAGTATCTCCAGCTTCTTTCATTTTAGCTGCAAATTCTTCAGCACCCATGACACCTTCAGCAACTACGATTACATGGTGAGTTTTAGCACCTGATTCGTAACCTTCTTTAACTTTACGTACAACTTCATTAATATCATACTCTTCTTCAGGTACGATAATTTGGTCTGCACCAGAAGCAATACCAGCCCAAAGAGCGATATCACCAGCGTTACGTCCCATAACTTCAACGACGAAAGTACGTCCGTGACTGAAAGCAGTGTCTTGAATCTTATCGATAGCTTCTGTTGCTGTTGCAACAGCAGTATCAAAACCAATTGTATAGTCTGTACCAACGATATCGTTATCGATAGTTCCTGGAAGACCAACAGCTGGGAAACCATGTTCAGTCAAACGCATAGCACCATGGTAAGAACCATCTCCACCAATAACTACTACACCTTCGATTCCATGTTTTTTAAGTTGCTCAATACCTTTAAGTTGACCCTCAAGTTGGGCAAACTCAGGATAGCGAGCAGACTGAAGGAAAGTTCCACCACGGCTGAGGATGTTGTCTACGCCTTTGGCATCAAGTTGGAAGATATCTCCTTCAACCATACCAGCGTATCCACGGTTAATACCGAAGACTTCAATTCCTTCAGAAATTGCTTTGAGAACAACTGCACGAGCAGCAGCGTTCATACCAGGGGCATCTCCACCACTAGTCAAAACAGCAATACGTTTCATTATTCCTGATACTCCTTTTATATATTTAACATTTTCATTATAACACAAAGAATTCTAAATGGCTTTAAATTTGAAAAGATTTATTATTTTTTTACCGTAAAACCGTTTTCAGCACATAAGGTGCTAATTCCTGATTTAGTTCCTCGTTCTTAGTTACTCTGTATCTTTGACTAACGATAGTTTCCTTACTTCCTTGATAACGGATAATGACAGGAATGTGTCCAGGATACTTAGCTAATATTTGAGAAACTTCTATGTCTTTATCATGATTCTCAAGTAAAATCCAGAAACGCTCCGTGCTAGCTTCCTCCATGTTTGACAAGATTAACTGAATGCGTCCATCACGCTCTTGGGTCCGTCCATCAAGATAAAAGAGACCACCTTCACTTAATTTATCCTTATGATAGAAATAAGTTTCTGGAAATAGGGTAACATCAAGTTTATTGATCCCATCAGTGACGTTCAGAAAGGCCATCTGATCACCTTTTTTAGTTCTGATAATTCGAACGGATTCTATCTGAACTAAAACCGTTGCCTTAGTATTAACAGCCAAATCAGAAATGGCTTGATAGGGACGAGAGGCCATTTTTTGAGCCAAGTGTAAAGGATGGGGGCTAAGCCCAACTCCTAGTAACTCCTGTTCTAAATTATAACGATCCGTCTGACTATAGTCTTCATAATCAACCCAAGAGTAAGATGACTCTGCAAACAAACTTCCTAACTCATTGACAAAAGTAAAGAGGTTACTTAAATTACCAATGATTTTCTGACGATTTGGTTCAAAAATATCAAACAAACCAATCTGGATAAGAGGTGTCAGACTATCGGCTTTCTGATATTTGCTAGGAATACGTGTCAAAAAGTCTTCTATAGAAATGTATTTACCATTTTGTTTGCGATCCTCAATAATCCAAAGGGCAAAATCTCTTGGCAAGCCTTTGATAGTCTTAAGACCTAATACAATCTTTCCATCTGAAATCTTGTCCAGATAGGGAATTCTATTAATATCAAGGCTGGCTAGAGAAAAGCCATTTTCAATTGCATCCTTAATGTAATCACTAGACGAATAGTTTAACATGACGTCATAGAAAATCTGAGGGTAATGCGTTTTGAAATAGGCTAATTGAAAGGCTAGTGCTGAATAAGCATAGGCATGACTTCTATTAAAGCCATAACCTGCAAACTTAGCCATCATACTAAAGAGTCGTTCAGCAATCTGTGGGTTACGTCCCAACCGACGACTTCCTTCCATGAACTCTTCGGACATCTTGGACATTTCATTGGCATCTTTTTTCGACATTGCCCGACGAAGCAAATCGGCTTTTCCGAGTGTAAAGCCTGCAAATACTTGGGCAATCTGCATAACCTGCTCCTGATAAAGCATGATACCATACGTAGGCTCAAGGATTGGTGCAACTACTGGATCAATCAAATCTACTTTTTCCTTACCATACTTACGAGCGATGAAATTGTCTGTATAATCGCTAGCTCCAGGTCGGTTAAGAGAGGTTGTCGCCACCACTTCTTCGAACTTAGCGGGTTTAATCCGTTTAAGAAGGTTAATAGCACCCGCCTGCTCAAACTGAAATATTCCCTTAGTTTTACCCTTGGCAAAAAGAGCTAGGGTCTGGGGATCTTCCAAATCAATTGATTTGATATCTATAGCGACTCCCTGCTCTTCTTCAAGTTTCTCCTTCATTTTTTGAACAAAGGTCAAATTACGGAGGCCCAAGAAATCCATCTTAAGCAAGCCGTTGGCTTCGACTGCGGAGGCATCGTACTGAGTAACCATCATATCCTCACCAGCTTTTAGAGGAATATGGTTGGTTAGGTCATCGTCACTCATCACTATACCAGCAGCATGGATTGAGGTCTGTCTTGGCTGGCCTTCAATAGCCTTAGCAATCTCAAAAGCCCTCTGAAATTCTTGTCTTTGATTAATCAACTGTCTAAATGACATATTCTTCTCATAGACAGAGGTCAAGGTGTCACGAAAAGAAATCTTTTTACTAAGTTGTGATAGTTCAAATTCCTTGGCTCCGAAACGTTTAAAAACATCTCGGATAGCCTGTTTGGCCCCAAAAGTTGAAAAAGTAACAATCTGAGCAGAGTGCTTACTACCATAACGGTCCCTAACATAATGAAGAAACTCGCTTCGATAGATATCAGGCAAGTCGATATCTATATCAGGCATGCTATAACGTTCTTCATTTAGAAAACGCTCAAAAAGCAAGTCATTTTTAACGGGATCAATTCCAGTAATATCAAGGACATAAGCCACCAAGCTTCCTGCAGCAGACCCACGTCCCATTCCCATATAATAACCCTGGCTACGCCCAAAGCGTAATAAGTCCCAGACAATCAAGAAATAATCATCAAAGCCCATCTGATGAATGATAGACAATTCTTTGTCTAAACGTTCCTGATAAACTGCTGCGCTTAACTTTTTAGTTTCTAATCCAGATTGGGCTAATTGACGTAATTGGTCAACTGCTGGCATATCACGATTAAAACGGGGAAGCTTCAAATCCGTATCAAATTGATAAGTAATGTCTGAAACAAGTTGCTCCAAATTGTTCAAAGCCTCTGGAATATCACTATATGCACTTTCCATTTCTTGAGGAGAGAAAAGAAGCTGATTCATAAGACAAATAGAGGCCTCTGACAAGGAAACGTTTTGTGAGATGGCGTGTAACATCTGAATTGTCGAGCGATCTACATTCTCAAAATAACGCACTGTATGTAAAGGAATTACAGGATAATCAAACTCTTTGCCAGCATCTTCTGGCCTTATCCCAATAAAAACCTCTGAACCAAGAGTCATCCCTGGCTCCCAGTCTTCACTCGGAAGGATGAGGGCAATAGCATTCAGATAGTCCGAAAAAGCTGTAAGTTCACGTTGTCCTGAGGAAAGCTCTGTTGCCAACTTCATCAAATTTTTATAGCCCTGATTATTTTTAGCTAACAGGCGAAAAGGAATTTTTCTTCCCTCGTAAAATAGATTAGCTTCCATACCAATCAAAGGACGTAAACCGTTTCTACTTGCAAGCTGGGCAAAATGATAAGCAGCATAGAGATTGTCACGATCCATCAAACCAAGGGCTTGATAGCCAAGCTCTTTGGCACGCGCAACGTAGCTGTTCAAATCTACTACACTATCCATGAAACTATAGACGGATTTTGTATCCAATTGTGCAAACATGAAGGCCTCCTTTCTATCTTTCTATTATAGCATACGCTACTAGTAAAAACGCCTCTACCATATTAACTGTTTCAAACAAAAAGAATGAGATAGAACAATATTTTAGACATTGTCCTTATCCCATTCTTTTAAGTGATCATTATTTTTTTACTAACACATCATTACTTTTGATAGCAAGATTGAATATCAAAGTTTAGAAAAACAACTTAGTCCCTTATTGCCAATATGATGGGCGTTGTTTTTCATAGGCAGCAATCAAATCTTCATATTGAAGAGTGATTCCAATATCATCAAGCCCTTCAACCAATTTACGTTTCCACTCATGATCAATATCAAATGGAAACTCTCCAGCTGAAGATTTAATGACTTGGTTTGGAAGGTCAATCGTGATTTCTTCACCCGCAGGAAGGGCAGCCAATTTTTGACGTACTTCCAAGGGTTGAACGATTGGCAACATACCATTCTTCAATTCGTTGTTATAGTGGATATCTGAAAATGATCCAGCGATAACACAGCGGAAACCATAGTCTTCCAATGCCCATGCAGCGTGTTCACGAGATGATCCTGAACCAAAGTTATCACCAGTAACCAAAATAGTCGCATCACGATACTCAGGTTTATTGAAAACGAAATCAGGATTTTCTTCGTAGTCATCATTAAGATAACGCCATTCAAACATCAAATTCTTACCAAAGCCTTTTTTATCAACGGCTTTCAAGAATTGTTTGGGAATGAGTTGGTCCGTATCGATGTTATCATTCATCAAAGGTACTGATTTCCCTGTATAGACGGTAAATTTTTCCATTATCTTCTCCCTTATGCTTGAACTTCTGGCATATCGCGGACATCTACAAATTTACCAGCGATTGCCGCAGCTGCTGCCATTGCTGGACTACAAAGGTGAGTACGAGCTCCATATCCTTGACGTCCCTCAAAGTTACGGTTACTTGTAGATGCACAGTGAACGCCTTCTGGAACATGGTCTGGGTTCATACCAAGACACATTGAGCAACCTGGATCACGCCATTCAAATCCTGCATCCAAGAAAATTTTATCCAAACCAAGACGTTCAGCTTCTTTCTTAACTGGACGTGAACCTGGAACAACAATAGCTGTCAATGTTGGTGCGATATGTTTTCCTTTAACGAATTTAGCAGCTAACTCAAGGTCGCTAAGACGTGCGTTAGTACAAGAACCAATAAAGACATAGCCAAGATCGATATCTTTAGCATATTCGCCAGGCTTAACATCCATATACTCGTAAGCACGTTCATCATTAAAGTCTTTGATTTCTGGGAATGGTTGATCAAACTCAACACCCATTTCAGGGTTAGTTCCCCATGTAACCATAGGTGCCAATTCTGAAACATCAATAGTGATTACTTTATCGTATTCAGCATCTGGATCTGAGACCAAGGTTTTCCAGTCGGCTACTGCTTCTTCAAACTTCTCACCCTTAGGTGCGCAAGGACGCCCTTCAACATAATCATAAGTTTTTTGGTCTGGATTCATAAGACCCATCTTAGCACCAAATTCAATAGACATGTTACAGATGGTCATGCGTTCATCCATTGAAAGGGCATCGATAGCTTCACCACAATATTCAACCGCGTATCCTACACCAGCATCAACGCCATAGCGTGCAATAAGTGCAAGAATAAAGTCTTTTGAATAGACACCTGGCTGAGGTTTACCAACAAATTCAACCTTCATTTTCTTAGGTTTTACTTGCCACAAACATTGTGTCGCAAAGACATGTTCTACCTCAGATGTACCAATACCAAAGGCAATAGCACCAAAGGCACCGTGCGTAGCCGTATGACTATCTCCACAGACGACAAATTTACCGGGTTGACTGCGACCTGTTTCAGGACCAACCATGTGGACAATCCCCTGACGAGCAGTACCGTGGGTAGCCGCATCAATACCAAATTCTTCGACGTTTTTCGCCAAAGTATCAATTTGGTTTTTAGAAATAAGGTCACGAATGTTAAAAATATCAACTGTAGGAACGTTGTGGTCTGTCGTACCAAAAGTTAGATCTGGGCGACGAACTTTACGTCCAGCATCACGAAGTCCTTGAAAGGCCTGTGGACTTGTAACCTCGTGAATATAATGCTGATCCACATACATCAATTGTGGTTCGCCCTCGTTTCCAGTAACGACGTGGCGTTCCCAAAGTTTATCAAAAATTGATTTTCCGCTCATAAAATACTCCAAATATAATCTAAGGATTAGCTAATCCGAAAGTCTTGTTAGAATAAGGTATAAAATAACGACATCAATAACAATGCCTATAAGCCAACATAGCTTAAAATACCATTTGTTAATTTTATGTCTAAAAAGTTTTCCACCTAGAAATGCACCAATACCACCAAAAATCAGAGTCTGTAATAATAATGCCTTCTCAGAAATCCGTCTTTTATGTTGAATGGCCTTACTTTTATCAAGTCCATAAGCACATAAAACAAGGATATTCCATACCAACAAAACACTTAGTAACACTAGTTTTAGTGTCATGAGTTTAGAGATTGCTAATAATAGCTGCTGTCATTTCAGCAGTCGAAGCCTGACCACCCAAATCACGTGTCAAGATACCTTGGTTCAAGGTCTTATCAACAGCATTTTCAATCAATTCTGCCCCTTCAGTTTCATTGAAACTTTCACGCAACATCATAGCTACTGATAAAATCATTGAAATTGGGTTGGCAATACCTTGACCGGCAATGTCTGGTGCTGAACCATGAATAGGTTCATAAAGACTAGGACCATTTTCAGAATGACTGGCAGATGGCATAACACCTAAAGTTCCTGGAAGGACACTTGATTCATCAGACAAGATATCTCCAAAAAGATTTTCTGTCACAACCACATCAAAACGAGCTGGGTTGGTAATCATAATCATTGCGGCACTATCAACGAGTTGGTGTTCAAGAGTTACATCTGGAAACTCCAAAGAAACTTCATCAGCAATCTTACGCCACAATTTAGAAGTCGCCAAGACATTTTGTTTATCAATGCTAGTGACCTTTTTGCCACGACCTTGGGCAATCTTGAAAGCACGACGCATGATACGACGAATCTCATCTGCTGAATAATCATTGATATCACGAGCCTTATCTTCTTCGAGAATATGCTCACCAAAGTAAATACCACCTGTAAGCTCACGAACAACTACAAAATCTACGCCCTCGATACGCTCTGGTTTAAGAGGTGACAAGTGTTTCAAAGCATCAAAGATGCGGACAGGACGGATATTAGCAAAGAGATTTAGCTCTTTACGAATGGCCAAAAGTCCTTGTTCAGGACGAACTGGCGCATTGTCATATTTTGGTCCACCAATTGCAGCCAAGAGGATAGCATCTGCTGATTTAGCAGCATCCAAAGTTGACTTAGGAAGTGGATGACCTTCAGCATCAATACCAGCACCACCAAATGGTTTAGCATCAATGTCATAATCAAATCCAATTTTTGAAGCTACTTTTTCAAGAACTTCAAGACCTGCTGCCATAATCTCAGGTCCAATTCCATCACCTGAAAGTGTTACGATTTTCTTTGTCATGTTTAACTCCTCTTTGGCTTATGGAAGGTCACGATAAGAAACCTTACGTGCCATCTCACCAGCATTTTCTTTTTGAACCAATGTATTAGCATTGATATAGGCAATTGCTGATGCTTTCAAGACATCAAAGTCCAAACCAGACGCATTGAAAATAGTATCTGTATCTACATTTTCAACAGTTACAAGTACACGCGCTTGCGCATCAATACCATCAGTTACAGCGTCAATATTATAAGAAGTCAAGCGAACTGTTTGGTTGAAGAATTTGTCAATAGCATTGAAGATAGCTTCAACTGACCCTTGACCATTGGCCAAAAATTCTACAGATTCACCGTCTTCATTAGCCAAGCTAACAGTTGCAGTAATTGTTTCATCAGCATTAGTGGTCAAACGAAGATCTTCGAAGTGGAAACCTTCTGGATTATCTACACTAGTACCAGCAACAAGTGCACGAATGTCTGCATCGGTAATATCATGTTTTTTCCCAGCCAAGATTTTGAATTTGGCAAAGAGTGGCTTGATATCTTCTTCAACAAAGTCAAGCTCAAGTTCTTTCAATTTTTCAACAAAGGCATGGCGTCCTGACAATTTACCAAGAGGAAGACTGTTACTCTTGACACCTACCAATTCTGGTGTGAAGATTTCATAAGTTTGAGGGTTCTTAAGAACACCATCTTGGTGGATACCTGATTCATGAGAGAAAGCATTTCCACCAACAACAGCTTTATTTTTAGGAACTGGAATACCTGAGAAGCGAGAAACAAGCTCTGATGTATTCATAGTTTCATTCAAAACAATATCACAACTTGCTTGGAAGAAGTCTTCACGAATTTTCAAAGCAACAGCTACTTCTTCAAGAGCAACATTACCCGCACGCTCACCAATACCATTGACTGTTCCCTGAACACGTCCAGCACCATGTTTAATTGCTGTCAAAGTATTTGCAGTTGCCATACCAAGGTCATCGTGGCAGTGAACACCAAAGACAACTTTATGATCTGATTTAATATTTTCAGTCAAGTGATCAAAAATACGTGCAAACTCTTCTGGAGTCGTAAAGCCAACTGTATCAGGAATATTAATATATGAGGCACCAGCATCAACTGCTGTTTGAACAACTTCAGTCAAGAAATCAAGCTCAGTACGAGTAGCATCTTCAGGAGAAAACTCAACAACTTCAAATTTTGAACGTGCATATGACACATGTTCTTTTACAGCTTCAAGAATTTCTTCTTTTGATTTCTTCAATTTAAACTCACGATGAATCGGACTTGTTGCGATAAAGACATGAATTTGTGGATACTTAGCATCTTTCAAAGCCTCATAACAAGCATCAATATCAGATTTTACTGAACGAGCCAAACCAGTAACAGAAGTTGTTGTCATAGCTTCTGCAATTTGTTTTACTGCTTCAAATGAATCTGGGCTAGCTGCAGGGAAACCAGCTTCAATTACAGAAATTCCCCATTTTTCAAGTTGCTTAGCAATGGCAACTTTTTCTTTGATTGAAAAGTTAACACCTGGTGTTTGTTCCCCATCACGAAGACTTGTATCAAAAAATTCAACTTTACGCATAGACAATCCTCTTTCTAAAAGTAAAAACGATAGTAGTAAAAAAACATCTCACTCGGAAACCCAAGCGAGATGTTTTTACCTCCCGCTTGGTAAGCCAAACAGGACTAATGCTTTTGCACTAGCCCTCATTACGCAATAGCAAAACAGTTGTAGTTGCGAATGTCATTTGACTCATTTCCTTTCGATGTATCTTGGTTAATATAATACATCTTTCCAAGTTGAAAGTCAAGGAAAAATTACTGAATTGACTGACTTTTCTGACCGTTTTTTACAATTTTTTTCAGAAAAACAAAAAAGCTGACCGAAGTCAACTTTTTATTTATTAATGATAACTACTTATCTCAGCTTATTTTCCGAGGTAGTATTCAGAAACAACGTTCAATTTTTCGTCAAATTCGAATACCAATGGTGGGAAGTTTGGAATTTCAACATCCATGATTTCGTCATCTGACAATTGTTTGATGTGTTTTACAAGGGCACGAATTGAGTTACCGTGTGCACCTACGAATACGTTTTTACCATCTTTAAGAGCTGGAGCGATTTTATCTTCCCAGAATGGAAGGGCACGTTCCAAAGTCACTTTCAAGTTTTCAGCATCTGGAATTACTGAGTCATCAAGTGAAGCGTAACGACGGTCAGTGTGTGCTGAGTGCTCATCATCACGATCCATTGCTGGAGGCAATACATCGTATGAACGACGCCAGATGTGAACTTGCTCATCACCAAATTGCTCAGCAGCTTCTGCTTTGTTTTTACCAGTCAAACCACCGTAGTGACGTTCGTTCAAGCGCCATGATTTTTCAACTGGAACCCAAAGTTGGTCAGATGCTTCAAGAGCCAAGTTAGTTGTTTTGATCGCACGTTTCAATACTGAAGTGTATGCTTGGTCAAATTCGATACCAGCTTCTTTAATCAATTTACCAGCGTCGATAGCTTGTTGAGTACCTTTTTCAGAAAGATCTACGTCAGCCCAACCTGTGAAAAGGTTAGCTTTGTTCCATTCAGACTCACCGTGGCGAGCGAAAACCAATTTTACCATTAGTTATGTCTCCTTTTTATTTTGGGTTAAACCCATTTACTGTATCTATTCTACCCAAAAAACCTTGAAAAAGCTAGCAAAATCCAAAAAATTCTGTAAAATTCTATTGCCTCTTGTCTTGGCAAAAAGAGACGATATCAGAATTTCGTTTTAGAGGCTTTAGCCCGTCCAATATTTCCTTGTTTTAGGCCCCTTTTCATGCTAAAATGAGATGAAATAGTAACATTTTACTTTGTGATCTTTAAGGAGGATCTTATGGTTTCTACTGCTACAAAAGTTGGTCAGTTTACATTTGCTAACTGTCTTATGAATGCCGCTGGTGTTCATTGTATGACTAAGGAAGAATTGGCAGAGGTTGAGGCTTCAGCTGCAGGTTCATTTGTCACAAAAACCGGAACACTTGAGGCCCGTCCCGGTAATCCTGAACCACGTTATGTGAATGTTCCTCTTGGGTCAATCAACTCAATGGGATTGCCAAATAACGGTTTCGAATACTACCTTGACTATGTCATTGAATTACAAAAGCAACCCAATACAAAAAATCATTTTCTTTCTCTCGTTGGTCTTTCACCTGAGGAAACACACACCATTCTTAAAAAAGTTCAAGAAAGTGACTATGAAGGGCTGGTTGAACTCAACCTTTCATGTCCTAACGTTCCGGGTAAACCTCAAATCGCTTACGATTTTGAAACAACAACAGAGATCCTAACTGAAGTCTTTTCTTACTTTACGAAACCTCTTGGTGTGAAATTACCACCATACTTTGATATTGTGCACTTTGATCAAGCTGCTGCCGTTTTCAACCAATTCCCACTTGTCTTTGTTAACTGTGTGAACTCAATTGGTAATGGCCTTTACATTGAAGATGAGTCTGTTGTCATCAAACCTAAGAATGGTTTTGGTGGTATAGGTGGTGACTACATCAAACCTACTGCCTTGGCAAACGTTCATGCTTTCTACCAACGTTTGAAACCTGAAATCCAAATTATTGGTACTGGTGGTGTAAAATCTGGTCGTGATGCTTTTGAACACATCCTTTGTGGCGCAAGTATGGTACAAGTTGGTACTGCCCTTCAAAAAGAAGGTGTCGCTATTTTTGACCGTATTACTAAAGAACTTAAAGAAATCATGGAAGAAAAAGGTTACGAAACTCTTGAAGACTTCCGAGGAAAACTTCACTACATCGACTAGTCTATAAAAAAAGTTTGGAAAATCTTCCAAACTTTTTTTGTTATTTGATGAGGATTCTCTTATTAGACAAGACCATCATCATCGCGTTCATCCCAGTCTTCAAAAGGGTCCTTGCCCTCTTTTTCAGCTTGAAGACGTTTCTGACGCGCTTCTTCAATTTGTTCTTCACTTGGCTTCATCAGTTTGCTAATAGCAACAATACCTGATAGTTTAATAACAGTAAAAACCAAAAGAAAAATCAATACCACTGTTATGGTTTTCATAGATTCCCTTAACTTATTTCGTATAAATCAAAACCCCTAAAATCTTAGGGGTTTTTACATTATTTAACTGCGTCTTTAAGAGCTTTACCAGCTTTAAATGCAGGAACTTTAGAAGCTGCGATTGAGATAGCTTCACCAGTTTGTGGGTTACGACCTTGACGAGCAGCACGTTCGCGTACTTCAAAGTTACCGAAACCAATCAATTGTACTTTTTCACCTGCAGCAAGAAATTCTTCGATAGAAGCGAAAACTGCATCTACAGCTGCTGCTGAATCTTTTTTAGTAAGCTCAGTTGCTTCTGCAACTTTAGCGATCAAATCTTGTTTGTTAGCCATTGTAACAATCCTCCAATTTATTTCTAAGCGAATAGTTTTTTTAGCGCTTGAACAAGTATTATCTTATCCTAAAAGACCTATGAGGTCAAGTAATAAACGCTAATTTAATCGCTTTTTTGCAAAAAGTAAAGGCTTTTTAATTTATTGTCTTATAGATGTCAAATTCGATACGGTCATTAACCAAATCTAGGCTTTGAGCACGTGCTGTTATCCCCTTCTCATTCTTCATAGACTGAATATTTAGGGTAACCTTTCCCTTCTTACTATCGATTGCGATGTAATCAGGAAGGTTAGTCGAACGTTTAATCATCTTAAGGACATCCGAAACAGGCAGTTTCAAGGTTCCAGCTGAAAGCTCAGAAACATGCAGTACAATTGCTCCTGATTCACTAACAACCGGCGTAAAATAGACATATAGAGGAACAGGATGACCTAAAACCTTATAGCTACTTTCAAAAACAATTTTAGAATTGGTAACCTTGACCTTGAAACGCATCTTATCAGTCGAATAATCCTGGGCAAAGCCTGTAAGAGCAGCGTCAAGCTCATCCTTAGTCATACTATATTTTCCAATTTTAGTTGCTCCCTTGGATAGAGATACAGAACTTGTCGTCTCCACTGGAGTCATGATTCTATATGTCACAACACTTACTAAGGCTAGATTTAAGGCCAAGAGTCCTAAAAATAGCCATTTCCATATCTTACTCACCTGACCACTCCTTTTTTGTTTGGTTAATACGTTTCAAAATGGCATCTGACATAATTTGATAACCTGTATTATTTGGATGAAAATGATCATCCTCAAAAAGAGCATCGTTCAGACTATCTTGAGAAGATTTACTAGACTGAGAGGTATCATCAGAACTTGTAACACCGCCCTTACCATCAATTCCCTTATAAAGCAAATCATTTACAGGAACAAAATACACATTATCGTACTCTTTGCACACCTCTTCAGTAGACTGGTTCCAATTATCTACAATCGTTTGCATTTCTGTCATCTCTGGAAAATTAAGATAAAAAGGATTGTAAATACCAACAATATAAATTGGCAATGTTTTGTTTTCCTTGCGGGCTAGCTCAATAATCTGTTCTAATCTCTTTTGATAGGCCTGAGCAGGCTTAGTGAAGGTAGCTACATTAAGATTCGTGATATTGTCCTTAATGACATGGATTACATCATTACCACCAACTGTCAGAGTCATCACTTTAGCCTTTTTGAGATCTCTTTGAATATCCTTCTTTTCTTGCATTCTTTTGAGAATTTGATTACTCGTATTCCCCGCAATACCGTAGTTACGAGAAGTCACTTGCCAGTCAAAATCTGACTCTAATGCCTGTGATAGCACAGGAACGAATCCTCCTTGATTACTACTATCACCTACCCCTTGAGTAAGGGAATCACCAATAGCAACATAGGTCACATTTTCATTTTTGATAGATTTAATCTTTTCTGCAATTTTTGATGACTGATGCGTACTAGGAACGATAAAAATGAAGAGGCCTACAAATAAGAGAAAAAGCAAGAAGAAGCCTACGAGGCTTCTAACTAATTCTGATTCTTTCCACTTATTCATAACGAACCATTACGGCAAAGGCGCCTTCACCAGTGTGCGTTTGAATGATGGAACCAGTCTCAAGGATTGAAATTGGAGCACCCAAAACCTCAAGTTTTTCAGCCAGTTCATGTGCTAAATCAGGTGTCCCTGCATAAGAAATACCAATCTCTGCCACTTTTAGGTCCTTATCCTTGATACCATTAATATAAGAATCTAACCATTTCGTGAAAGTCTTAGCTCCTCGCCCCTTAGCAACCGTATTCAACTGATAGTCTTTCAACTCCATGATGACACGGATATTGAGTAATGAAGACAGAAGACCTGTTACACGTCCAATACGACCACCTTTGACCAGATTCTCAAGGGTAGAAACACCAATATGAAGTTCTGATTTATTTTTCACTTCTTCAACATGGGCTACAATCTCATCAAGACTAGCTCCTGCTTCAGCTAATTTAGCTGCCTCAACAACTTGAAACTTGAGGCATTGATCCGTAAAGCCTGAATCGATGACAGTTACATCTGCTCCTGAAAGACTAGCTCCTTGACGTGAGGCTTCACATGTCCCAGAGAGTGTGTGCATAATGTGGATTGCCACAATTTGTTCTGCACCTTCTTTGACAAGATTTTCATATGTCTCAGCAAACAAACCTACAGGTGGTTGGCTTGTCTTTGGTAACTCTTTACTATGCTTCATCATTTCCAAGAAACGGCCTTCTTCTCGAAGGTCACTATCTGAATAGATGACACCGTCCACCATTACCGACAATGGGACAACAGTGATATTATATTTTTTAACCAATTCTGGTTCAATCGTGATTGACGAATCGGTTACAATTCTGATTTTACTCATAATTTTCTCGCTTAACACAAATTTTTATTCTATTATAGCATGACTGGAAAGTTTTTCCCAAGTCTTTTCCTAAAGAGAGTCATCCACCTTTAACAAAGCTCTTGCTTGGCTCAAGGCAGCCTCCGTCACGTTATCACCTGCTAACATCTTAGCGATTTCTTGCACCCTTTCCTCAGGTGTCAAAAGACGAACACGAGAGACAGTTGTCTCATTATCGCTTTCCTTAGAAATAAAGAACTGATAATCAGCAATAGCAATAACTTGCGGAAGGTGACTGATGGCCAAGACCTGACCATGACTCCCAATCTTATGAATCTTCTGAGCGATGGCTTGGGCAACACGTCCTGAAACGCCAGTGTCAACCTCATCAAAGACGATACTTGTTTTATCTTCTTTGCGGGCAAAGGCTGACTTAATTGCTAACATGAGTCGAGATAATTCACCACCTGAAGCTACCTTAACAAGCGGTTTAAAGCCTTCACCTGGATTGGTTGAGATGTAAAACTCAACCTGCTCATTACCATCACGATTAAATTTCCCCTTAGTAAAGGTGACTTTAAAATCAGCCTTATCCATATAGAGGTCGCATAACTCGTTCTTAATCTCAGCTTCAAGAGCCGTAGCAATTTGATGGCGTGCTGTTTGTAGGGTCTCCGCAGACGCAAGCAGGTCCTTTTCAAGTTGCTTAAGCTCTTGTTCCATAGCATCTGACGAGCTAGAGTTTCCTGTCAGAAGATTGTATTCTTTACTTGAATTTTCCAGATAATCCAAGACGTCATCGACAGTCCCACCATATTTACGAGTAATGGCATTAATGGTATCTAAGCGGTGTTCAATCTCTTGTAAACGCCCAGCATCAAAGTCCAGATTATCCAAAAAATCACCTAGTTGCTTAGTGACATCTTCCAGAACATAATAGGCTTCTGATAGATTTCCAGAGAGTTCTTTGTAATCAGAGTCATACTCTTCAAGAGACTGGAGGTCATTCATGGCAGAACGAACATTTGAAAGGCTTGAAAAATCCTCATTATCCAGCATGACATAGGCATTTGTTAAGGTATCAGCAATCTGCTTATGATTAAGAAGCTTGTCTCGCTCCTGCATCAAAGCCAAATCTTCTCCTGATTTTAGAGAGACTGCTTCAATTTCTGCAATCTGAAAAGCTAGCATTTCAATTCGAGCCTTATGCTCCTGCTCATTTTTCTGCTTTTCAAGAACAGCTTTTCTTAACTCACGATAGCGGTCAAAATACTCCTGGTACTCTTTCTTAGTCTGGAAAAATTCCTTGTCACCAAAGGCATCAAGCATGGTAATATGCAGAGCAGGTTTCATAAGCTCTTCCTGGTCATGTTGTCCATGGATATCTACCAAGAAGTGCCCAACAGCTTTAAGTGTCGTTAAATTGACCATCTGCCCATTGATGCGACTAACACTTCTACCATTTTGGAAGATTTCACGACGGATAATCAATTCATCCTCAACAGGAATCCCATTATCTTCCAAGATACTAACCAAGGCAGGATTTTGTTCGATTGAAAAGAAGCCCTGAATTTCAGCCTTAGATGCTGAATGACGGACGACCTCACTAGAAGCCCTAGCACCCAACATAAGATTCATAGCATCTATAATAATGGACTTACCAGCACCTGTTTCACCAGTAAGGACGGTCATACCATTCTCAAAGTTTAGAGAAATCTCTTCAATAATTGCGAAATTCTTTATCGTAATTTCGAGAAGCATAGGCCCTCCTATTCTTCAACCCACTTAATGATTTGCCCCTGTAGTTCAATAGCTGCTAACTCTGACTGAGCCACTAAAAAGAGGGTATCATCATCAGCAATAACACTAAAAATCAAATGCCTGTACTCATCTAAAAGAATCTTCTTGATGAGGCGGCTTGTCCCAGGTTGAACAACGATATTCATAAAGGCATGTTGACGATCAACGCGCAACAAGCGACGAGTCGCAACAGAGGTTCCACCTACTCGTCTAGGAGCAGTTGAGAGCCCATAGATGTAAGAACCGTCTTCAGTCGGTACTTTGGTAATACCAATTTCATTGATATCACGCGATACAGTCGCTTGAGTAGCCTTTAATCCCTCATTTTGGAGTAATTTTACCAATTCTCCTTGAGTCGTAATTTTATTTTCTTGGACAATCTTTCGGATTAACTCCAAACGATCATTCTTCTTCATTCTTTTTAAACTCCTTGTGTGCTTGTGCTACAACTTCCTTAATAGAGGTTTGAGCATCATTTTGAGGAGAATTTGTCTTCTCCAAGTGTGCGAGAAACTCAATGTTACCATGACCACCTTGGATAGGTGAAAAGTCCAGCCCCTTAACTGAAAAGCCATAGTCAACCGCAAAAGCAGTCACTGTTTCTAACACTTTTTCATGGACACTGCTCTCACGGACAATCCCGTTTTTCCCAATTTGTTCACGGCCCGCCTCAAATTGTGGTTTCACAAGAGCAACAACTTGCCCCCCATCAACCAATATCTTAGCCAAAGCCGGTAGAATCAGATTAAGAGAGATGAAGCTGACATCGATTGATGCAAAAGACGGTAGACCTTCTGTAAAATCAATAGGTTCAGCATAACGGAAATTATATTGCTCCATGGAACGAACACGCTCATCTTGACGTAATTTCCAAACCAACTGATTGGTGCCGACATCCACAGCATAAACCAGTTTGGCCCCATTTTGAAGCATAACATCGGTAAATCCACCTGTTGAAGCTCCAATATCGATGGTCGTCATGTCTTCAACTGACAGATTGAATACTTCCAAAGCTTTTTCAAGTTTGAGTCCTCCACGGCTCACATACTTGAGTTTTTCTCCTTTAAGCTTCAACTCTGTACCGTCATCAATTTTTTCACCGGGTTTATCGTAACGTTCACCATTGATAACATTAACAACTAAACCAGCCATAACGCCACGTTTAGCTTGTTCTCGTGTTTCAAAAAGGCCTTGTTTATAAGCCAAAACGTCTACTCTTTCCTTAGGCATGGAGTCGTAACCTTTCTATGATTTCTATAATACTGTCTTTCTTAAAACCTTGAGTCTCAGCTAGATTTTGGAAAATAGCCTCCGCTTTATTAAGTGATTTCTCGAGGATAGCATGTGATTTTTCCAGACCAAGAAGAGCCGGATAAGTTGATTTTCCAGCAACTACATCTTTTCCAGGTGTCTTCCCAAGTTCTTCGAAATCAGCAGTCACATCCAAAATATCATCACGTACTTGAAAGGCAAGACCAATCAGGCGACCAGCTTCTTGAAGATTTTCCAAGACCTGTTGATCTTTTTGAGCAACAATACCTGCCGCCACAAAAGGAAAGGTTAAAAGCTTACCTGTCTTATGCTCATGAACCTTAGCCAGTTGCGATAAATCAAGTTCCTGACCTTCACCCTTCATATCCAGCATCTGACCACCTACCATACCGAAGGTGCCTGAAGAATGAGACAATGCTTGAATCAATTGAACTCGAATTTCTGCGGATAGGTCTGTTTGAGCCAGGAGGTCAAATGGATCCAAAAAGAGAGAGTCTCCAGCCAAGATTGCCGTTGCTTCATCAAATTTCTTATGGTTGGTTAAACGTCCTCGACGGTAATCATCATCATCCATGGCCGGCAAATCGTCGTGAATAAGACTTCCAGTATGAATCATTTCAAGACTTGCTGCGACATCGAAATGACTAGGAGTAAGCTCTAAACCAAAACCTTCAAGTAAATTTAAGAAAATCAGTGGACGAATACGCTTGCCTCCACTATCAACTGAATAAAGGATGGCAGTGATTAAATCACTTGATACAGGAAGATTCTTTTTTTGGTAATAATCACGGATAGCCGCATCAATTTTATTTAACTTGCTCATTAGGCATCCATTTCCGTTTCTGTACCATCTGCTTGCATGACCTTAACTAGTGTTTTTTCAGCATCTTCCAAGGTCTTCTGCAAATCTTTAGACAAGGCCATACCTTTTTGGAACTCAGCAATAGCATCCTCAAGAGCAACATCACCTGTTTCGAGCTTAGTGACGATAGCTTCTAAGTCCTGTAAATTTTCCTCAAATGTTTTTTTAGTTGACATTTTTCACCTCTACTTCTAGTTCTCCATCTCTCATTTGGACGGTTAATTGATCACCTTCGGTAATATTCTTCGTACTTGTTAAAGGTTTATCATCTTTCTTGACAATGGCATAGCCCCTTGCAACAATACGGCTAGTATCTAGAGACAATAAGGCATCCTGTGCCTTTTCTAACCTCACACGGTTACCATTAATGGTGTTCCTAGTTGTAGTCACCAATAAACGTTGCAAAGACTCTCGACGGTCTTGGTAGTTCTGAACACTAGTTAGAAGATTTAAGCCTTGTAATCGTTGTCTCAAAAGTTCCGCTTCTTTTTGTTTGCGTGCGAAATCTTGACTCATAAAGGTTTCAAGCCTTGTTGTTAGTCGATCCAACTTTTGTAGATAACCATCGTAAAGGCGTTCAGGTTGTCTAAAGACAACAGATTGTGACAATTTGGCCAAGCGTTCCTGATTATATTGTATACGTCTCAAACAGGCTTGATAGGCTCTATTTTGTCTTTCACGAATCCAAACCAAGGTATCAGCCTTTGATACCGGAGTAGCAAGTTCTGCCGCTGCGGTAGGCGTAGCAGCTCTACGATCTGCAACAAAGTCAGCCAAAGTCGTATCTGTTTCGTGGCCAACGCTTGAAATCACAGGGAGACGACTCTCAAAAATCGACTGAACTACAATTTCCTCGTTAAAAGCCCAGAGGTCTTCAATAGAACCTCCACCACGACCAACGATAAGTAAATCTAGGTCATCCCTTTGATTGGCTTTTTGGATATTTTCAGCAATTTCCTGTGCAGCTCCTTCACCTTGAACCTTGGTAGGAAAAAGTAAGATTTCTACCCCAGGAAAACGACGACTAACGGTCGTAATAATATCTCGAATAACCGCACCACTAGGACTCGTGACAACCCCAATTTTTTTGACAAAATTAGGCAGAGCTTGCTTATGACGATCATCAAAGTAGCCTTCTGCAGTCAATTTTTTACGAAGCTGCTCAAACTGGATGGCCAAAGCCCCAATACCATCAGGCTCAGCCTTCTCGATAATAATGGAATAAGAACCACTAGGCTCATAAATCTGGACCCGACCAACGACATTGATCTTCATCCCTTCTTCGAGTTCAAAACCAAGCTTTTTGAAAACTCCAGCCCAAATCGTCGCCTGAATAACAGCACCTTCATCCTTTAGCGAGAAATATTGGTGACTCGGACGTCGACGAAAATTGGAAACCTGCCCCGTCAAATATACCCTCTCTAGATAAGGATCACGGTCAAATTTCATTTTCAAATATTTGGTTAAGGATGTGACCGATAAATAGTCTGACACGACAACTCTCCTTTATTTAAGCTATCCTTGAAAAACTGAAGACATTAAAAAAGTTCTGCAGAACTATCATCCCCAAATCTTCTCAGTCGGCTTTTTAATTGTATACACGATTACTTAAAATTATACCAAAAAAGACTGTCAAAAGACAGTCTCAACCACCATTGTCAGGTGTTTTATATAGTTTCATTAATCGGTTGTATATTTTTTTGAAACGACGTCCCAAGAATCACTTGAACCGTCAATACCACCATAGGCTTCGAGTTGTCCCTTCTTATCTACACGGAAAAGAAGAACATCATTACCATAGGCATCATAAAGTTGAGCGTATACCAATTCATCGTCATCATCGGTCCATGAATAGACATTCCAACCTAAATTTTTATAATTTTCTCCAGTTGAACCTTGTTCTTTAGCATAGGTGGAAACAACCCAGTCTTCTAACTGTTGATCAGACAAAGATGAGGTATCAACTTGAGAGGATTGATTATCAGATGATGCTGCAGCTGCTTCCTTACTTTTTGCTAACTGACCGTTTTTCCATGGATTTGTTTCACTCTCTTTTTGGTTATTACTATACCACATCAAGGTAACAACAGGAATAACCACTGCAAGTACTGCAACAACTCCAATTACCCATCTAATGTTCTTAGGATCTTTGAGTTTGTCAAAACTCGAAACTTTTCTTCCCTTTGTAGTTTCATTTTTACGACGTCTAAATTCGCTCACAGCTTTTTCCTCTTTTTCTTGAAAGTAGTCCCTTTTTTTCTTTTCCTCTTGTTCCAAGAGCTTTTGCACTTCCCTACGACCCTGTGGATCACTCGTTTGAGCCAATGAAATCTGCAACTGAAAAATACGATTATCCAAAGCTTGCTCATATTCTTTGGCTGCTTCTCTATCACCATTATCAGCTAAGGCTCTCAGATACTCTTCATTACTGAATTCAGCCATTCACTAAATCGCTCCTGCTTCTAAATCGTTTCTTCTATTTTCTTAAAGCCTGAGACTTTTGTCAAGTTACTAGTTTGTAACAAATTCTTACAGTTGTAAAAAGCCGAAGAAAATCACATTCTCCAGCTTATTTCTTGGTTGTTTCTTTATAATACTTACAATAACTTTGAAGAGGACATGTCTGGCATTTCGGATTCTTAGCTAAGCAATGATAACGTCCAAAGAAAATCATACGGTGATGGCTGATAATCCAATCCTTCTTTGGGATTTTCTTCATCAATTCTGCTTCGATTTCCTCTACACTAGCATCCTCTGGGGCGATATTTAGCCTTTTGGAAACACGTGAGACGTGCGTATCTACTGCAATCGAAGGAATGCCATAAACCTCAGCTAAAACCACATTAGCCGTTTTTCGTCCCACACCAGGTAGACTTTCCAATTCCTTACGCGTTTTCGGAACCTGTCCATCAAAATTCATTAAAACAGCTCTAGCAGTCTTGATGATGTTCTTTGCTTTATTTTTGTATAGACCAATCGTTCGCAAACACATCTCAACATCATCGAGGTTGGCAGAAGCCAAATCCTCAATTTCTGGATAACGCGCCCACAAGCCTGGTGTAATCTTATTAACAGCCTTGTCTGTTGTCTGGGCCGATAAAATAACAGCAACTAATAGCTGGAAAGGCGTTTCCCACTCCAACTCTCCATGAGCATTGGGAAACATCTCTCCCATGAGAGCTAGAGCCTCATTAACACGTTTTCTTCCTAACATTATTGGCCACCCCATAATTGACGGGCGGCATCCATTCCTGTTTTGAAGTCATCGGAAACCTGATGATGGTGCTTCTTACCTTGATGCTCCAAACGACGCTCTTCAACTTGAATTTTAGTTGTAATACCACTTAATTTCCAGTTACGAAGAACTCCTTTTATATAATTCCAATTTGTCTTGCGGTTAAATACTGCTTCTTTCAAAGCCTCACGGATAAGTTCGGGATCAGTATGTTCTTCTTGGATTTCCTTGTTTAAATCTTCGACAACCATAGGATTCAAAATTCCCAAAGCTTGTTCCAATTCATCTGTTAATTGCTTGATGAGCTGGGTATTTGTTGGTTGACCAACGACAGGCCCTGCCGTTGTCTTTTCATTGCTCACTAACTTGTCCAACACTGCCAAGGCAGGTGAGGCATCTACAACCATCTCAATTTCATTGTTAATCTTAATAGTCGTGAAATCAAGAAGTCCAGCCTCAGTCAATGTCGTAATACTTTTATTAACTTCAGTTGGCGTCTTCCCAGTTGCTTGCGCAATCTGACTAGAAGCCACTTCTCCAATCTGAGTTGTCGTTTGTAGATAGAGAAACTGCCAAACCAGAAAGTCATCCGCAGATGGGAAAATATCCTTAAAGTGGAAAAATAAAGCATTAGGAAGGACCAGATTACCTGATCGATACTGTTCAAAAAAACTCATATTTACCTTTCAGAGTAGCTAGACACCCCAAAAAGTCAAATGCTCTCACATAAGTCCTTTGAGACTGTCTACTACAAATAACCGTAGAATGAAAAATCGTCTTCCAACTCTTCTAAACGATAAGGTGTTTCTTGATATACCGCATAGTTAATCCAATTGCTAAAGAAGGCAGATGCCGCAAGATTCCAACGAAGTTTAGGCTCCTGACTTGGATCATCCTCTGGGAAATAGTTTGCCGGTACATCTGGATTAATGCCTGCATCCAAATCTCTTCGGTATTCTCTTGCCAGAGTATCACGGTCATATTCAAAATGACCAAAACTATATACTTCACGAAGATTCTTACTTGCTAGAATGGATAAGCCAACTTCTGGTCCTGACACAACAATATCTAAATCCGTCTTGTTTTTAATATCCTCGAACCTAACCTCAGTATAGCGTGAGTGCGGTGACACAAAGCTATCATCAAAGCCATTCATAAGGAAGTTTTCAGGCATGTCAACAGTTTGTTTATAGATTCCAGATAATTTCTCTGACAATGGGACCTTGTCGACACCATGCTTATAATAGAGACCTGCTTGAGCTCCCCAACACAGATGAAGGGTTGAATAGACATGCTTTTTAGACCAATCAAACACCTGTGTTAATTCTTGCCAATAATCAACTTCTTCAAAAGGCATTTGCTCAACAGGAGCTCCTGTTACGATGAGACCATCATAATACTTATGCTTAATTTCATCAAAAGTCTTATAAAAGGTTTCCATGTGTTCGGCATGGGTATTTTTTGACTTATGACTAGCCATATAAAGAAACTCGACGTTAATTTGAAGTGGGGTATTAGCCAAAAGACGTAGTAACTGAGTTTCTGTCACTTCTTTAGTTGGCATAAGGTTAAGGATTAAGACCTCCATTGGTCGAATATCCTGGCTACTAGCTCTGTTCTCATCCATGATGAAGACATTTTCCGAACGCAATACATCAAGAGCTGGTAACTTATTATCAAGTTTTATAGGCATAACAATATCTCCATCCTTATTTATTCTATCTTCATATTATAAACCGGGGAGGTATTGTTATCAAATATATATTTTCTCTAGTTAGCTATAGCTTTAAACTATATTTAGAGGCCACCTTTGTTTTAAAAGAGTTAAAAAGGCCCTAAGGCCTTTTGTTAATTCATAGATAGATTTATCCTGGGAAGTTCATCAATACTTTAGTATCGTAACCTTCAATAGCTTTGCGTCCATCAAGACCATCAAGCTCAATCAAGAAGGCACAGCCAGCAACGACACCACCTAGGCGCTCAATCATTTCAATTGTAGCTTTGACGGTACCACCAGTCGCCAAGAGATCATCAACGATAAGTACACGTTGACCTGGTTTGATTGCATCAGCATGCATACAAAGTGTATCGACACCATACTCTTTTTCGTAATCTGCTGAAATCACTTCACGTGGCAATTTACCAGGTTTACGAACTGGAGCAAAGCCAATACCAAGTTCAAAAGCAACTGGACAACCAACGATGAAACCACGCGCTTCAGGACCAACAATCATGTCAATCTTCTTATCAGTCGCATACTGAACGATTTCACGGATAGCATAGCTATAAGCATTTCCATCAGCCATCAAAGGACTAATATCACGGAAAGTAACCCCTTCTTTAGGGTAGTTTTCAATAGATGCAATATAATCTTCTAATTTCATTTGTTCTTCCTATAGGCTTTTCGCCAAAAAAATATTTACATATCATTATAGCATGAATCTTCAGATTTAGAAAATGCTAACCCTCATTTCAAGACGAATCCTTTGGATTAAGTACTTCTCCTACTTATAAAGCCAGTCATAAATTTCCTGTGGTGTTCCCAGAGCCATGAGTTCTTGGAACTTGACGAGATGTTTAAGATCTTGGAAAATCTTGCTGTCCTCAATCTCACGTTTTTCAGCTTCTTTATTGACTGTCATAACACCATTATCAATAGTCACAAAATCCAATTCATCAAAAATCTGAATCATCTTAATCAGAAGTATCTTATCGATTTTAAGGTAATGACTGAGCTCATCCAGTTTATAGCGAACATCGAATTCTGGGAATTGGTAAATGGTTTTATAGAGTCTTGCAAATTGCTCTCTAGTTCCATAACCTGTCAGATAATAGGTTTCCTTAATACTATTTTTAAAATAGATAGCCTGGAAATCTTTACCTTCAAACCACTCTTTTAATTCCGTTGCTGAATCAGGTAAGGTGTTGAGGACAACCGCAGGTTCAGTGTCTGATGCTTCTTCTACCGTTGGTAGGCCTTCAGGTAGTGCCATATTTTTTGAGCGAAAATCAAATAACTGAACACCATCCACACGCGCATCTTCTAGCATGAGCTGGAGCGTTGTCTGACCATTCCATACATTAACGGACAGGGTCACTGCTAATTCCAACCCCTGAGCTTGTTGGAATTCTTGAAGCAAATGACCTTTATTAAAGGCCACAACATCAAAACTATCCTTTCCTTGCTTAACCTTAAACTTAAGATGGGCTCCGTTTTGTCCCATAGTCCTAGCTTGAGTAACGGTAATATCATGTAGCCAAAAGACTGGCTTTTTATTGTCCATACCAAAAGGTGCTAATTTTTCAAGGCTCTTGATGGTATCCAAGCTAAGCTCACTGAGCTGGAGCTCCTCGTCTAAATTTAACGTATTTTTGGCACTCGTATCAATGTCATTATCGTAGACATAATGACACAAAATCTCTGATAGTCGTCCAAGATTTTCTTCAGGAAGGGTCATCCCCGCCGCTCCAGCATGTCCTCCAAAAGCAGTAAAGATGTCTCGATGGTCATCAAGGGCATGGAAGATATTGATAGATTCCAAACTACGAGCGGAACCCTTAGCCAAGCCATCTTCAATATTCAAAACCACTACTGTCTGACTGATTTGTTCCATGATACGCCCCGCCACAATACCTAGAACGCCAGGATGCCAACCTTCCTTGGCCAAAACCTGAACAGGTTTATCCAAATCCACCATAGTCATGGCTTCATCAAAGATTTTTTGAACAACTTCCTTACGTTCTTCATTTTTAGCATTGATTTCCAGAGCAATGGCTTGGGCTTCTTCATCGTCAAATCCGGTCAGCAGTTCAATGGCTGGATTTGGATCATCTAAGCGCCCCAAGGCATTGAGTTGAGGGGCCAGCTTAAATCCTACCGTTTCTTCAGAAATCGTTGTTGGGTCTACATCTGAAATACGGAGTAACTCTTGCAGTCCAATACGCTCAGTAGTCTTTAGAATTTCCAGGCCGACCTTGACCATAATACGATTTTCATCCGTTAGGCTAACCATATCGGCAATGGTACCAATGGCTACCAAGTCCAACATCTCAGTAGGAATAGTTTCAAGGAGGGCAGTTGCCAATTTGAAAGCTACACCACAACCTGCCAAATACTTAAAAGGATAATCGGCATCTGGATGCTCTGGATGGACAATAGCATAGGCATCTGGAAGCTGTGCCGGCATACTGTGATGGTCTGTAACGATAACGTCCACACCTTGCTCTTGCGCATAAGCGATAGCCTCATTCCCCGCTACCCCATTATCCACTGTAACAATGAGTGAAATGCCTTCCTGTTCAATGAAGTACTTGTAGACACTTTCATTTGGCCCATAACCATCTGTAAAACGGTTAGGCAAATAGACTCGAGCTTCAGCGCCCATCATTTCAAGAGCTTCCTTGACAATCGATGCTGACGTCATCCCATCCGCATCATAGTCTCCATAGACTAAGATTTGCTCATAATTTTCAATAGCCTGACGAATTCTAGCCACCGCCTTATCCATATCATGAAGAAGATAAGGATCATGAAGGTGTGATAAATCAGCCTTTAGAAAGCCTTCAAGAGCCTCTTCTGTCGTAATGCCTCGTTCATAGGCAATCTTGGCTGCAGTTTCTGCCAGCCCATGTTCTTTGGCAAGTTTAAAAAAGCCAGCATCTGGCTCTTTTGTGTTTATTTTCCAATCATACGTTGATGTAATCATGTTTTTATCTTTTCTCCCTGTCATCTAGTCTATCTATTATAACATGAAAAAATTTATCATAGTGGATAGAAAGCTAAGTTTCCTAAAAAGAGAATGTCAAACATCGTAAGTTGCTTAGACTTGTGGTACATTTCCAATCAAGACCTGCTTTTCTAGACAAAATAATAGTCTGGATATTGCTCCCTTTTTGACTTGTGTTTTCTCAGATATTCCTTTATCCTCTTTACGTTAACTAACTCTATTCTACTATCATTTTCAAGTAATATTAGGAAAAACAAGAAAAAGATTCCCTATTTGGAAATCCTCTACATCAATATTTATAAATCATCCCTGTACAAGCTTGCTCTGAAAGTTCGACAAATCCCAGGGACTGGTAAAAGGCTAAATTTTTCTCGCTACGTTCAGTGACAAGGAGCCGTTGATAGACATGGGGGAACGTCTCTAAAGCCTTTTCTAAGAGTTTTTTTCCGATGCCTTGGCGCTGGTAATCTGGTCGCACCAAGAGGTCCTGCACCAAAAGGACAGAGTGCCCATCTCCTACCAAGCGAATGTAGGCTACTAACTCTTCCTTATCATAGACCGCCAACTGCCATAGACTGGCTTTGACAGCTTCTTCTAGCATGGTTGGATTGTTAGTATAATTGGTCCAGCCGACTGAACTGTACAGTGCGAGTAGGTCTGTTATCGCTGGAATCTCTTTTTTATAATTTAACATCTTAACTCCTTTTTAAGGTATAGTGCTGGAAGAAGGCGATATCTCTGTAAGGGGACTCTTGGCAAACGGCCAGCTCCATCTTGAGCATAGACTCTCGCCAGCCTTCTTGTCCTTTAAAGTGATTGTCCTGCAAGGCGTAAAAGACACGAATTCCTTGGTAGTCCTGAACTTCGAGGGCTAGGTCTTCTACTGCTCTATCTAGATCATAGGCCTGGGCCAAGCCCATGGAGTGGGTTTCCAGATTCTGACCTGCTAGGAGATCAAGCGCTTTCTGAGTATCATTTTCAAAGACGACGGTCTGCAGGACGCGTCCGACTTCATTGTGCTTGACGATAGAGAGCAGGCCACCTGGTTTCAAGAGGCGGGTGAATTCCTTGAGAACCACCTTGCGATCCTCTACATACTCTAAGACATTGTGGCAGAGAATGACATCAAAGCTAGCATCCTCAAAGCTTTCTAACTGATCCAGACTCCCGACTAGTTGCTGATAGGGGTGATTCTGGGGCCGCAAGGCCACCATTTCTTCATTGGGTTCTACAGCTAGAACTTGATT
Organism: Streptococcus sp. 17.1; assembly: GCF_016648655.1. Taxonomy (NCBI): domain Bacteria; kingdom Bacillati; phylum Bacillota; class Bacilli; order Lactobacillales; family Streptococcaceae; genus Streptococcus; species Streptococcus sp. 17.1. Next base: position 248,190 of record NZ_JACLQM010000001.1, read on the forward strand.
TTCTTGAGCCAAGTGGTTGGCCACAAGGCCAAAGCCACTGCCAAAATCAAGAACTCGCTTCCCCTTGATGTCCTGTAATTGGTCAAAAAGAATATCATAATAGATTTGACCCCAGGGTTGCTTGAGATTCTCTAAATACGCTTGGATATTTGCGGCCATCTAGTATCCTCCTATTTGTAGTTAAACACATTGGTAGCTAGTTTGTCCGAGATACGAGGGAAAAGGGTATAGAGTTTATGGGCAACATTCAATAGCCTAGGAAGATTGAGTTCACGTTTATTTTTGCCCAGAATACGGACAATCTTTTTAGCCACGTATTTAGGACTGAGGACAAATTTCTTAACACTCTCAAGATAAGCTCCAGAGGGATCAGCTTGATTGAAGAAAGATGTCTCAATTGGACCTGGATTGACCGTAGTCACATAGACTCCTTTATCAGCTAGCTCTAGACGCAGGGCATCTGAGAAGCCAATTACCGCAAACTTTGTCGCTGCATAGACACTTGAGTTGGCTGTCGCAATTTTCCCCGCCATACTGGCGATGTTGATGATATGACCATGGCCTTGCTCCACCATTTTCTCAGCCATCAAACGTGAAAAGGTCATCGTCGCAAAGGTATTGATATCAAACATATCACGGACTTCTTGGCTAGTGTAGTTATCATAAGACTTGAATTCACCGAAACCAGCATTATTGATAAAGACGTCAATACGTCCAAATCGTTGATAGAGATAATCGACAATCTCTTTAATGGCCCTGTCGTCTCTTAGGTCAATGGCAAGGCAGGTTTTATTTTCCACATGGCGATAACATTTCTCAAGTTTGTCCTTGTCTCGTCCTAAGAGGATAATACCATCACTGGGTGAGAGCTGCTTGACAATTTCTTGAGCAAGGCCTCCTGAGGCACCAGTAATAGCAATAATACGTTGTTTAGCCATTAGATTTCTACCTCTTCCAAGTCACGAACGATGTGGGTGTTTTCGAAAATTGTTTTAGCATCTGCTGCCATCTTACCGATATCACGCCCCATGAAACGTGCTGATAGGTGATTTAGAAGAAGGCGTTTAGCTGACGCATCTTTAGCGACCTGTGCTGCTTGCATATTGGTTGAATGCCCATGGCTCTTGGCAATTTTTTCATCGCCCTTCCCATAAGTAGACTCATGAACCAAGACATCTGCCCCCAATCCAAGACGAACACTGGCATTTGTCTTACGGGTATCACCTAAGATAGTGATAACCTTACCTTTCTTAGGTGCGGAAATGAAGTCCTTGGCAATGATTTTCGTTCCATCTTCAAGAACCACATCTTGACCATTCTTAATTTGACCAAAAAGTGGTCCAAATGGCACACCTGCTGCTTTAAGGGCCTCAGCATCCAAGGTTCCTTCAAGATCCTTTTGAACCACACGGTAACCAATACAAAAAATGGTATGATCCAACTTATCTGCATAAACAGCGAACTTGTCATTTTCCATAACCAAGCCAAGCTTATGCTCATCAATTTCCTTAAAATGCACATGGTAAGGGAGGCGTGTTCCAGAGGTACGAAGACTAGTCATAACATATTGTTTAATGCCGACTGGACCATAAACCTCTAAATCTGTTTGTTCTTCACTCGATTGGAAAGAACGGCTAGCCAAGAAACCAGGTAGGCCAAAGATATGGTCTCCATGCATATGTGTGATAAAGATTTTTTTAACTTTACGAGGTTTGATTGTTGTTTCTAAAATCTGACGTTGGGTACCTTCTCCACAGTCAAACATCCAGACCTCATTGATTTCATCGAGTAACTTCAGAACCAGACTCGACACGTTACGGGCCTTGGAGGGCTGCCCGGCACCCGTCCCTAAAAATTGTAATTCCATGACTTCCTATACTTTCTATCTATCGTTCTTCTTATTTCTGGACAATATAAGCCAGGCATTCACGCTGAGCAAAGCCATAATAAACAGTTTGCCCTTTATATTGAGACAAAAGTTCCACTAATTCGTCTTGATTGAAGCTAGCCAACTTAATGACATTTTCCTTCAATTTAGTTACACGACTAAGTAACTGTGTCTCAGGTGTTAACTCTTCCAATACTTCTTCATCAAAATCAACCTTGGTCATCTTAATTTGAGTGCCTTCAAGATAAACCTTATACTGCGGGAAAACTTGAGCAAGCTCAAACAAAATGCTAGCCGTTGGAACCTCTAAATGCTCGGCAAAGACTAAGGCCACCTCATCAGCATTTTCATAGCAAAATCCATAAGATTTTCCTGACAGATTGAGACGAATAAAAGGCTTGTGCTCATCAAAAGATGGTTCAGGGTTAAAGAGGTTCAACTCCTTTGAAAGGTCCAAATAGTATTCCGTCGCTGCTTCAGGAGATTGTTTTTGGTAAATCTCTGCAAAATAAGCATTAATCACGCTTGGTGGTGGCGTAATGAAAGCCAATTTTTGACTGTCAGAAAGGTCTGACAAGGTATTTTCTAAATAGACCTTATCTAAACTTGTAAAACCACCATATTTTAAAGCTAAATCCATATAATCAGTCATAAAATTCTTCCAATTTCCATTTATTTTTCGGTGAAATATAACCTGTAATTTCTTCCACTTCTGTCTCAAAAGTGTAGCTATCTAGCAAGGCTAATTGACTCAATTGATAAAGTTTATAAGCTTGATCCTGATGGACCTTAATACTAAAGGGTTCAAAAATCTGTTGAATTTCGTCAATCAAGAGTCTTCTGAGGGCCTCACGACTTCCCTTGTCACGTGCTGAGAGGCGAACATTAGGAAAGACTGTTGCTACTAGGTTATCAGCTACATCCATCTTATTGTAAATTGCTAGACGAGGGATATCAGTCATGTCTAAGTCTTTGAGAATGTCTAAGACCACCTTTTCATGCTCTTCGTGATTAGGATCACTCGCATCAATAACATGCAAAAGAAGGTCCACATTACGACTTTCTTCAAGAGTTGACTTAAAGGCAGCAACCAATTCTGTTGGCAAGTCCTGGATAAAACCAACCGTATCTGTCAAGGTCACTTGAAACTGATCCTTTAAGTAAATTTTCTTAGTCGTTGCATCCAAGGTCGCGAAAAGTTCATTAGCCTCATATTGCTTATCATCCGTCATTAGGTTCATGATCGTTGATTTCCCAGCATTGGTATAACCAATCAAACCAATTTTAAAGGTACTTGAATCAACACGCTTTTCGCGAATGGTTTCTCGGTTCTTCTCAACAATCTTTAACTGGCGTTCAATATCAGCAATCTGGTTACGAATCGAACGACGATTGAGCTCCAACTGACTTTCACCAGGTCCACGGCTACCAATGCCCCCTGCTTGACGGCTGAGCATAATCCCTTGACCAGCTAAACGGGGCAACATGTATTTTAGTTGAGCTAAGTGAACCTGAAGTTTTCCTTCATGGCTTCTAGCCCTCATGGCAAAGATATCCAAAATTAATTGCATACGATCAATAACTTTTACGCCAAATGCTGCTTCAAGATTGGTATTTTGACGAGGCGTTAAACGGTTATTGACGATGACAGTGCTAATCTCATCCGCATCCACCATAGCCTTGATTTCTTCTAATTTTCCTGAACCTACGAAAGACTTACTATCATAGCGTTCACGTTTTTGGGTATAGCTAGCTACAACCTCTGCTCCTGCAGTTTTGGCAAGACTGGCAAGTTCCTCCATTGACATGTCAAAATGCTCTGTTTCTTGCAATTCAACACCTACTAAAATAGCACGTTCTTGCTGTTTGGCTGTCTCTATCATAGCAAACCCCTTTTCGAAATAGTCGACTTCTATTATACCACAGGCAGGGGCAAAGAAAAGGTCACAGACCTTAATTTTTTTCAAAGAAAAACAAGTTGGATTAACCAACTTGCTTTCTCTTAATGTTTACGTGTCGGTTTCTTTTTCGAACCCTTACGACGCTTGCCTTGATGAATGCTTGGCGTATTTTGAGAAATGGTTTGACGCATTTTCTCAGTGGCCTTATCAACCTTATCTTTAGCCTTGCCCAATTCTTGAGTGGCCATAGTAACACTCTTCGAAGGCTTGTTTTTCTTAGACTTGCTCTTAGAAACAGGTTTCACTTGACTAGTTCCAGACGTACGCATACGACGAGACATAGCCAGGAGAATTTTATTTTCCTCGTTGAGGTTAGTCTGATAAGCCATTGAAAGCACCAAACCAACACCAATCAAGTTAGAGATGAGCGATGATCCCCCTTGTGAAATAAAGGGCAAAGGAATACCTGTCAAAGGAAGAATTCCCACTGCTGCCCCAATATTTTCAAAAATATGGAAGACAATCATCATGATAAAACCTGTCGAAATAAAGGTATAGAAACGATTGTTAGACTTAAACGTCACTCGCAACATGCGGTAAATGAGGAAGAGATAGGTTAAAAGAACCAATCCACCGCCTACCAAACCAAAATCTTCCGCAATGACTGTGAAAATCATGTCACTCTCACGAACCGGTACGTTCAACTCCAGATGATTAAAGCCTTTACCATAGATTCCTCCAGTACCAATCGAAATCATCCCTTGGGTCTGTTGAAAGGCGATACCATCTGCATAAGTGAAGGGATCCAACCAAGCTGAGATACGGTTAATCTGGTAGGTTTGCACCCCCATCTTGAGCATGGCTTCCTTACCCCAATCTGTGGTAAATACCATTACAAACAAGGCTAATCCTGTTGCAAAAGCTAGAACTACCGGCAAGATAATACGCCAGGATATCCCCGAGACCACTACGATACCGGCTAAAATAGCCAGAAAGACTAAGGCAGTCCCCATATCTCCTTGAAGAACCAGTAAACCTAAAACAGGGAGCGTGACTGCAACATATTGGAAGAGCAATAACCAGTCATCCTGAAGGTTGGTCACTTCCTTACCTTGCTTAGCCCAAACACCTATTCTTGATAGAAAAAGGATGTAGGATATCTTCATAAATTCAGATGGTTGAAAAAGGGTGACTGATCCAATGCTTACCCAGTTTTTTGCTCCCGTCGAAGCTACCAAAGCAGGGGAATAGAAAACGAGAGGTAGAACCATAAGCCCCAGACCGAAAATATAGAGCCAGGGGGTTACCTTCCAAAGAAACTCTGTATTAAATAACATGACAACAAAAGCAAGTACTGAACCTAGAAAAATCCATAGTACTTGCTGAGACATGACTTGCACAAGATTCTTTGGGTAATCAAAATTTGTCGCGATAAATATCGAAACCAGGCCAACCAGTAGCAATATGAGAACTGGCAGGAGAATCGAGTAATCTATCCGACTTTCAATAGTATTTTTTGACTTAGCCATGTGTACTCCAAAATAAAGATTTAGCAAGAGTTATTATACCACTTTTTTGGCCAGACAAATGACCTGAATGTATAAAAGTTAGACAATTTTTTACGAAAAAAGCCACCACAAAAGTGATTGACTTCTTTCATTCATTAATCTTAATTTGACACGTAGCCTTTTCCTTGAGCATTGAAGTATACCCATTGCCCTGAAGGAATTTTAACCCAACGATTAATAGCCTTTTCCCCTGTATGAACATCATAGTAAGAGATTGAGCCATCAGGATTCGCAGCTGTTGCACCTTTCACTTGCTTACCAGTTTGGTCAAAGTAAAGGTTTTGGCCGTTGATCGTCTGTTCGCCAACAACAAGTTCACCTTTGGCATCAGCATAATACCAGTTGTTGTCTCCAGTAGTGAAGAAGGTTGATACTAACTTATTACCAGTAGCTCCATGGTAGTATGAACGGCTGCCATTCGCATTTGTTGCAAAGTCACCTTTAACCTGTTTACCATCAGTAGCAAAGAAGAGTTTTTGACCGTTAATCACTTGAGCTCCTGTAACGACATTTCCCTTATCATCAGCATAATACCATCTATCATGACCGGTAGTGAAGAAGGTTGATACCAATTTATCACCAGTATTCCAATGGTAGAATGAACGACTACCGTCAGTGTTCATTACGAAGCCACCCTTAACTTGACGACCATTTGCATCAAAGTAGAGATGTTGACCATTGATAATCTGAGCACCTGTGACATTACGTCCATGTGAATCTGCATAGAACCAGTTGTTGTCCCCTGTAGTATAGAAGCCTGGTGTATGTGCCTTAGTCACAACACCCTTAGCATCGATATTAAAGGTTTGACCATTAACTACTAGTGATGTATCCACAAGTTTCACACCTGTAATGGCATCGTAGTATGAAGTCGTTCCATCAGGATTGTTCACGAACTCACCTTTAACTTGTTTACCTGACTCATCAAAGTAGAGCTCGTCACCATTGATGGTTTGCGCACCACGAAGAACATCACCTTCGTTATTTGCATAGTATGTAGCATCACCAACTTGGAAGAAGCGGTTCTTAACTTGAACACCTTTTTCATTGAAGTAAAGGTTTTGTTTGCCTACCTTAGTAAATCCAGTGGCAACATAGCCCTTATCATTAGCGTAGTACCAGTTACCATCTTGTTCAAAGAAGCCTGAGTACTTACGTTCACCTGAATCGCCACAGAAGAACATCAAATGTCCATCTTTTGTAGGAATGAAGATGCCTTTAGCTTGGTAACCATTGTCATAGAAGTATTTTTCCTTACCTTCTACTTCAGTCAAACCAGTAGCCATGATGCCACCTTTGAAGAAGTATTGGTAGAATTTCTCTTCCTTACCACTATCATCTTTAACAGTAACTTCTTTCCAACCAGTTTGAGTCGTCAATTTACCTGACTTACCATAAACCAATGATTGACCTTTGGCATTTTTAATAACACCATCAGTAAACATAACACCATTTGGCAAGAAGAAATAGTTTGAACCGTCGATAGCTTGTTCACCAGTTACAAGGTAACCCTTATCGTTAAAGTAGTACTGTTTGCCATTATATGTCACAAATTGACTCTTAGCTTGAGTACCAGATGTTGTATAATAAGTTACCCCTGTACCATCATAAGCAAATCCAGTTTTAGCTTTTGTATCACCAGTCAAGGCAGCTGGAAGGAAGGTACCTTTATCGTTAACGGTGAAGTACAATTTACCATCGCTGAGAACGTAGTCTGAACCACGTTTTTGGATGTTTGTACCGTTAAAGTACTTAGCTTCCCATTGTTTAATCTTCACAGATGGATCAATTGTCTTACCTGACGCTTCCATAACTTCTTTGAAGATTTCTGGATAAAGTTTTTGAAGTTTGTCGAGGAAGGCCCCACCATACTGTGCTTGGAAATCATTTCCTGATGACTTGGTATTTGTCACATAGAGCTTATTAACCAAGCTAGTATCATCAAGCACCTTACCATGCGTATCTGTACGAGTAGCTGTCACTACTTCTTTACCTGGGAGAGTATACAATTGGTCTGGAACCCAGTCAGCAATGACTTGAATACCTTGTTTGTGAAGAGCCTTGAGGGCATCACGAAGATCTTCTTTTGAACCATATTTATTGTTTTTGCTCATGGCAAAGTCGTAACGGTCTGTGAAGGCATAACCATTTTCAATAATAGAATCAAGGAAAGTGCCATCCTTAGATGAGACATATTGAGGTGCAATCTCAAATGACGTAATACCCCATGACTTGAAGAGGTCTGCGTTAGCTGCAATCAATTTGTTAGTATATTGACTATCCTCTTTGACAAAGTCTTGGAAGTTTGAGAAACCTTCGTAAATCACTTGTGCTTCAAGTGCTGCAGAAGAGCTATAAACCTTATCCCCTTCTTTGTAGGCTTTTGTTGATGGTTTGGCAAGAACGTTTTGATCGTCAGTCGCACCTACTGGTACCCAAACTGAAAGGTAACCACTCATATCAACAGTCTTAAAGCCTTTGATTTCATCAGCTGTGAAGACAAGATTTCCTTGTGCATCTGTGTATTTAACAATCTTAGTATCTGAATCATTCAATGAGGACACGATACCTTTATCCGTACCAAGCAAGAGTGGACGGTAGGCTTGGTTCTTGTGGGCTGCACCCATATTTACAGTAATTGTTTCACCATCTGCTAATTTCAAATCTGGGTTATTAGCAATGAGGGTCAACATACCAGAATTACGACCGTATTTTCCACCTTCTGTATCAGTCTTAGACATCAAATCTTGACCATAACGGACAGAAACCAAAACTTCTTTATTGTCTTTAGCAGACGATACGCCATCTCCAGCAAGATTGTGGATATAAGATGTTTGTCCACCAGCTACATATTTAGGACGCGCTTTAAGAAGAGTTGTGATTTGATCAAAGTATGGTGATTTCTTAGCCATGTACTGACCATTATCAGTATACAAGTCTCCATAATAAACACGTGTTGCTGCACCCATTGTTTGAAGCATCAAAGCATAAGCTCCAGGAATATTTGAATGCGTATATTCCTTATCCACTTTCAACATATCAGCATTATAAATGTCAAAAGCTTGTTTCAATTGATCTAATGTAAAAGTAAATCCATCTGTTGTAGGATCAATTTTTTTGCTGATAATGTCTGCGATAACCGTTTGAACTTCTGAGTCGTGTGCACGAACAAAGAGATAGGTTGCAAAACCAAGTTGATCATATGATGTAACTTCCGCACGGTTTGAAAAACCGAAATAACCACCGTTAATAAGGTCCTTCATTGATGCATTACGAGCACCTGTACCTTTATTAGTTACTGGACGAGTCAATCCATGAACAATAGACAAACGGAGACCATTATCCATAGAAAGGGCAGCTGTATTATGTTCGTCCACATAATATGGGTCGTTTTGAGACCAAGCTTCAAGAATTGAGATATTAGCAAGGGCACGTGCTTCAGACTCATTGACCTTGTAAGCAGCCTTCATGTATGAAGACACTAATTGAAGCATATCGATGCTGACATTGTCCACAGCATCAACACGGATACCATCAAAGTGAGCATCTTTGTCCTTGTCACCAAAGACGATTTGTCCCCAGTTCATGAAGTAATACAATTGGTTAAGCATTTCAGCTTGCACAATTGGGTTTGAGTTGTCGATATCGCTTGAAAGCAAGAACTCATAACCAGCATCACTACCACTCTTGATCTTATCGTTTGCCAAACGACTTGTTGCCGTTTGGTCAAGTTTACGGTAGTCTGAGTTAGCCCACTTCGTTAAATCACTATTAACAAAGAGGAGAGCCCCTTTTTGGAAGTGTTCTTTACCTGGAGATTCAGAGTTAATGTCCCATTTATCTTGGTCTTTAACAAAGGCCTCGATTGACTGACGCAACCAGTCTGTTGACTTATTAGCAGCAATCTTAACCTCAATCTTACGTTGAATGATTTGAGCAGCGGCATTCAAGCTAGCTTGAGAATTTTCAATCGTAAAGACATCTTTTGTTTCTTCACCATTGCTAAGAGCCTTAGTCATGTAGTTCAAGTAAGCTACTTGAGTATCCTTATCAGGCCACCAAGACATCAAAAGTGGGCGAAAATCTTTTTCAGTTGACGCTTTCCAAGTTGTTCCTGCTTCAAGGATTTCTTTTGGACGGTACCAACTATCAGCTGTCAAATAACCATCAACAAGTTCAAAGCTTGCTTTTGTTGAATCGTAGGCAGCATTGTTTTTAGTAAAATCAGTGACAAGATTTGTTGTTTCTTGTGTGAATGAATAAGTTGATGTGCTTGAAAGGACACCATTCTCATCAAAATAAAGGACCTGACCATTTACAGTAATGGCAAAGTTTTTCTTATGTGATCCATCTTCTAAAAGATAGTAATATTTACCATCTTTTTCTTTTTTAATATTATCGAGTGAGACTGCAGCTTTAATTTCAGCTTCAGAAAGCTCTTTAGACTTCTCAGTCGTTGGAGCGGCTACTCCAGCATTTGCAGCTACTTCAGATGTTGTAGCTGTTTCTGGTTTAGCGGCTACTTCTGGCTTAGCAGTCGTTTCAGGTTTGGCTTCAACCTCTACTGCTGCAGCTCTATCACTAGTTGCTCCTGAATTTGGTTGAACTGTCGTTTCAGCTGGTTTATCAGCAGTAACTGCTGCTCGGTCTGTTGTTGTGGCATTTGAAGTATTTGCCACCTCTGTTGTTGTGCCTACCTCTTTTTCAACCACAGGATTTGTATTTTCCCCGACTGTAGTTGTTGAAGGTGATCCATTAGTATTATTTATTTCTTCTGCCGAAACAAGTGAAGACGTGGTAACACTAGCACCAACAATGGTAGCCAAGGCTACTGAAGCAACCGCTAAAGTAACCCATTGCTTCTTCACTTTGTGCAGTTTATAGCGTACTTTATTTTCCATATTCAATTTTTCCCCAATATATTTTTTGTCTAAAAATCTACACCTTAAAGACTCATTCATTATATCATTTTTTAGCGCCAAAAAAACTTGATAAATCTTATTTTAACGAGTTTTTTACTATCTTAATGAAAGATTAAATAATTGTCATGTAATCGAATTGGATACTGTCAATAATTTTGTGTAAACACTCAAGTAGAGTTGAAGAATGTTAATCAAATAAGCTTTCAAGTGTGTCAGAACATTGGCCAAACCCTCTATGGATTCGTTGACTTTGCTTGAAATTATAATCTTTAAACAAAGTAACTAAGTAACGTTTCAGAGTCTCCTCGTTAGGGAAAAGAACCTGCTTTTTCGTTTGACGTTTGATTTCTTTGTTAAGAGACTCAATGAGGTTTGTCGAATTAATGCTGTTCCAAATCTGGTAGGGAAACTGATAAAAAGTTAAAAGATTATCCGTATTCTCCAGACTTTCCATGACTTTCCTATACTTTGGTTTCCATTCAGCGATAAAGTCCTCCAAAGCCAGGACTGCTATTTCTAAATTTTCAGTACGATAAATCGTTTTAAATTGCTTCAAAATAACCGCTCTATCTGCTCGTTTCACTTTACTAGCTAGATTTCGACTAATATGAATTAAGCAACGTTGTTGTTTAGCTAATGGGTAAGCCTGACTGATCATCTGCTCAAGCCCCTTGAAGCAATCGGTCGCTACATGAGAAACCTGTTGAATGCCTTGTTTTTGAAGCTTATCTAACAGGGTGGACCATGAATCATTGTTTTCATTTGGGGCGATTTCATATCCAAGAACAACCTTCTGTCCTTCTGGTGTAATGCCAAGTGCGATATGAATACATTCTTTATTAACGGCTCCACGTCTTAATGGAAGATAGGTTCCATCAAGAAATAAAACAGAGTAATTGGCTTCTAAGCTTCTCTCATGAAAAGCAGAGACATTCTCCTGAGTTGTTTTTGAGATATTAGAAATTGTGGCAGGACTATAGTGATGACCATCCATTCGCTCGATGATGTCGCTAATTTCTCGAGTCGTTACGCTGGTTTGATAGAGTTTGATAACCATCTCTTCCAAGTGGTCATCTCGACGTCCATAAGAGGGGATCAAAGCTGGACTAAAGTTTCCATTACGACTATTACCAGAATTATAGCCTACTTTATCGTAAGGCTCATACCCTAAAAGGGCTGACAATTCTGCTTGAAGCGGATCATTCATCGCCGTTTCAAGAGAAGTACGGAAAAATTCATCAATATCTTGCTTTTGGGCTAAGAAGTTAAGTAGTTCTGTGCTAAACTGAGTCATAGGAATAAATCTCTTTCTAGTAATGTTTCGCAACTCTACTATAACGGATTTATTCCTTTTTGTGTTTACACAACATATTGTATACTATCCTCTGCAAAATATAGATATAAACATTTTATTCTATTTTGTACAGAAAATAACAACAAATGACCATATTCCTTGCCTATTTTCAATCATTTTGATACTCTACAATTGGAGGTATATATGACTAAACAAAAAATAAATCAAATTGTCGGTTCCATTGGGGCCTTTATCGGGATTATTGTATTTATCGCCTACATCCCACAAATTTTTGCCAATTTACAAGGCAACAAAGCTCAACCATTCCAGCCTTTATCCGCAGCAGTATCTTGTTTAATTTGGGTTCTTTATGGATGGACAAAAGAACCCAAGAAAGATTGGATACTAATTATTCCAAACTCAGCTGGTGTGATTTTGGGTGGACTCACTTTTTTGACTTCACTTTAACAAATTTAATAGTATGTATAAAAAGCTGAGATGAGTTTCTCAGCTTTTTCTCTATTCTCAGATAATTAAACGCTGCACTCACTAACTTCCGCTTTTCCATTCACAATCATTCTCATGGTCATCAACTAGACCTGCCGCCTGTAGAAAACATACTAAGATTAGTAGTGAAGAAATCTCCGACGGGAGTGAGTACTCACTACTTTTTCTTTGTGTTAAAGTAGAGGTGTCTTGTGAAGTCGTGGCTTCTTTTGGCGCTAGACGCCGTAAAAAAACTGGCAAGACACCTGTTTTAGATGGAATTTTATCAAAGTATGTTGGACGCTAGACGTCGAGTATTGAAAATGAAATCACTAAAATAAGGAATCATTCAAGACAAAGAGGTAAACATAATGCGGACAGTTTTTGGAATTGATGTGAGTAAAGCAAGCTCAGAAGTCGCTATTCTTGTGAATGGTGAAAGGGTTCATGGCTATACTATGTCTAATGACATTATCGGATTTTCTCGTCTACTGAAGGACTAAAGACCGTGAGAAACCCCGAAATTATTTTCGAAGCTAATGGTGTCTACTCTTGTCGACTTCAGGCTTTTCTAGAAGAAAACAGCTATGACTATACACGTCTTAATCCTTTGGAAGCTAAAAAGCAACTTGACAGCTTACGAGTCCGGAAAACCGATAAAATTGACGCAGGGAAACTAGCTTCGTCACAATTCGTTTTAAACCGTAAGCCAATTTATGTTCAAGAAAAAGTCTATCAAAACTTGCATGATCTTAGCCGGTTCTACCAAAATCTGACAGAGGATATCGTAAGGACGAAGAATAGGCTGCACAAAGTTCTTCAAGTCGCCTTCCCAGAAATCGAGATTCTACTATCTACTCCTGCAGGTGAGCAATATTAGAATCTCGTGTCCATCTTCCCAACAAAGCATTAGGTGCTGGAATTATCGGAAGTTGAGTTGAAAGAGACTATTCGCCAGTCAACCTCTAAACGCATTTCAGAGAACAGAGTAGGTAACTTGGCTGAGAAGCTAGTTGGACTGGTAAAGCAATCTTATTCTGCCATTTCAAAAACCTCTCCTATAATAGAAGAGGTTAAGTATAATGCACAGAAACTTATAAGGTTGACAAGCCGTCGAGAACAAGTTTTAGAACAGTTGATAGAGTTAGCTAAACCTCTACCTGAATATGTGATTCTTCTCTCTATTCCTGGCATCGCAGAGACAACGGGTACAAGCGTTATTGGCGAATTAGGAGACATTCGTCGCTTTACGTCTGCTAATCAAATCAACGCTTTTATCGGTATTGATCTCAAACACTATGAGTCGGGAGATTTCCTAGGTCAAGAGCATATTACTAAGCGTGGGAATCCTTGTGCAAGAAAAATTCTGTACAAATCTATTCGCAATATCGCTTCAGCTAGCCATACCAATCCTTGTCATATCGCAGATTTCTATGAGAAACGAAACAGACAATCGACAATAGCTTCAACTAAGCCACATACGATTTCCTCTATACATCGTCTCATTCGAACAATGTATTACCTCATTACGCATAACAAACTTTACGATTACTCTTTGACCCAAAATCGATAAGGCTGTCTATGCCGTATTATGGTAACACCTTGTTTCAAAAAATACCAGATGAGGTGTTTTTTTAGCATGCCCATTTATGGATCAAAAAGTGTTAAAAATAAGACAGTAACCTCAGAATAGCCACTATCTTATCTCTTTTTTTACTTAAAGCCTTGATAGACTTGGCAAATGGTAGAAAAAGAGAACCGAAGTTCTCCTTTTTATTTTATTCTATTAGTTTAACACTCTAGGTGGGTAAGCAATACCAGTCTTATCAAAGTAAACGTAGATTCCTGGTTGGATTTCTATCCATGTGCTGATGGCTTTCTTACCACTATCACCATAGTAATAGCTAATACGACCATTGCCAGCAGTTACCGTTTGTCCTTTTACTTGTTTACCATCTTTAGCGAAGTAATAGGTATCAGCACCGATTTTAACTTCACCAGTTACTGTCTTACCATTAGAACCAATATAATACCAATTGTTATCACCTGTTGTGAAGAATTCATTAGTCAAACGTTCACCTGTTGCAGCATCGTACTTGCTATAGGTACCATCTGCATTCTTAACAACGCCACCTTTAACTTGGCTTCCATCTTCTTTAAAGTAGAGGTGTTGTCCATTGATAACTTGAGCACCTGTAACAGTCTTACCGTCAGCGCCTGCATAGTACCATACATTTCCATCAGTTGTGAAGAATTCGTTAGTAACTAATTCTCCAGAACCTTCTTTGTACTTACTATAAGTACCATCTGCATTCTTAACAACGCCACCTTTAACTTGACTTCCATCTTCATTAAAGTAAAGTTTTTGACCATTGATAACTTGAGCACCTGTAGCGGCAACACCATTTTCATCGAAGTGGTACCATTTACCATCGATGTTCCTCCAAGTGTTCTTGATAGCATTACCAGTATGAGCTTCGAAGTAATAAGTCTTACCTTTATAGGTTGCTAACTTATCTTTAGTTTGGAAACCATCTTCACCAAAGTATTGTGTGGAACCATCGATAACAGTAAGACCTTTAGCCATGACACCTTCATTAGTGAAGTAACGGAATTTCACAACCTTAGATTCATTACCATCTTTATCAGTTTCAGTTACATCAAATTTAGTGTAACCACCCTTGTACATTTGACCTTTATAGTTATAAAGGTAAGTATTACCGTTAGCATCAACATAGAAGGCATTGCTCAACATGATACCATTTGGCAAGAAACGATAAACATCTTTACCATTTGGTGAGTATTCACCATTTGTAACCATGTGACCACGTGCATCAAAGTAATAGGTATTTCCATTGAAAGTAACAAAGGCAGATTTAGCTTGATTACCACTTGTACCGAAGTAAGTGATTCCCTTACCATCATTTGAGAACCCAGTAACAGCCTTTTCATTTCCTGTCAATTGAAGAGGAATGAAGTTACCTTCTTTAGTGACAGTGAAATATTTACCAGTTGCTTCATCGCTAAGTACATAGCCAACACCGCGGTCAAGAACGTTTGTTCCGTTGAAGTATTTAGCCTTCCATTGTTTCAATTTAACAGAATCATCAATTGGTTTACCAGTTGAGATCATGTTTTCCGTGAACATTTTAGGGTACTTAGCTTTAAGTTCAGCTAAGAATTCGCCACCATATTGAGCTTGGTAATCCCTACCTGATGACTTAGAGTTAGCTACATAAAGTGAGTGATCAATGATAGCATCTGCAATCTTACGTCCTGCACCGTCAGTACGAGTCGCTGTTACGACTTCTTTACCTGGCAATTGGTAAATTTGGTCTGGAACCCAGTCAGCGATTGCTTGGATACCCGCTTTGTGAAGGGCTTTAAGAGCATCACGAAGATCTTCTTTAGAACCATATTTATTGTTCTTACTCATGGCAAGATCATAACGATCTGCAAAGGCATAACCATTTTGGATAACTGAGTCAAGGAAGGTACCGTCATCGGCAGATACAAATTGTGGTGCCATTTCAAATGATGTTACGCCCCATGATTTGAACAAATCAACATTTTCAGCAATCTTACGGTTAGTATAGACTGAAGGATCTGAACCATCCGGGATAGTTTGGAAGTTTGAGAATCCTTCGTAGATCAATTGTGAATCATAAGCCTCAGTCGCTTTAAGGGTCAATTCGCCTTCTTTTTTAGCTTCTGTTGAAGGTGCTACACGGATATCTTGATCATCTGAAGCTCCGACTGGAACCCAAACTGCTACGAAACCTGACATATCAAATGTTTCATAACCCTTGATGTCATTAGCGCCGAAAGTCAAGACACCATTGCTGTCTGTTTCTTTCACGTAACCTGCTGCGATTGCCTCTGCATCAGATGTAAAGTTCTTGATACCATCAGCTGTACCAACAATCAAAGCACGGTATTTCTGGTTGGCATGGATTTTACCCATTTCAACATTAAGTTTAGCTGACTCATGCAAAGTCAATTTTGGATTATTCACTACAAGAGTTACCTGACCAGAGGTACGGCTGTATTTAGAACCTTCTGTATCGTCAGCTGTCATGATGTCTTTACCATAACGTACTGAAGTGTAGACTTCACTTGTGCGGTAAAGTTCAACATCTGAATTGTCCATCTTACCATCAGTTGGCAACCAGTAAGAACGTTGCGCTTGTCCACCAGATACATACTTGATACGGTTCTTCATCAAGTTAACGATGGTGTCGTGATATGGTGATTTAGTTTCCATATAGTGACCGTCATCTGTATAAAGGTCTCCATAGTAGACACGAGTGATCGTTTCCATGTTCTGCAACATTACAGCATAAGCTGCAGGGATGTTATTCAAGGTATATTTCTTATTGCTGCTGAGCATGTCTTTGTTGTAAATTTCAAATGCTTGCTTCATTTCAGAATCAGAGATAGTGAAACCATCTGATTTTTTATTGATTTCTTTCTTAATGATTTCAGCAATAATATCTTGAACGTTGTTATCATGGGCACGGATAAAGACGTAGTTTCCTGACGCGTCTCCGTATTTCTCATTGTATTTACCAATTGTAGACTGTTTAGCTGTACCGTCTTCGTTGTAGGCAGTGCTTCCATCTTTGTTAATCCAGTCAGTCTTAAAATCGCGTTGAGTCGTATTGAAAGTATTGTTATACAAAGGACTTACAGCTGGTGTACGATCCTTAATTGGTTTAGCCAATGAGAAAAGGAGGGCCAAACGTTGTTTATTTTCCATGGCAAGCGCAGCACCATCAGTCTTGTCATTGTAATGGTTGTCGTTAAGACTCCACGCTTCAAGAACTGAGATATGAGCAAGAGCTTGCGCCTCAGATTTATTTACACCATAGTACTCACGGAAATAGTTTGTGTAGAGTTGAAGCATGTCAGCATTGACATTATCTACCGCATCGACACGGATACCATCGAAGTTAGCATCCTTGTCACCCATAACAATTGAACCCCAGTTCATAAGGTAGTGAATTTGGTTCAATTGTTCCGCTTGAACAACTGGGTTAGATAAGTCTACGTCATTAGCAAGCAAGAAGTCGAAGCCACCCATGTGGTTTGGGTCAGACTGCTCATCAAGAACTGACTTATTAATCGTACCAGTCTGGTTAGTAGCCGTACGGTTCAAAAGACGATAGTTAGAATTTGCCCATGGTGTACGTGAGTCATTCACATAAAGAAGGGCTCCACCTTGAAGGTGATCCTCTCCTCCACCTTTTGAATAGTTTTCAGTTTCTTTGTTCCACTGTGGTTGTGTCTTAACAAAGGCAGAGATAGTTTCACGCAACCATTGTGTTGATTTTTCAGCCTGAATCTTTTGTTCAATCTTAACTTGGATATCCTTAGCAGCACGATTTAAGTCTGCTTGCTTATCTGTGCTTGTGTACTTAGCCTCCAAGTTGAAGACTTTAGACATGTAGTTCAAGTAATTAACTTGCGTATCTACATTTGGCCACCAAGCCATCAAAAGTGGACGGAAATCTTCTGCAGTTGATGCTTGCCAAGTCACACCATCTTTGATGATAGAAACTGGACGGTACCAGCTATCAGCAGTCAAATAACCATTAATCAATTCAAAACTTGCTTCAGATGAATCGTAGGCACGGTTATTGATTGAGAAACCATCAACAATATTTGTTGTTCCAGGTGTGAAAGAGTGTGTTGATGAACTTGTAAGGGCGCCATCTTTGCCGAAGTAAAGCAATTGACCATTTACAGTAATGGCAAAGTTTTCTTTGTGTGAACCATCTTCATTAACATAGTAATATTTACCATCAGTGTATTTGATGTTTTTCAAAGAAAGTGCTGCTTCCACTTCTGAATCTTTCAAAGCAGCTTGAGGAGCTTTAACTTCTGTATTGACGACTTCAGCCTTAACTGTAGCTGGTTGTTCTTCTGCTTTTTCAGTAGTAACAGCTGGTGCATCTGTTGTCACAACTGCTTCTTTATTTGGAACAGCTGCCACTGCTACATCAGCAGTAGTTGCTGTTTTAGCTGCTTCAGCTGTTGCTTGTGTATTCGTTGTAGCTGCTGTTTCGACAGTATTTGTTTCTTTAGCAGGTGTCAAAACATCTGCTTCTTTTGTATTTGTACGTTTATCGACTTCTTTGGTTGCTTCAGTAGAAGTAACTAAATCGGCTGTTGTATCTGAATTTGGTTGAGTTACTGTCTTAACTTGAGTTTCATCCGCTGAAACTGAAGATGTTGTTGCAGACAATCCTCCTACGACAGTAGCAAGTGCTGCAGAGGCAACTGCAATTGTAACCCATTGCTTCTTAACTTTATGAAGCTTATAGTGTACCTTATTTTCCATTATAATTTTCCCCGTGATTTTATTTGTCAAAATCAGACTGAAATCTATCCGATTTCAAACAATTACATTATATCATTATTTTCTAACTATTTCTCGAATTAATTGTTTTTTTTATAAAATATATGTAACATAATATTAATATTAGAAAGGTTTTGTAACACACCTATTTCATAGGCTTTCAATTCTCATTTTTATATCATTTGATAAGTAAAACTATTTTTTATAAAAACCACTAAAACCCTTGATACAATGGCTTTTACAACGATTCTGACTCAAAATTGATATTTGTCAGATTTTTTTCTTTAAGGAGCAAAAAAAGGCAAAATTTCTTTAAACGATTCTCGTTTTCAAGAAATTTCACCTATAAATTCATGTCAAATCATATCGTTTTTCACTTAATCTCTCAGATTAAGATTAGATTGATTGATTATTTATCAAAATCAGCATAACCATTTTCATCGAAGAAGACAGTCTTACCGTCTTGGAAAGTGATCCATGTGTTTGTCACACGTTCTCCAAGAACTGATTCGTAGTATTCCACTCCTTTTGGTGTGCTGATTGGGCTACCTTTAACTTGACGTCCCAAATGATCAAAGTAATACTCTTTACCATCGATATTTTGGCGTCCTGTTACAGCCTTACCATCTTTGAAGTAGTACCAAACATTGTTACCAGTTGTCAAGAAACGGTTATTGATACGTTCACCTGAATCTTTATCATAGTATGAAAGTGAACCGTCAGCATTCTTCACAAAGTCACCTTTAACTTGGCTACCATCTTCTTTGAAGTAATAGTTTTTACCGCCAATGCTATAGGCACCTGTCACGATTTCACCATTATCTTTGGCATAGTACCATGTCTTACCACCATCAAGAGTGAAGAAATCAGATTTGACTTGGCTTCCATCAGCATTGAAGTAATAGTTAAGGTGGTCAATTGTTTGACGACCTGTGGCGAGGTTACCATCCTTATCAGCATGGTACCACTTGCCGTTTACTTCGAAGAACTTGTCTTTAACCTTGTAACCATTATCTACAGTGTAGTAGCTGATCTTACCGTTTTCAGTAACAAAATCACCTTTAACTTGGGCACCATTTGCACGGAAGTAGTATTCGTGACCGTCCAAAGTAAGGGCACCTGTCACATTCTTACCAGCTGCATCACGGTAGAACCATGTTGAGCCATCAGTTGTGTAGAATTCACCCTTCGTAGCTTGTGCATAGCCTTGATCGTTGAATTCATACCAGATACCATCGATTTCTGCCCAACGGTTTGTATAGGCATTACCTGAATTTTTATCGAAGAAGTAGAGTTTCCCATCTGGAGTCACATACTTAGTACCTTTAGCTTGGAAGCCATTTTCATCAAAGTATTGCAATCCTCCACCAGCATAAGTCAAGCCAACAGCCATTTCTCCAGTTGGTGAGAAATAACGGAATTTAGCTTCTGTTTCTGAAGTACCTTCTTTCGGTACATCGAATACAAAGTAACCATCTTTGTATTGCTCACCAAAGCTACCAAAGTAATAATATTTACCATCTTGTTGATAAATAGAATCACGAAGCTGTACACCATTTGGCAAGAAGAAATAAGTCTTACCATCGATATCTTGACGACCAGTCAACATATAACCTTCTTTATCGAAGTAATAGTAATTTCCAGCATATTTAATGAAAGCATTCTTAGCTTGGAAACCACTATTATCAAAGTAGGCCATACCCTTACCATCATAGTAGAAACCTGTCTTACCACCTTGGTCTGTCAAAGGTTTTGGCAAGAAGATGCCATTATCAGTAACTTGATAATAGCGACCAGTAGCATCGTTGCTGAGAACATAACGATTACCACGACCAAGGATATTAGTACCATTCATGTACTTAGCAGACCATTGCTTGATTTTAACAGATGGATCAATCTTCTTACCAGTTGATATCATCACATCTTCAAACAACTGTGGATATTTCTTTTGGAGCTCATCAAGGAACTCACCACCATATTGAGCTTGGAAGTCCTTACCTGATGATTTAGAATTTGCAACATATAAAGTGTTATTGATATAAGCATTGGCCTTTGGAGTACCATAACTATTAGCACGTGTTGCTGTTACAACTTCTTGTCCTGGCAATTGGTAAAGTTGATCTGGAACCCAGTCAGCAATTGCTTGAATACCTTGCTTGTGAAGCGCCTTAAGGGCATCACGAAGATCTTCTTTAGAACCGTATTTGTTATTCTTACTCATGGCAAGGTCATAACGGTCAGTAAAGGCATAGCCATTTTGGATAACAGAATCAAGGAAGGTACGGTCATCAGCCGATACAAATTGAGGAGCCATCTCGAATGATGTGATTCCCCATGACTTGAAGAGTTCTGCATTTTCTGCAATCAATTTATTAGTATATTGGCTATCTTTTTCAACAAAATCTTGGAAGTTTGAGAAACCTTCATAGATAACTTGTGAGTCCAATGCTTCAGTAGCAGAAAATGTCTTGTCAAGTTTCTTATCTGAACCTTTAACACGGATATCTTGGTTATCAGGCGCACCTACTGGTACCCAAACACCAAGATAACCTCTCATATCAACAGTTCGATATCCCTTGATTTCATCTCCACTGAAAGTCAAGTTCCCTTCAGCATCGGTGTATTTAATTTTTCCAGCTGCAGCTGCATCATTCTCGTAAGTGACAATTCCCTTATCAGTACCAAGAAGTAATGGACGGTAGGCTTGGTTAGCATGAAGTTTACCCATGTTAACTTTCAACGTACCATCACCCAGTGAGAAATCCTGATTATTGGCAATAAGTGTCAACATACCAGAATGTTTACTTGTTTCTGCTACACCCGTAGTTTGGTCAGCAGTCATAATATCTTTACCGTAACGAACAGATGACAAGATTTCTTTTCCATTGAACGTGTCGACTTTCATCGATTGTCCACCTGAAACATATTTCATACGGTTCTTCAAGAGCGTTGTGATAGCATCGTAGTAAGGAGACTTGGTAGCCATATATTGGCCGTTATCCGTATAAAGATCTCCATAATAAACACGAGTTACCTGCTCCATATTTTGAAGAATCAAAGCATAGGCAGCTGGAATATTGTTAATAGTATAACGTTTTTCTGCCTTCTTCATATCTTCATTATAGATTTCAAAGGCACGTTTCAATTCAGCATCAGTCATGGTATAACCATCTGATTTTTGATTGATCTCTTTTTGAACGATATCACGAATGATATCTTGAACAAGGTTATCATGAGCACGCGCAAAGATGTAGTTAGCTTGTGTATCTCCATACTTACTATTATTTGTACGGTCTGTCAAACTGCTAGTAATCAAATCTTTCAATGAAGAGCCTGATCCATAAAGTGCACCCATAATTGCATAACGAAGGTTATTATCCATGGCAAGGGCTGCACCATCATGTTTTTGATTATAAGCATTATCATTTAAATCCCAAGCTTCAAGGATAGAAATGTGAGCGAGTGCATTGGCTTCAGATTTATCCACACCAAAGGCTGCTCGGAAGTAGTTTGTATAAACTTGGAGAAGGTCTGCATCAACATTATCAACTGCATCAACACGGATACCATCAAAGTTAGCATCCTTATCACCCATAACAATTGATCCCCAGTTCACAAGATAGTGAATTTGGTTCAACTGCTCAGCTTGCACAACTGGATTTGAGTTATCAACGTCATTGGCAAGTAGGAATTCATAACCACCCAAATATCTTCCTGTACCATTTAGAGAACCATCTTGGTTACTTGGTGTACGGTTAAGCAAACGGTAATCAGAATTTGCCCAAGGTGTCTTGTCATTATTGACATAAAGAAGAGCTCCCCCTTGAAGGTGGTCAGCAAGGGTATAGTTTTCAGTTGTAGTATTCCACTGGTCTTGTTCTTTTACAAAAGACTCAATTGCTTGACGAAGCCATTCAGTTGATTTTTTAGCTGAAATTTCTTGTTCAATCTTAATTTGAATTGTCTTAGCAGCTGCATTCAATTCAGATTGACTTTGGCTGGTTGAATAAGTTGCGTTAAGGTTAAAGTGTTTAGAGAAAGTATTGAGGTAGGCAACTTGTGTATCTACATCAGGCCACCATGCCATCAAAAGTGGACGAAAGTCTTTCTCAGTTGATACACGCCATTTTTCACCATTTTCCAAAATAGTGACTGGACGATACCAGCTGTTTGGTGTCAAGTATCCATCTACCAACTCGAAGCTTTCTTTCTTAGAATCGTAAGCACGATTATGTGAAGAGAAAGCATCAACTAGATTAGTTGTACCTGGTGTGAATGAGTGTGTTGATGTGCTTGTCAAAGCACCGTCTTTACCGAAGTAAAGCAACTGGCCATTAACTGAAACAGCAAAATTTGTTTTGTATGAACCATCTTCCTTGACATAATAGTATTTACCATCAACTTGTTTGATGTTGTCCAAAGAGAGTGCTGCTGTTTCTTCTTTTTCAGTAACACCAGATTTTGGTTTTTCAGCTACTGTAAGCGTTGTATCTGTCGCAGTCCAAGTTGCAGCTGGTGTTTCTGTTGTCGCACCATTTGCTACTGCTGCACGATCAGTTGCTGCTGGTGCTGCCGTATTAGTAGTGGTGTCTGCTGCAGTGGTTACTGCCGCAGGAGTTTCGACTGTTGTAGTATCAGCAGCCTTGTCAGTTGTTACTGCTGTCGCATCTGTCGTAGCAGTTGCTTCAGGAGCGGCTACTTCATGCGTTTCTACCACAACATCGCTTTCAGCTGTCGTAGAGGCAACTGGTTTCGTTGTTTCATCGGCTGAAACCTTTTGATTAGCTACTGTAGCACCACCTACGATAGAGGCAAGTGCTGCCGAAGTGACGGCAATCGTCACCCACTGCTTCTTAACTTTGTGAAGCTTATAATGTACCTTTTTTCCCATTTTCGGTCCTCATTTCATTTTCCTCGTTTGAATAAAAATCTACATAATTCAAACAATTTCATTATAGCATATTTTTTTTAAGCATTTGGAAACTTTATCAGCCCTTTTAACTTTTTAATCATAATGTAAATTGAACAACATTTCGATAAATATTAAAAACTACCGAATGTCGAAAACGGTAGTTTTTTCTATTTTTTAGGAAAATTTTTAGAAGTAATCGAGAGGTGAATAAGCTATCTCTATTCAATCACTTAGCGATTTTCAAGTCAGCTATTAAGCAAAAACCACATTATGTTGGACCCTGTAGCTAACTAAAAAGAGCAAGGTTTCTGTAACTAGTTTTGCCAGAACCAAGCCTAAACCAATAGCAACTAGACTACTAAGTAAGAAATAGTTACAGGCCAAGAGGACCAGGACCAACATAAAGTAGCGAACACTCGACCTAAAGAGGGAGCTTGTCGGATTAAAGACCACATTGGCGTTCAGTAGACACTGGCTGGAAGCCGAAATCACACGAGCTAGCACGACCGAAAGGAGCAGATTCTTCGTCAAGGCAAAGAGCACAAATAAGGCTGTTGCATCAATGACTGAGGCCAAAACGGCCGTGCCAGAGAACTTTAAAAAAGGGCTGTAAATACGGATGGAATCACGAATGGGCCGAAAGTGCGAACTTTTATTTTCCTCCAGATAAACGGTCTCGATAGGGACTTCAGAGATTTGATGGCCTGACTTTTTGGCTTCAAGCAACATATTAAACTCGTACTCAAAACGATTGCCATCTAGATTAAGCAACCATGGAATCAGGTCCGTTGACATGCCTCTAAGCCCCGTCTGGGTATCCGTTACCTTCTGACCAGTTACTAGACGAAAGAGCCCCGCAGTCACTTTATTTCCAAAGCGGCTTCGTGCTGGCACTTTACCAACAAAGGCACGCGCACCCAAGATAAGATGGCTTGGATTTTCCTCAGTCGCCTTGACTACACGGACAATATCCTTAATCAGATGCTGACCATCACTGTCAACTGTTACTATAGGTTGAGCTGACAGATGTTGGCTGACCACTTCTTCTTGGATATAAGCGAAAGCAGTCTTTAGAGCAGCTCCTTTTCCTTTATTAATCGGGTGTTTAAGGACCGTAGCTCCAAAAAGAGCTGTTTCATCGTAATAGTCGTTATAGCGTGGACCACTCCCATCATTGACAACAATAATGCGTGATTTAAGGAGTTTTAAAGTAATATCTTGAACCACCTGAATCAGGCGAGTATCTGGTTCATAAGCTGGAATAATAATATACATAGGCACTTCCTTTCTGTTTCATCCTATGATTCTTTAGTGACCTCCGCTAAAGCCACCTGGTTGCCCACCACCTTGGGGACCACCATCACCTTGGGGACCACCATCACCTTGAGGGCCACCCCCACCAGGCATTGAGTTTTCAATCTTAGTTTGTTTTTCACCATTGATAGTAATGTCACCACCGGTATAGGTCGCTGTACCATCAAAGTCAAAGCCAGACTGACCAGTCAAATTGATCGTTCCTCCCGATACAATAATATCGCCGTTAGAGTCAATTGGGTCTGTATCGCCCTCGCCAACCTCAACATTTAGGGTTCCACCAGTCATCTTGAAGAAAACCTCACTTTGACTGGCATTACTATTAGCAGCATTGATACCGTCATCTGTCGCATAGACATCGATATTTCCGCCATTAATAGTCACAGATTTTCCTTGGATACCTTCGGTTGATTTTTCAACTTTGTAAGTACCGCTATCAATAATCAGGTCACCTGAGGCATGAATACCGTCGTCACCAGCCTTGATAGTCATGGTATTGTCAGACAGATACATGGTACCTACTGATGTGTCGTCATCATTGTCGACCTTAACGGCATCTTCTTTCGCTTCAATGGTCATGGTTGTTCCTGTGATATTAAGTTCATCGTTGACATTGAAGGCATCACCGACTGAGGTAATCTTATAGGTACCCCCATTCATATGAAGACTGTCATTTGCTTTAATACCATTGTTTTTCTTGGCATCAATGTTTAGAGTACCTGACCCATTAATGGTCAAATCTCCCTTAGAGAAAATCACGGCATCCGCATCTTCATCACTATTAGAACTTGAATCAGAGAGGGTGCTAGTGGTTCCATCTTTAAGCGTTAGGTAGACATGCCCGGCTTTTGTAGCGTTGATTGGTGCATTTGTATTTGTCATGGTAGCACCATCTAGAACAATATGGACATCATCTGAATCCCCAGCATCCACCTTGATTTGCACACCATCAGATTTTCCAGAAATGACGTAAGTCCCAGCTTTGGAGATGGTTACGGTTGAATCTGATACCGTTACGCCATCACCTGAAACATCCGCAGATGAGCCTGATAACTTAATCTTAGAGGCAGAACTTTCATCATAAGATGTGTCCGGGTCTTTTGAAGTGAAATAGTTGCTGTTGTTATTAGTCGTTTTCTTACTAGTTGTTGCGGTTACAGCACTTGTTTTTGATGTCGTGCTTGACGTCGTCCCCGTTGCTTGACTGTTTGATTGGCTACAAGCTGCCATGACTGTTAGGGCTGTCGCACAGGTTACTAAAGTTGTCCATTTTTTTAGTTTTTTTGATTTCATATATTTTTCCTCTCGGGTTCGTTTTGATGATTACAGTTTACGGAACTTCCCTAAAACATTTCTGAAGGTTAACTAAAACTTTTCTTAAGTTAAGTTTGGTGAAAGTTTAGCTTAGGACTTCTTTCAGAAAAGTTCCATAGACTAATAGGCGAGCAAGTAAGTGCTTTATAGAAATAATACATTTGCTCTCAACTTTTCTACTATAAAAAAAGAATTAAAACAATAAGTCGACTGTTTGGAAATAGATGTTCCTGCAACAGATTCCCTATTTTCCTGGGAGTTGCTTTACGGCTTTGTATCTTATCTATAAAAGGAGTTTTTTCATGGTTAAACAATTGGAAACACGTTTTAAACGTATTGAAACAAAATATGTGGTCTCAAAGGACAATCTTGAAGACCTGCTCGCTGATCTCAAGGAGTATTTGGTAGAAGATGATTATCCGACATCTACCATTTCAAATATTTACTTTGATACGGATAATTTTGATGTCATCCAAGATGCCCTTGATGGTAATCATCGTCAAGAGAAAATCCGCATGCGTACCTACCTAGCCAATCCCCAAATTGATAGCAAGGTCTTTCTAGAGGTCAAAGCTAAAGATGAGGAGGGAATCGGTCATAAGTTTCGTCTCGTTTCAACACCGCTTGCCATCACTAACTTGATGACAGACGGTAAGAATCATAGCCAAATCACCGATCGTCAGCTCTTGCAAGACATTCATCAGTTACGCCAGCGTTATGATGAAGGTCTCAAACCTCGTATGTATATCTACTACGACCGTTTTTCAATGAAAGAAAAAGAGACTATCCAAGGCTATGCCTACAATAAAGTTCGTGTTACTCTTGACCAAAATTTGACTTACCGTGATGAAGACGTCAGTCTCTTCAAGGGAAATCATGGGTTTCCCCTTCTTGATGAAGATACGATTATCATGGAAATCAAGGCACCTGGTCAAAAGCCAGACTGGCTTCAAGCTATCTTAGACAAACATGGTTTGGAAGAGCAGAAATTCTCAAAATACAGCTGTGCCTATCATAAGTCTCAAGGTCTAGATTACGGGCCACATCCAGTTCAAGAAAAAGGAGCTGCTGCCTATGTCTAATCTCTTCAATTCTATCTTTAATGATGCGACTGCAACTGCCAGTCCTCTTCAACTCATGCTGGCCTTACTGGTCAGCCTTGTTTTAGGCTTGGCCTTGACCTGGACTTACAAATATCGAACCCTCTACACCAGAGAATTTGTCATCAGTTTGACCCTACTTCCATGCTTGATGACCCTAGTTATCTTCCTTGTCAATGGTAGTTTGGGGACCTCTATCGCCGTGGCGGGGACCTTTAGTCTCATTCGTTTTCGTTCAGCGACTAGTGGTTCCAGGGAGCTAATCGCCGTCTTCATGGCCATGATTATCGGTCTGGCATCTGGAACAGGCTATCTGCTACTGGCCGTCCTCTTTACCGTCTTTCTTTTAGCTGTTTGGCTTCTTTTGGAAAATCGTCAAAGTCGTACCGACAACCAACGTCGTAGGCTCCTGACCATTAACGTCTCCTACCAAGACTTGATTGATCAAAAAATCACTAAAACATTGCTCAATTTCACCAGCGAATGTGACTTGATTTCTCTTAACACCACTGGTGGGGGCGAGAGCATGCAACTGGTCTACGAAGTGGACTTGAATCCCCAAGTGGATGACTTCCAATTGACGAATCACCTTATCTCAAGTATTGAAAATTGTGACCTTGCCCTAACCAAAAAAGCTAAAAAGAAAAAGAATTTGTAAGATAAAAAACATCTCCAACTAGTTTTTGGAGATGTTTTTGCATGTTTTGAGGTTAGTGTTTTCACTTAGCTATTACCTATACTTCTATGCCGCCAGTATGGAGTGCGAGATTATCGGCAGAAAGTAAAATATCTGCTAATCATCTTCATCTTGGACAACCTTACCATCTTGTATATTAAAGGTATAGCTAATGTGATTGTAATTATCTTCATCAGTTGTGAAAAAATAAAATTCGTACTCTCCGTCTGGAAACTTGCTAGCATCCAGTTTAGTTGCTGCCTCTTTTAAATCTTTCTTGCTAATATTTTTTGAGTCATGTACTTTTATTTCCATAGTGACAAGGTGTTCTTCAATCATTGTTTGGTATGGAATTTGATAATATCCATAAAAATCATGCTTGCCATTTTTACGGTTTTCCTCAGCTAGATGCTTTTTACGATTACCAGCCTCTTGATCTATCGTAGTATGATCTCTGAAGGAGAAATCTTCGATATCAAGGCCTAAAGATTGCTTCTTAAGCTCCTTAAAGAGTTTCTGCTCTTCTTTTTTTACAGATTTTTGTTGTAAGTAGCTTTCCCAATAATGACTTGGGGTCACATATTCTTCACCATTAACTGTCCAGTCAAGATTAAAAGTAATTTTTGAATCTAATGATATAGTTTGATTGTCGTAGGTTTCCTCTGAATAGGTATAATCGACATAAATGCCTGCACTATCTAGAATCACCTTTTTGATATTCTTAACTTGGACCTTTCCCTTAAAACCATTATGAGCCAAGATTTTTTGCGTTTTTTCCCTGGCTTTTGAGTAAGCATTTGGAAGTAGCACTGTGCAACGAACTAAAAGAATAGAACAAAGGAGAAGAATAGCTAAGCGAGAAAGCTTTAAAATATTAGGAGTATTTTTCTTCATAGGACATCTTTCCTTTCCTCAATGATTTGTATAAATAAGCACACCAAATCCTTCAAATAAAACGAGCTTTCTTCACTCCTATTATAGCATTTTAAAGCGCTTTCTCATGGTAGTTAGAGGGACAAAATCATTAGAATTCCTCTAGCAAAAAAGCCTGAATCATCACTTCAGGCATTTCTTTTTAGTCTCAATCAGTTGAGATAATCCTCAATAATCCGTTACTTCTTTTCGGTCATGGACATTGCTTTGCTTGCCCTGACGTGCTTTAAGTACGGCTTCAACGTCTTCAGGGCTGACCCCTGTTTCAACGAGCATAACGGCTAGGTGATAGAGGACGTCTGCTGTCTCGTTGGCAATTTCTTCTTTATCAGCATTTTTGGCCCCAATCACAACTTCTGTCGCTTCTTCGCCAACCTTTTTAAGAATCTTGTCTAGCCCCTTGTCAAAAAGATAATTGGTATAAGACCCTTCTTTGGGATTCTTTTTACGATCTAAGGCTTCCTTATAAAGTGTTTCTAACATAGCTACTCCTATCTGTCTTGTCTGTCATTATATATATCCGTAAAGAAACAGCTGTAGGCTCCTGTATGACAGGCTGCTCCTTCTTGTTCCACGGCGATAAGCAAGGTGTCCTGATCACAGTCAGTCTTGATGCTTTTAACATGTTGGAAATGACCAGATGTGGCTCCCTTATGCCAAAGCTCATTTCTAGAACGGCTCCAGTAATGCATTTGTTTGGTCTCTAGGGTCAACTGATAGGACACCTCATTCATATAGGCCAACATGAGCACCTGTCCCGTCTTGTAGTCTGTCACAATGACTGGTACAAGTCCCCCTTGTTTATCAAAATCAAGTTTAACCTCTGTCATCGTCTCACCTCAATTCCTGCATTTGCCAAGACTTGTTTGGTTTCGCCTATATTTACCTCACCAAAGTGGAAGATAGAGGCTGCTAGTGCACCAGTCGCTGTTGTCATTTCAAAGACCTCTACAATGTCCTCAATATTTCCCGCACCACCAGAAGCGATAATCGGAACATCAACGACTTCCGCCACACGATTTAGCATTTCCAAATCAAAACCAGACTTAGTGCCGTCCTTGTCCATGCTGGTTAAGAGAATTTCTCCAGCCCCCAAGGCGACGACTTCTTGAGCCCATTGGATGAGGTCCCTACCTGTATCCTTACGGCCACCCGCCACAAAAACATGCCAGCTCCCATCAGCCATCTTTTTAGCATCAATCGCAGCCACTACACACTGATTCCCAAATTTTTGGGCACAATCAGCGATTAGCTGCGGGTTGGCAAGGGCTGAGGAATTGACCGCAACCTTGTCAGCACCGGCTTTGAGCATCTTGTTCATGTCTTCAACTGAACGGATACCACCACCAACTGTGAAGGGGATAAAGACCTGATCGGCAACGCGTCGCACCATGTCAACCGTTGTTTCACGATTGTCTGAAGTCGCTGTGATATCTAGGAAAACGAGTTCATCACAGCCAGCCTCATAGTAAGCACGTGCAGAATCAACAGGA
This sequence comes from Streptococcus sp. 17.1, assembly GCF_016648655.1. Taxonomy (NCBI): domain Bacteria; kingdom Bacillati; phylum Bacillota; class Bacilli; order Lactobacillales; family Streptococcaceae; genus Streptococcus; species Streptococcus sp. 17.1. Next base: position 278,352 of record NZ_JACLQM010000001.1, read on the forward strand.
TCACCAACATCTGTCAGATTCACAAAATTAACCCCCTTAACGACACGACCGTCCTTGACATCCAAACAAGGAATAATACGTTTTTTAAGCATATTAACCTCCGAAAGACTTGAGTTGGTCTAATGTGATATTGCCGTTATAGTAAGCTTTACCGACAATGGTTCCTGCCACACCAATCTCTTGTAGGTGATCTAAGTCGGCTACTTCTGCAATCCCACCGGAAGCGATGACTTTGGCGGTTGTGAGTTCAGATACCAAACGTTTGTAGTGATCAAGATTGGGTCCTGTCAGTGTGCCATCTCGATCAACATCAGTATAGACAAAGAGGGTTACGCCCATCTTTTCCATTTCCTTGGCCAAGGTAATATAGTCCACATTGCTGGTTTCCAACCAGCCTTCAGTAGCGACAAATCCTGCCTTAGCATCAATACCTACGACAATTTTATCAGCACCAAATTCCTCTAAAGCTGCTCTAACGAAGTCAGGATTTTTAACGGCCATTGAACCGATAATGATACGGTCGATGCCAACTGCCAAATAATCACGAATCTGCTCCAAGGTACGGATACCGCCACCAACTTCGATGCCAAGTCCAGAAACCTTCTTGACATTTGCAATCAAGTCACGGTTAGTGGCACGACCATCAAGGGCACCGTCCAAGTCGACGACGTGAATAAATTGAATGCCCGCATCCTTAAAGGTCTTTGCTTGCTCAATAACGTCTGGATTAACAATGGTTTGTTGGTTGAAATCTCCTTTGAAGAGACGAACTGCCTGTCCATCCTTTATATCAATTGCTGGTAGAATTTGCATCTCCCCTACCATCCTTTCTAAGTGAAAAACTTTGCTCTCAAGAGCTTTTAGGCTTTGCATAAACCTACAAATTGTTCAATAATACCTAAACCAATATCACCTGATTTTTCGGGATGAAATTGAGCTCCATAAACATTGTCTTTATGAATCATGGCTGGCACCTCGATACTATAATCTGCGGTAACATCAATATATTGGCTAGGGACATCCGTGAAATAACTGTGAACGAAGTAGACAGCTTGGCCGTCTAAACCATCTGTCAAAGGGCTGGCTTGCTTAACAGCCAAATCATTCCACCCCATATGTGGGACAGGTTGCTCCTTGCTGGCTGGAATAGCACGGCAAACACCTGGAATAAAGCCAAGACCATTTGTTTCCTCATGTTCCAGTCCTTTTTCCGTTAAAATCTGCATGCCTAAGCAGATTCCTAAAAGTGGAACTCCCTGTGCGACGGCCTCTTTGATAACAGCTACCAAGCCTCTTCGCTCAAGCTCTGCCATGGCTGTTGGATAAGCACCCACACCAGGCAAAATCAAACCATCTGCAGCTAGGATTTTTTCTTTATCGGCAGACAATTCTGCAGTCACACCGATCTTTTCAAGGGCACGCAAAACATTGGCGGTATTCCCCGCATCGTAATCAATGACGATAATCATAGCATCCCCTTTGTTGAGTTTACACCATGAATATCAGGATTAACTGTGATAGCCTCACGCAAGGCACGTCCTGTTGCCTTGAAGAGACTTTCTGACTTGTGGTGATTGTTTTTTCCGTGGAGAATCTTGAGGTGGAGATTCATCTGAACATTGAAAGCCAAGGCTTGAAAAAATTCTTCTACCAATTCTGTGTCAAAATTACCCAATTTTGGATTATCAAAACTAGCATCAAAGACCAAGTAGCTACGTCCAGACAAGTCTAAACTTGCCATTCCAAGGGTTTCATCCATAGGTACAAAAGCCGTTCCATAACGATTGATACCTGCTTTATCGCCCAAGGCCTCTTTAAGAGCTTGACCAAGGACAATACCGACATCTTCAACGGTGTGGTGACTATCAACCCAAAGGTCGCCATCAGCCTTCACCACCAAAGACATACGGCCGTGACGGGCAAACAAGGTCAACATGTGGTCAAAAAATCCGACACCTGTTTGAATATCTACCGGTTCTTGAGCATCCAAATTGAGGCTTAACTTAATTTTGGTTTCAAAGGTATTACGTTCAATTTCTGCTTGTCTCATAACTTCTTCCTCTACTCTCTCAATTATTGTCGTTTCTGACTTCAATAGCCTTAGCGTGGGCCTGCAAACCTTCCGCGTAAGCCAAGGTTGTGATATCGTGTTGAGCCTTATTGACTGCTGCTTTGTCATACTGCGTATATTGGATACGTTTGACAAAATCGTGCACACCTAAAGCTGATGAAAATCGGCTGGTTGCTGTCGTTGGAAGAACGTGATTGGCACCAGCATAGTAGTCACCAATTGGTTCACTGGTAAAGTGACCAAGAAAGACGGAACCAGCATTCTCCACTTTTTCTAGGTAATCATAGGCCTTGTCCATAGCAATTTCCAAATGTTCTGGCGCAACCAAGTTCATGAGTTCAAACATAGCATCTGTATCATTGGCAATAATAATTCGGCCGTTATTTTCGATAGATGGACGAGCAATCGCCTCACGTGGCAAAAGCTTGAGTTGACGTTCAATCTCACTTTCAACTGCATCAGCCAAGGCTTGAGAATCTGTTACCAAAATGGCGCGTGCACGTGTATCGTGCTCTGCTTGAGACAAGAGATCGGCTGCCACATAGGTTGGATTAGCACTACTATCAGCAATAACACCGATTTCTGATGGTCCTGCAATCATATCAATACCGACAATACCGTAAACTTGCTTCTTAGCAGTCGCTACGAAAATATTTCCGGGACCTGTAATCTTGTCAACCTTTGGAATCGTTTCTGTACCAAAAGCCAAGGCCGCAACCCCTTGAGCCCCACCGACTTGGTAAATGCTATCCACACCAGCCAATTTTGCGGCTACTAGAATTGCAGGAACAAAGTGTTCTTGTGGCGGCGTAATCATAATAATCTCTTTAACCCCAGCAATTTTAGCAGGGATGACATTCATAAGAACTGATGATGGATAAGCCGCAGTTCCTCCAGGCACATAAACACCTACACGATTGATGGGACGAATCAATTGACCACGAATAACACCCTCACTTGGTTGGTCCTCAAAACCAGCCTCCAACTGATGCTTGTGGTAAGATTCAATGTTTTCTTTGGCATTAACTAGGGCTTGGTAAACCTCTGGATCAATCTCTTTAAAGGCTTGATCAATCAAATCCTGTCCAACCTCAAAATCAGTCAAGTCAACCTTATCAAATTTAGCTGAATAGTCACGAAGGGCCTCGTCTCCTCGTTTTTTGACATCCTCAATAATGGCTTGAACCGTGCTTTCAACGTCTCTATTTTCTTTTGAAAGTTCCAATTGCTCCTGATAAAGAAGCTCAGCAATTTCTTTATTTGTTCCAGTTAATCGTTTCATTCGAACGGTACCTCCTCGTTCCCTACAAGTGATTCAATCTTGCGAATGAATGGCAGGACTTCCTTGTTATTTTTCAAAGAAGCCTTGTTCACAATCATTCGTGCTGAAATACGGCAAATATCTTCATAAACTTTTAGGCCATTTGCAACAAGGGTATTCCCAGTTTCTACAATATCGACAATGGCATCTGCTAGACCAATGACGGGGGCAATCTCAACGCTCCCTTGAATCGAAATGATCTCGACATCCTCACCCTTTTGATTAAAATAATCCGTAGCAATGGTTGGATACTTGGTCGCAATACGTTTACGTTTATGGTCATCAGGGTTATAGTCTCCTGTTGATGCTACAGAGAATTTACAAAGACCAAAATTAAGGTCTAACATTTCCAAATAGCCTGTCGGATGTTCGACCAAAACATCCTTACCGACAATCCCAATATCTGCGACGCCGTGTCTAACATAGGTAGTCACATCTGGAGCTTTGACCAAGAGAAAACGGAACCGGTTGTCAGGACTCTCGAAAATCAAATTACGTCCTTTATCGGCCATGAAAGACATATCAAAGCCAGCTTTTTCCAGTAATTTAACCGTATCTTTCTCAATACGTCCCTTGGTCAAGGCAATTGTGATTTGATTGCTAGTCATCCAAGTCACCTCCAAATTCCACATCGTCATGTACTGCTTGATAAACTGAGTCGATATCAATGGCCCAGCCAACCGCTGTTAACTCGGTAGCTCCAAAGCGTTCAAATAGTTTATCGTAACGGCCACCTGATACAAAGGCATCTGGTACCTTGTCACCGAAGACCTTAAACATCATGCCCGTGTAGTAAGGCACTGCTGGCAATTGAGCCAAATCAAGCGTCGTCTCTGGGAGACTATCTGATAAACGATTAGTTAAAACTTCCAAACTATCCAAGGCCGTCAAAAAGGCTTCACTGTCTGTTAACTGTCTAGCCTTGGTCAAGACAGCATTTGTCTCACCAAACAAGAAGGGTAACTGCTCCAAGACCTTGTCATATTGACTTGGATTTTCTTTGGTGAACTCCTTAAGACCGGTGATCGATTTGTCACGGATATAGGCCGCCAACTCTGCTTCTTTTACAGCTGGAAGGTTTAATTCTTCAAAAATGAGTTGTAGGAGGCGGGCATGTGAAAATTCAAACTTGTAATTTTTGACCCCTGCAGCATCTAGAGCCTCTTTAGCAGAAGCTATTGCTTCTTCCAATGCCTGATGAACTGGAAAACCAATGATTTCCACACCAGCCTGCGTATGCTCATTGGACAAGCCACGCATCTCCTCATTGTAGTTAAAGACTTTTCCAGAGTAAGAAAATTTGATCGGTGTATGAACTTGAGTCGAAGCAATCACACGCCCAATTTGGCTGGTAATATCAGGACGTAAACTAACAAGATCTCCATTTTTGTCAAAGAAATTATAGTTTCCATTGTCCACAAGATCACTAAAGACTTCGAAATGCTCTAAGGTTGGTGTCTCAATCCGAAGAAAGCCCTTTGTCATCAACAAGTCACAGATACGGTGTTCAATCTGATACATGGTACGGGCACGTTTGAAAAGTTTATCGTGCATTCCTAAGGCTAATGTCGTTTTTTTCATGCTTGTAACTCCTGTATTGTCATTAATACGTGCTCCATCTCATCCTGCGTCCCAATAGAAATGCGTAGTCTGTCTGAAATACGCTCCACTTTTGGAAAATAACGGACATAAATTTTCTTACTTTGGAGGTAGTCAAACAATTGACCTGCAGTCACTCCGTGAGGTTTGACCAAAACAAAATTAGTTTTTGAAGGTAGGATATCAAAACCAATCGCCTGCAATTCTTGGCTAAACCAGTCACGTGTTGCCATAATCTTTGCGCAAGTGTCCTCATAGTAGTCCCATGACTTAACCGCTGCAGTCGCCAAGACTTCCGCAATGCTATCCACATTATAGGGGTTGACCGAATTTTTGACGGCATTGATTACAGCCATTAGTTTAGGACTTCCGATGCCATAGCCGACACGCAGACCAGCAAGGGAGGCATCCTTAGAAAAGGTCCTAGTGATAAACACATTGTCATACTTTTCTAGGAGTGGTAAGGCCGTCTCCCCACCAAAGTTAATATAGGCTTCGTCAATAATCACAACAACCGACTGGTTAGCCTTTACAATCTCCTCAATTTGATCGAGCGGTTTACAAATACCTGTTGGCGCGTTCGGATTAGTAAGGACGATCCCACCATTTTCCTCCAGATAATCTTGAGTAGCTATCTCAAACGAAGAGCTCAAAGGCACTTCTCTAAAAGGGATGTGGTACAAATCTGCCCAAACCTTGTAGAAACCATAGGTCAAATCTGGAAACAAAACTTCTTCCTCGCTATTAAAGAAAGCTAGGAAAGCCATTGACAGGATATCGTCTGAGCCATTTCCGATAATCACTTGATCGGCAGGCACACCCAACTGTTCAGACAAAGCCTGACGTAAAGCTGCTTGATCCAAAGTCGAATACTTGCGTAACTGATAGACATCAAAGGATGCTAAAGCTTGATGGACTGCTGGACTTGGTCCATAGGCATTTTCATTAGTATTCAACTTAATGATATTTTTCTCAGCAGGCTGACTACCCGCTACATAGGGTTCAATCTTTCGTAATCCTTTGATTTCCATAGTTTATCCTTTCTGTTCAACTCCGACCAATTGTACTACTAGCTACAAATGCTAAAAGCAAGGGTAACAAAAAACGCCCTCACAAAAACAACTTTTGCAAGGACGTTGGCACGTGGTTCCACCTTAATTCGAACAGGGGTCGCCCCCTCTTCCTCATGAAGTCACAAAATCTCTCTTGTAACTCCTAGTCTCTAACGGAACCACCCGTCGTACACTACTGTCATCCAGAGTTCGCATACGCTCTCAAGAATGTGTCGTCTTTGATCTCATGCGTTCTCAGCTTCCCGCATTCTCTGTGAAACGATCTGACTTTTTCTATCAACGATTTAGATTTTAGTTCATTTTACCTAAAAATTCAGAACAAAGCAAGTCTTTTTTGTATATTTTTATAAAAACTTGAATTCCTTGTATATTTAATAGCCAAAACAAACTGCTGTGAAATTGAGTTCAAATAAATAAAAAGTTGATGCGGTATCTTTTTACAAACCAAGTGGATCCCTAAAGAGACTTCTGACTGTGATAGTTTAACTGGAAACCACTACTTTTTTCAAGTACTTTCATCACTACAGAAGATCTCGTTCTATCTAAATTCCTATCACAAAAAATCTTGCTCAGTTATTTTTTATGACAATTTCTTTCTACTATTTCCCAAATTGAAATCATTTCTTCATAATATAATTTGTATATTTATCCTAAATAATTTTTCAAAGCAAGACAAAAAGCCTGAAGCACAGCTCCAAGCTCTCATGGTTAAGCCAGTCTTTTAGGTCTGATAAATCCCGTTAGGAGACTCAAACAAAGTAGTCCAGCTGCCACATACCAATAGGGCATATCTACACTAGTTGTACGTCCTGAGACTTCAACAATGCCTTTAACTAAACAAGCACTAGCGACAACAGCGATGGCTGAATTAAAGAGAAGTTTTGAGGCACGATTTCTCACCCAAGACATCCCCAGTCCAGTAAGTAGATAAATAAGTGCTCCAGCCAATGGTGCAAAGAACATCATGCGCATAAACATGGATGATTCGCCATAAGAAAAGCGTTCATAAACAAAGGTAAAGACTAGACTAAAAATGGTTAGACCGATGTAGGTGAAAAAGTGTTTGCTAGCTGATTTTTTAGTAACCGATGTAAACAATATCACTCACCGCCCTTTCTGAGATCTTGTTTCCGTTTGTGGTTGGCTTGTTAATGACTTGACCATTGAAGTACATGGTAGATGAGCCACCACCGTCAAGGTTATAGGCTGTCGTCACACCATAAGATTTCATCAACTCTGCCATTTCATAAAGAGTCAATCCTGACGACTCACTGGTACGACCATCAGAGACAATGACAATATAGTGCACACTGCCGTCACTCTCTTCGATAACGCCGATAGCTGTACGTGGATTGTCAGCCATGGCTTGACCAACCTCTTCATTTTCTGATACAGCTACCTTGCCATTTTCAACCAAGGTTGGACCAAAGGCAAAGGTATTCACCACACCTGAATCAACCAATTTTTGAGCCGTTGTATCGCTTTCCTTAAAGGTCTTGAAGCTACCATCTGAGTAAACGGCAAGGTCCTCGTAATCACTGTTTCGATCAGTATCACGATAGACTTGACCATTCTTAATCACATAACCTGACTGATTAGCCCCATAATAGTCACCATTTATGGCAAAGATAGCATTATTTTGCTGGGCAATACTTGAAGTAGTCTCGGTGATGTTGGTCCCATAGGTATTTTGTGCCAAAGCCGTTTTAAGGTAATCTGCACTTGAAAGCTTGATATCTGCCACATAGTAAGTGGTATCACTAGTTTTACCTGTTGTGATTTTGATATCCATGTTGTCATCTTTGTAAGTTGTATCCGTCTTAGTCACCTTACCAGTGCTGGTAGATGCTGTCGACGAAGCTGTGCTTGAGCTAGTCGTATTGGCTGAAACCGTCGACACCGCAGAAGGGATGACAAAGACCTTTAAGAGAGAGTAGACATTTGCCCCCATCAGAAAAAGGGTAAAGAGTAAGGCATAGGCATGCCTTTTGAGAAATTTCATAGAAGACCTCCAATTTTGAAAGATAAGATTGAAACCATAAGTTCCTTTTACTTGACATTAGCATAACAAGCAAAGCTTAAAATCTTCTATAAATCCCACAACCACGCTTTTCCTTTAAGTTTTCCTTAAGAAAAAGACAGCTTCAGTTGAAGCCATCTTTGCTATATAATCATATCTTCAGTAATATCAAATTCTCTCAAGAGCACCAGAATCTTATCAAAGTTCAGACGAAAATGCTCTAACTTATGCCCATCAGAGCCGATAGAATACTTGCAACATCCCAGATCCTTAACAAGGCCCAAGGCATAACGATAAAGATCTTCGTGATGATAGAGATACATACTCTTTGCATTCAGCTCAAAAGCCAAATCATTAGCAATCATTTTCTGGAAAATACGTTTGAGCTGCTCCTCATAGGTTTTTAACTCATCAATAGTCACGTCAAACAGGCGGAAACCATAGTCAAAATGGGCCAGAACATCTGCGTCCACACGACCAATAGCGTACTCCAACTTGTCCAGATACTCTTGAATAATGCTTGCCTTGTCCATATCAGCTACCTCATCATCAAGATAATCATTGACCCCATTATGGTGAACAGAAAGCAGTTTGAGATCATAGTCCTTCCCATCCAAAAAGTCTAAAATATCGCTTTCTCTAGGCTGGTAATAACCAATCTCGATGCCACGTTTAATACGATTGCCATACTTGAGGTTAAGACTTTCGATTTCGTGACTATAAGCCTCGTACTCGGGCACATCGTCCTGTTTGGTATAAGGATTAGAGAGATCGTAATGCTCAGTCGTTACAATTTCGCCATCAAAATGTGTCAAATAGTCAGTAAAGTTCGCATCCGAATCATAGGAATGATGGGTATGCAAATGGTTATCACGAATAGACATAACTACTCCTTATTTTTCAAATACATTGTAAGCTGCTTATGGGCCAACCAGGTCAAACTCACCATCAACCCCTCATAAATAATAAAGAAAATCACAAAACATTGAAGGAAATACTCTTCTGGTAAAACGTTGATAATCGGATCCAAGATTGGATTAAAGAGCCAACTGCTATCTCCAGGAAAGAGGGCTTCATGAAAGAGCGTGAAAAACTCATCAAAACCAAGAAATAGTCCTATAGTCCCTATAAGAATTGGCAAAACAGCCAGACTCAGATAAAGCCTACGATAAAGACCAAAGGTGCCCTTCTTCACATTTCGCCAAAGAGAAGTTGCTGCGGGATAAGCCAGTAGAATAACAAGCCCCTGTACCAAATGAAAGAGCCACTTGACATCATGAAAATGCTTTAGCCCACTCTCCGACGATGGAAAATCAGGCATGGCCAGATGACCAACCCAAGGAAAGGTCAGGTACTGCATGAGGACATTGAAATTATGCCAAAGCTCCGTCTTTCCGATAATGACATAGTCCATAAGATGCATCCAGTCAATATCAAAATAATAGAATCCCCATGCCAGATAAATCGTCACTAGGATAGACAGGGCCAGGAGCCAAATCGGAGTCAGTACAGCTTCAATCTTAGTTCGCATCAAAATCCCACTCCGCTAGACTAGCAAGTACGTGGTCTGGTTTGACAGGTAGACCTGCAACCTCTTCCGCCTTGGTGAAGCCAGTTGTCACAAGTAGTGTTGGAAAGTCATTTTTAATGCCCGCTGTAATATCAGTCAAGTAATTGTCACCAACCACAATAGTTTGGCTACGTTCTGTCCCAAGGATTTCAAGAGCCTTATTCATGATAATAGCTTTAGGCTTACCGATAATGATTGGTTTCACACGGGTAGCCGCCTCAATAAGGGCCAAGAGGGAACCAGCACCTGGAAGAAGACCACGTTCTGTTGGGATATTCAAATCTGGGTTAGTTCCAATAAATATAGCCCCTTTGTGGATAGCAAGAGTTGCCTTTACCAACATTTCATAAGTGACTTCACGATCCAAGCCCACCACAACATAGGCAGGATTTTCCTCATCTACCGTATATCCCGCTTCCGCAATTGCAGATTTAAGCCCAGTCTCACCGATAACATAAACCGTCTTGCCACGATTCATATCGTTCATGTAGTCAACTGTCGCCAAAGTAGCTGTGTAAATGGTCTCAAGAGGCGTTTCCAACTCGCACTGATTACGCAAAAGCTCTTGGACCATCTCTGGTGTACGCATACTGTTATTAGTCACAAAAAGATAGGGAATCTGACGCTTCTGCAACTCCTTAACGAAGGCTTCTCCCTCAGGAATGCGGTCCTTCCCCTTGTAAATAGTTCCATCTAAATCAATCAAATAACCTTTATATGTCATCCTACTCGTCTCCTATTTCTTTCCATTGGATAATAGCCTGAGCATGAATATTGCCATCCACACAAATCTGGTGTTGACTGCTCAAACTTTCTTGGTCAAACTCGTAACCTGAATAAATTTCTGATCCATGATGAATTTCCTTAACATACTTGAGGTCAATATGGGCTGGTGTATACTTGGTCAAAAAGTCCAAATCGAAAACATCCAACATCCACTCCAAGTACTTGCTATTATTAACGTGACCATTCATGTCTAGGTCAAAATAACGCACTCGATAAAGCGTATCAATTGGATTTTCCAAAGCCTTATAACGAGGCCCTCTAAGCAACTTTTTAATCTTATCAGCCCCATAAGGTGCTACCACCTCATCTGGCACTTCGGCTACCTTACGCGTTTCATAATCCATAAGAGCAAAAGTAGTCTTAAAGAGCATGATTTGTTGACCAGTTTCATCCGTGATGTAAAAATTACGGTAACAAAAAATCTTATTATAGGAAACGGCTTCCGTTGTAATGGTCACCTTTTCATTGTAACGAGGCAAACGGTCAATCTCAATCGCATAGTCTGTCACAATCCAAACTAGACCATATTTATCAAAAACTTCCTTATCCGTATTACCCAGAGACTCTGACTGCATACCAGATACTTGCAATGAAAAAGCCAATAAATGTGGTAACTTCACCTGATGCGTGATATCCGTCTCATAAAACGGAATCTGGTAAGGAATGCTAAATTTCAATCCCATCTAATCCTCCAAGATAAATTGCTCAGCGACACTATCTCCCAGAAAGAGTCCTCGTTTTGTCATACGAACCACCTCTGGATCCTTGACCAAGAGCCCATCTTCCTGTAGTTTTTTTACAATGTCTCCATAAGTATCCGCGAATGACAAGCCAAACTTCTCTTCAAAACGTTTAATAGACACACCCGACTTTTTACGCAAACCAAGGAAGAACTCCTCTTCCATCATCTCCGCCTTAGTCAGATGTTCTTCGTGAAGTCTAGCATGGCCATCCTCAGCTATAGCCTTTAGGTAATGCTGGATAGGGCCTCTATTGCGATAACGAACACCATTGACATAACCAGAGGCTCCAGCACCCACACCATAATACTCATCATTATTCCAATACATGAGATTGTGACGACTCTCCATCCCAGGTTTGGTAAAGTTTGAAATCTCGTAGTGCTCAAAACCATTGTTTTCCAACTCTTGGATAATATAGTCAAACATCTCTGCTTCCAAGTCCTCCGTTGGGAGATTGAGCTTACCTCGACGCATCTTATTCATAAAGACCGTGTGATGTTCCAATATCAAACTATAGAGACTTAGGTGTGGAATATCCAGTTCCAGTGCCTTTCTCACATTTTCCTTGACCTGATCCATGGTTTGACCAGGTAGTGCATAAATGAGGTCAATAGAAATATTATGAAAACCAGCAGCCTTTAAGCTATCAATACTTTCGTAAATCTGTGCCTGATTGTGACTGCGACCAATTTGACGCAAGTGCTTGTCATCAAAGGTCTGAACCCCTAAAGATACGCGATTAACAGCTGATTTTTTGAGCACCTCAATCTTATCAACCGTCAAATCCCCAGGATTGGCCTCAATGGTAAACTCCTCCAACTTAGACAAATCCAAGTTTTTCTGAAGATTGCTTAAAAGGTAGTCCAATTGCTCCGCAGAAATAGCTGTCGGTGTCCCACCACCAATATAAAGGGTGCGAAGCTCCTTGATATCTAAAAGCTCCCACTCACGAATCAAAGCCCGTAGGTAGTCATCAACGGGCTGATTTTTAATAAAGACCTTGGAAAAGTCACAATAATAACAAATTTGTGTGCAAAATGGAATGTGCACATAGGCTGACGTTGGTTTTGTTTGCATGTAACTATTCTACCATTTTTTAAGCAGAAATGAGACCTCGAATGATAAGAGTTTGAGCCAAAAAAGAAGCCATCTCTTCAGATAGCTTCTATACTTTATTTTGTTAATGAGAATGGGAAAGCATTATAGTTGCTATAATCAAAGGTTGGTCCCAAGTCAGAGATAAATTGAACTGGCGTGTAAGTTCCATTTTCAAGAATAAAGCCAGGCTTAGCTTGGAAACCAGCTCCCCCTATTCCTGTAATCCCAGGAAGCAAGGTAGAAAAATCGCCACCCTCCCAAACGTAGAGATTACCAGAAATTTGAACAGCTGTTGCAGTTGTAGAGCTTTGACGATAGGGTTCGTAATCGACATTGAAATTTGCCTTTGAAGTGATGTTGCCATCAGCATCAACTGTAAAACTAATGTCTGTTGCTTGAGGACTCGTACCAGTCCAAGTTCCTACCAAAGCTGCTGGGACAGGAGCATCACTTTGGGTATCAGCTGTTGCTTGACTAGACTTGTTTGACTCAGAAGCAGCACTACTATTTGTCCCTGCTTGAGCATCATTTCCAGCTGAGGCTTGATTTTTTGAAGAGCTAGCTTCAGGAGCACTCGCTTCTTCTTGACCTTGAGAATCCTTTGAAGCTGAAGCTTCTGTCTTAGCCTTTTTATCAGACTTCTTTTCAGAAGTTTTTGTTCTTGCAGATGACTTCACTACTTTAGAAGTTGACGTTGTAGATGATGATGCAGTGTCTTGTTCTGACTTAGAGCTACATCCAACAAGGGTTGTAGAAACAGCAACTGACAACAATACAAGTGAGCAAACACGGATAACTTTTCTTTTCATTTTCATAAACCTCTTTCTATATGTCTATTATATATTTTTTGTTACAAAAATCAAGTATTATTTGTAATTTTGTAACATTTACGTCATTGTTTGTATCCCTGTCTTAAGTTAACATGTCTGTGTAAGCAAAAAAGTCTATCATTCCCATAGGAATGATAGACTTTGGACTATTATTTAAGAACGATTCATCTGCGAAAGGTATCCTGTTTAGTGCTTTTCTTCTCTTTCAAGATAACCTTTATAAGAGAGAAGGTTAAAGCTATCCTCTAAGAGAATAATGCGCTTACCACCATCTACAAGGACATAATAGTATGACTTGCTCGCATCGTGGTAGATGTCATTAACACTCTTAGCATGATAACCATGTGACTTAAGAGACTTCTGTATTTTAGCAAACTCTTTTTGCACCTTACCATTATCTACGCTGCCTGATTGATCCACCAGATATTCTTTTAAAGGCTTAGCAATTAAGATATCTTTACCATCAGAATCTGTAGTAACAACCCCATTTTCAGAGATAGTCCCTTCTACTTCTGAATCATCATCAGAATCAAATTTTTTCCATTGCCCAACAAAAACTTTTGGAACCTCTGCCTTATGAAAAAGACATGTCTTTTTTAAATCTTTGGTACTTCTTGATCCGTAGTGGAGGTCTGATAAGAATAAATCTAGAACTAAGTTTGTCCCATCTTTCTGAATCAGATTATAGTATCCAAACACTTCCGTCTTTACCAGGATGATCTCTTTTGTCTGTAATTGGTATTTCTTGTCAAAATCAGCAATCGTTTTTAGTTTTGAATCACTGACGTCCTCTAAGTTTTTTTCAAACTTCTGTCTTACTTTCTGACCAATAGAGATTTCTTTGATTTCTTCTTCCCTATGGCCTGCAACAAGTTTTGACTTTTTCCCACTTAACTCATAAACCAAACCAGCATTATCACTAGTTACCCACAAACCACCCAAGTTTGTTCCTTTGGAAGAAAACAAAAAGAGGCCAAGACTTGTTGCTACAATAAGAAATAAAGCAATACCAAGACCAATAAAAGTCTTCTTCCCAAACTTTTTCTTCTTAACAAAGACCATTTGCTGTGCATAAGGTTGGTTAACTATTTGATTTGGTAAAGGCATGGTTCCTGCAGTCACGGAATTTCCATTGTTGGAAAAATTAACTTGTTTTCCTTCCATAACAAATTCACCATTTAGAAGGGCCTGCTGACACTCCTGAATAGTGGGCTTACGATTATTAATCGCTTCAAAATATTCAATCCATTCTTTTCTATTCATCATCTCTCCTAACAGTTCTTAACAGAAAAATCTATCACTAGCTTGGAAGTGATAGATTTTTCAATTATTTAAGCACTTCTTGAGTCTTAGCGTAGTTAGCTTCAACAGCTTCTTTTTCAGCTTTCCACCAATCTTGGTGATCTGTATACCACCTAATCGTTTCTTCCAAACCTGATTCGAAGTTTGTGAATTGTGGTTCCCAACCAAGTTCTTCACGCAATTTTGTTGAATCAATCGCGTAACGCAAATCGTGACCAGCACGGTCTGTTACACGGTCGTAAGCATCTTTTGGTTGACCCATTTTTTCAAGGATGAGTTCAAGCACTTCCTTGTTATTCTTTTCACCATCAGCACCAATCAAGTAAGTCTCACCGATACGGCCCTTAGTAAGGATGGCCCAAACACCAGTTGAGTGGTCATTAGTGTGAATCCAGTCACGGACGTTTTTACCTTCACCGTAAAGTTTTGGTTTAATCCCTGACAAGATATTGGTGATTTGACGTGGGATGAATTTTTCGATGTGTTGGTATGGTCCATAGTTGTTTGAGCAGTTTGAAATAGTTGCCTTAACACCAAATGAACGCACCCATGCCTTAACAATAAGGTCTGAAGCAGCCTTAGTTGATGAATAAGGTGATGATGGGTTGTATTTGGTTTCTGCTGTGAATTTTTCACCAGGACCTTCACCATGTCCAGGGAGATCTTCACGCAATGGAAGGTCACCATACACTTCGTCTGTTGACACGTGGTGGAAACGAATATCATATTTACGAGCAGCTTCCAAAAGTGTGTATGTACCAATAAAGTTTGTGTGGATAAATGGTGATGGGTCGTTCAATGAATTATCATTGTGACTTTCAGCCGCGTAGTGAACGATAGCATCAGCCTTAGCAGCCAATTTATCAACCAATTCAGCGTCAGCAATATCACCAACAACCAATTCAACACGGTCACCAAGGATTTCTTCAATGTTAGCACGGTTACCAGCGTAAGTGAGCTTGTCAAGGACAGTCACATGCACGTCTGGATGATTGTTGTAGACATAGTGTACGAAGTTTGAACCGATGAAACCTGCGCCACCAGTTACGATGATATTTTTATATTCAGTCATTTTTTCTCCAAATTTCTTAGTTCCTTGACCGTTCCTTTAGCTAGTGAGGGACGCCAGCAACCCTTTGGTTTCATGGCTAAATCCGGAGCCTAAGTCTCCGGATTTCCCTACAAGATTCCCTTAGGGAATCTTGTTCCCACTAGGGCAGGAACGATCTTATAACGCTCCTTGCAGTCGCGATACTGCTATGCAAGACTCATTCTTACAAATCTTCTGCTTTTAGGGGTTTAACGTCTTTGAGTAATGGGTGGTTTTTATCTGCTTCTGAGACTTCTGCTTCTTCCAAGTTTTCCCACTTGATATCAAGGCTTGGGTCTGCGTAATTGACAAAGGCGTATTTAGGTTTAAGCTCAAGTGCCCAGTAGTCGTTCACAAGGTAGCTATAGGATACTTTGTCAGACAAAACTTGAAAACCATTGGCAACACCACGAGGAACAAAGATTCCTTTTGAGGCATCAATGACTGTTTGGTAAGTATTTCCAAACGTTTCGCCTTCACGAAGGTCAACCCATGTTCCAAGAACCTTTCCTTCATCTGCTACTGAGATGTATTTATCCCAAGGCTCAGCGTGCAAACCACGTAAAACATTTTTTCGTGAGAAAGAAACATTGTTTTGCAATTTTCCTTCTGCAAAGAATGATTCTGGAAAACCAAGCGGCAACATTTTTTCCTTTTGGAAGTTTTCCTTGAACCATCCACGGTTATCTCCATGTACTGGAATATCAAATTCAAGTAAACCTGGGATGGCTTCAATCTTACGTGCAGCTAATTCTTTACCAAAAAATTGTTCAGTCATTATGCTTCTCCAATCAAACGGAGCAAATATTGCCCGTATTCATTCTTCTTAAGTGGTTGTGCCAATTCGAGGACCTGCTCTTTAGTAATGTAGCCCATGCGATAGGCAATTTCCTCAAGGTTAGCCACTTGAACATTTTGCAAACGTTGAACTGTTTCAATGTACTGAGCAGCTTGCAAGAGACTTTCGTGAGTGCCTGTATCCAACCAAGCAAAGCCACGTCCCATAAGTTCAACAGAGAGGTCACCACGTTCTAAGTAAGCCTTGTTAACATCCGTGATTTCAAGTTCGCCACGAGGACTTGGCTTGATATTTTTAGCAATTTCCACAACATCATTGTCATAGAAATAAAGTCCAGTTACAGCAAAGTTTGATTTTGGATGCTCAGGTTTCTCCTCGATTGAGATGGCATTCATATTGTCGTCAAATTCAACAACACCAAAACGTTCTGGATCCTTAACTTGATAACCAAAGACTGTAGCTCCTTTTTCCTTAGCTTCAGCACGTTGAAGCATGGCAGAGAGACCATTGCCATGGAAAATATTGTCCCCAAGAACAAGGGCAACACTATCATCACCAATGAAGTCTTCACCAATGATAAAGGCTTGAGCCAATCCATCTGGACTTGGTTGTACTGCGTAAGACAGGGAAATACCGAACTCAGAACCATCACCAAGGAGCTCTTCAAAACGTGGAAGGTCCTGTGGGGTTGAGATGATGAGGATTTCCTTAATACCAGCCAACATAAGCGTTGATAGTGGGTAATAAATCATTGGTTTATCGTAAATCGGCATCAGTTGTTTTGATGCAGCACGAGTCAATGGATACAGACGCGTCCCTGAACCGCCTGCAAGAATAATACCTTTCATAAGAAGGCTCCTTTTTTCTCTAATATATTACCTATATTTTAGCATTTTTCAGCCCTCTTGTCACGGTAAACCCTATGTTCTTAAGCTTTCATTAAGAAAATCACAAGTGTCCATTTTCTTAATCCAATGAAAAAAGGATTTCGATTGAAACCCTTTTAGATTGAAGATAATCTCTTGTAGCACTTTCCTTAGAAAGCGTAATCATCATCTTCTTCAGTGCCTTTGTGCACTCATCCAGTCAAAGATACTGTTATAGGTTTGCCCATTGACACTAGCTCGAGAGCCACCGCCATAGGTTGGGTCAGTGGCTACCATACCACTATAACCATCCCAATTCTTCGTATTTTCAGGATGCTGAACGCCAATCACCTGGTCATGGAAGAAATAAATCCAAGCCCAATGCCCATCATACTCTGTACCAGGAAGATCAGTCCCGGTAGCTGTTTCAAAGTATGAAAACCATTTGTTAGAAGCTCCAGAGGTAATCAAACTCTTGTATAGAGGCAAGACACTATTTTCTGGTTGAACTGTTGCGTCTGCTTTCGTGTGAATCAACCACATAGGCTGGTCCTTCAGTTTATCAATCCCAGATTGGTCAACAGTTAAGGGAGCAGCAATTGGAATGAGAGCTGCAAAATAATCTGGATAGGTTGCTCCCATGGTCAAGACCATACCACCACCATTGGAAACCCCTGCAAGATAAATTCGTCCCTTATCTACCTCTGGGTGATTAGCTAGGTATGTATCAATGGTCTCTTTGAGTTGTGCTGCATTATCCGACCCCCAAGGTGTCTGCGTTTGAACAGCAAGCACATTGACCCCACGCGCCTGATCACCGGTTGTTAAGAAATGACCTTGAATATCAGACTGGGTAAGCGCATAAACGTCATTTGAAAGAAGCGGAATATTCATATCTGTCCCTCTTTCACCAATGCCGTGTAGCCAGACTATCAAAGGTTTGGTGCTATTTCCCGTACCGGTCTGGGCACTATAAGCCGCATACTGCATGTTACCTACCTGCCCTCGCTCATCGAAAACCTCCGTTGTTGGCATCAAACGATTATTGATGGCATCTTGCTCAGAAGACACCATTTGCGACTGACTACTACCTTCTGCCACTACTGACAAATCTTTCATTGATACCATATAACTTTCCAGCCATTGGTTAGTCCAAGTAGAAAGGTTAAAATACATAGGTTCAGCATTTCCACCCATGTTGTAGCGATTATAAGAAGGTAGGCTCAATTCAAGCGTCACGTACTTGCTGTTATCATAATAGACCACATGCCCCTGATCGTCGGACACATAAGAATTCGTCACCTGACGACTAACTCCTGCTGTTGTAACCTGGGTTGAGCTGTGGACAACCTCTGGCGTGACCTTCTGATTAAATTCAAAAATGACTTTGGTTACAGCAGGACCAAACTCATAACTCTCTAGGACAATTTTTGTCTTTGTCACTGCCAAGTCTTCTGCTGCCCCTGCTTTGACAGACAAGCCTAAACTTATGGCTAACAAGGAAACAAAGACTGTCACATATACTTTAACTTTTTGGAACATAGTCCCTCCCCATTTTTTTATTAGTATTCACCTACAATCGATGAACAGTTACTATTTTATCATTTTCTAATCAAATAAGAAATAGATGTAAATAACTCTAATAAAAAAAGAATCAGCCAACATCCCTCAATAGAGAGAAATAGCCAGCTGATTCTTGAGTCTAAATATCTAGAAGAACTTTAATACTATTAGTCTTTTTTCTTAATGTACTGAGGCACTGGATAGTCCGCACTATCCAAGCTACCAGGTCGATTCATGGCCAAATCAACCAGATTTTTTCCAATCAGTGGCCCTGTCGTGAGCCCTGAAGATCCTAAACCAGAAGCAACAAAGACACTCTCAAGCTCTGGAACTTCTCCAAAGAGAGGAGAGAAATCACTCGTGTAGGCTCTCGTTCCCACACGTTCTGAGAAGGACTTGGCCGTACTTAAGTCAGGGAAATAGGTCTTAGCCTCTTCCTCCAGACTTGCAAGTACAGTCTCATCAACTGTCAAATCAAAGCCTTGGTCATTTTCGTGGCTGGCCCCTACCGAAATCTTTCCACCTGCAAAGGGGATGACATCTAGTTCGCCCTCTGGCATCAAAACAGGCAACTTACCAGTATCTAACCCCTCAAAGAAATAGTCACGTAATTGACCTTTTTGGGGGCGAACATCTACTTCAAAACCAAGGGGTTCAAGCGTTTGACCTAGCCAGGCACCACAAGCGAGAATGACCTTATCAAAAGTTTGAGCATTAATCTCGTAAGTGCCATTGTCAAGAGGAGAGAGTGTAACTGGTCCTTCCACCTTTACAAAACCAGAGGCCTCAATCAAGGTCGCTGTCAACTCTGCTCCTTCCACTCTGGCTCCTCCAGAAGCATAGAGATAATGGTCAAATCCAGTGAATTCAGGGAGATCCTCAGCATTTTTTATAGAGAGTTCACCAATAATGGGTGATTCTTCTAGTCTCGTTTTTGCATGCTGGTACAAAGCGTCCAATTTACTATCGTCTTTCTTGAGAAGGGCTACACCAGACTGATCATAGAAGCTCGTGTCATAACCATCTTTTTCAAGATCTGAAACTAAATCTTGGTAAAAATCGGCTCCCAAACGGGCCATGCGATACCAAGCCTTATTACGACGCTTGGAAAACCAGGGGCTGATAATCCCTGCTGCTGCCTTGGTTGCTTGTCCAAGACCATGATCAAATACTGTAACTTCTACGCCTTTTTCTTTTGATAAGTAGTAGGCAGCCGTTGAACCGACGATACCTGCACCAACGATTGCAATTTTCATTTTTTACTCCATCTATTTGAAAAGAGCTGAGTCCTATATCAATAGGCACAGCTTTTTATTATTCTTTTACCCCAAGGCCACGTCCATGACCATCATGACGACAAAGCCAACCATGAGCCCCAAGGTTGCTACGTCAGTATTACCATTGGTTTGTGATTCAGGAATCAATTCCTCCGTTACCACAAAAATCATGGCACCAGCCGCAAAGGCCAAAGCATAAGGAATGATTGCCATCATCAACATGACAAGGGCAGCTCCCATAACAGCCCCTATAGGCTCCACGATGGCTGACATAGATCCCCAATAAAAGGCCTTGATACGAGATTTTCCATCTGCTCGAATAGGAACTGAGAGGGCTGCACCTTCAGGGACATTCTGCAAACCAATACCTATAGCTAGACCAATGGCTCCCATAAGACCCGCGAATGTCATATTGCCACCAGCCAAGGCTCCGAAAGTCACACCGACTGCTAATCCCTCTGGAAAATTATGAATGGTGATAGCCAAAAAGAGCAGGGCTGTCTTGGACAACTTTTTCTTACGAGGTTGAATACCTTCTGCTTTAGAGATGTCATTCCCCAAATGCAAATGGGGAACGACGGCATCAATCAAACGAAGGGCAACACCTCCAAGCAAGAAACCAGCTGCCGCAGGGAACCATGACCACTTCCCATAGCCATTTTGAGTCGCATAAGTTAAAGAGGGGTCCAAAAGCGACCAAAAAGAGGCTGCAATCATGACACCTGCCGCAAAGCCCATCATGATATCTAGTAATTTACGGCTAATATTCTTGAAGAAGAAAACAATGGCCGATCCGACAATGGTACAGCCCCAAGTAAAAAGACCAGCAAGCAAGGCCAAAAAGACCACATTTTGATGTAAAAGCCAAGTCACAGACACATCCTCCTACAAATGGTCAAAAGGATTGGTTGAGGACTGACTTTCAAGTATGGTCACATTCCAATCATGCTCAAGTTTCCAAGCCTCAAGTTTCTCAGCAATCTTTGAGATAAAAAGGGCTTCGATATGGTGCCCGGGATCAATTGCCAAGAGACCATTAGTAATCATTTCCTGTCCTGTATGGTAGTAAACATCACCAGTGATGAAGACTTGTGCGCCCTTTTTCAAAGCATCCTGGTAAAATCCTTGACCGCTACCCCCACAAATAGCCACACGGCTAACTAGAGGATTGTCATGATTATAACGAACTAAGCGAACACTATCTAAGGCAAAAACAGACTTGACTTTAAGAGCAAGTTCTTCAATAGTCTGAGGCACGATATCACCCACTCGACCGATTCCATGATTTTCAGAAGTCTGCGTTAAATAAGTGGTGTCTTTAATGTCAAGTAAGTCACAGAACCAATCATTAAGTCCATCATTAACGACATCAATATTAGTATGACTCACATAGACTGCAATATCATGCTTAACCAGGTCAAGTAAAATATCTCGGTCAGGCGAAGACACCAAATCCTTAACTGGACGAAAAATTGGAGCATGTTTAGCAATAATGAGGCCCACACCTTTTTCAATGGCTTCGGCTACCGTATTTTCACGAACATCCAAGGTAACCATGACCTTCTGAATTTCCTTGTCCAGACTGCCAATCTGCAAGCCAACCACATCACCTTCCATAGAAAGCTCCTGTGGACAAAATTCTTCATAAGTCTTAATAAGTTCACTAGCTAACATGATTCAAAACCTCCTTAATGGTTTGAATTTTATCTTCAATAGCTGTACGATCAGCCTGATTGGCCAGTGGAATGGATCCTAAAGCAATCTCTAATTTATTGATTTCACGTTGCCATTTGATCTGGAAAACCTGAGATTGGTCTTTCATGAGATGAGGACCAAAACGCACTTCCTTGTCCGAAAGGCTCATGTGTCCAGCTTCTGCCACCATGATTTCGTAGTATTTGCCATTTTCAGTCATGATAGACTCTGCAATAATCTCAAAACCATTTTCCATCAACCACATACGGAGATCATCTTCACGATTATTTGGTTGTAAAATCAGACGGTCTACGCCCTTAAGTTTGTCCTTTCCAGCATCAAGGATATCCGCAATAAGACGTCCTCCCATACCACAAATCGTGATAGTGGTTACGTCATCAGCAGGCTCAAAGGCAGCCAAGCCATTAGCCAAGCGCACCTCGATTTTATCTTGGAAACCAGAAGCTGAGACATTAGCAAGAGCAGATTCATAGGGCCCTTTTACCACTTCTCCAGCAATAGCTGAAGTAATCAGGCCTTTTTCAAGTAAATAAATCGGAAGATAGGCATGATCACTGCCTACATCCAAGAGTTTTGCGCCTTTGGGAACATAGGTTGCTACATCCTTAAGGCGTTGAGATAATTGTACGTACATGTTTCATCTTTCTATTTTTTTAAGTCTCTTCAATTATATCAAAAAAGGAGGTTGGTAAGAAATGCTTTTAACACATTTCCTAACAACTTCCTTTTTGCTTATACTTTCTCGCCTGTAAAGACGAAGAATTTAGAAATAATATAGTTCAATACAATGATAAGGACCTGAGAGAAGAGGCTCTCGATACCGTTTACCCAAGCATGACTATGACCAACAAATTGACCAATAATTTCTGGATAGGTATCGACCAAGAAATAGGCCAGAGCCAAATCCAAGACCAAGGTCAATAGGCGAGCACCCACGAACTTAACAAAGCGCGTAACCATACCTGTCTTTTCCTGATTAAAGACAAACATGTCATTTGTAAAAAAGGCAAAGATAATGGCAATCGCATTTGCTAAGACTGCTGAAAGTGTTCCTTGTTGGGTAAACTGGAAAATCAAAGTACGACTGACCATATAGACCAACGTTGCCAAGACACCAAAGAAAAGGTACTTGAAAACTTCGGTGGCCATGAAGGCTCTGAGCTTAGCTATCATACTTAGTCCAATCCAATTTCTGCACGAACAACATCGGCAATCGTATCAACATAGTAGTTCACTTCATCATCTGTTGGGGCTTCTGCCATAACACGAAGAAGAGGTTCGGTACCACTTGGACGAACCAAGATACGTCCATTTCCAGCCATCTCAGCTTCCATTTTTTCAATGATGGCGGCAATTGCAGGAACTTCCATAGCCTTATCTTTCATGCTATTTTCCACACGGATATTAACCAATTTTTGTGGATAGATGGTCACTTCTGAAGCCAATTCAGACAAGCTCTTACCTGTTTCAACCATGACTTTAGTCAATTGGATTGCTGTCAATTGACCATCACCAGTTGTGTTGTAATCCATGATAATAACGTGTCCAGATTGTTCACCACCAAGGTTGTAGCCATTTTTACGCATTTCTTCGACAACATAACGGTCACCAACAGCAGTCACTGCCTTGTTAATGCCTTCACGGTCAAGTGCCTTGTGGAAACCAAGGTTTGACATAACTGTTGTCACAATGGTATTTTTAGCCAACTCGCCCTTTTGAGACAAATGTTTACCGATGATATACATCACCTTATCACCATCAACAATATCACCATTTTCATCAACAGCGATGAGACGGTCACTGTCACCATCAAAAGCAAGACCGATAGCTGAGCCAGTTTCTTTAACCAAGGCTTGCAACTGCTCTGGGTGTGTCGAACCAACACCAGCATTGATGTTAAGGCCATCAGGTTGGTCACCAATTACAGCGATTTCTGCGTTCAAATCAAGGAAAATATTACGTGCGGATACCGCAGCTGCACCATTAGCCGCATCCAAGGCAACCTTCATACCACCAAGGTCAACACCTGTAGCCACCAAGAATTTTTCGTATTTACGAAGACCCTCTGGATAATCCACAAGTGTTCCAAGTCCTTCAGCCGAAGGGCGTGGAAGCGTATCTTCTGTAGCATCGAGAAGGGCTTCAATTTCCGCTTCACGCGCATCATCCAATTTAAAACCATCGCCACCAAAGAACTTGATACCATTATCAAGAGCTGGATTATGGCTGGCTGAAATCATAACACCGGCACTTGCATTTTCTGTACGAACCAAATATGAGACACCAGGTGTCGCAAGTACTCCAAGTTTGTAGACTTCAATACCCACTGAGAGCAAACCTGCTACTAAGGCAGATTCTAACATCTCACCAGAGATACGTGTATCACGTGCCACAAAAACTTTAGGACGGCCAGTCTCATGTTGGCTAAGCACATAACCACCAAAACGACCTAATTTAAAGGCCAATTCAGGCGTAAGTTCAACGTTTGCTTCTCCACGAACACCGTCTGTTCCAAAATATTTACCCATAATTTTATTATTAGTGCTTGAGCACTAAATCCTCCTTAAACTGTGATGCTGTTTAGCAAGAGTCAATCTAGTGAAATCTATCTAGACAATCTAACTTTATAAGATTTCGCCAATATTTTCAACCCTTGATTTTAAACATTTTTAATTGGTTACATTTTTATGAGATTAGTCCCTCTCAATCCCATCCATTATACATGAATTTAGGAAAAATGTAACTCCCCTATTTTTGCGTAACTTTTAAGTTAACCTTAACAGTGCCAGGCTGAACCGTAACACCTTCTGCCTTAAGGTCTATTGTTTTTGAAGTGTCCTTAGTCACTTGGCTAATGTCCACAGGGACTGTAATGCTATCAATCTTATCCATAGCTTCTTGGCTACCAACAATAGTCACATGTCCACGATTAAAGCTATAGCTGATACTAGACACATTGCTAGCCTTATCTCCAGTCAGTTCGACCTTGACAGGAACAGATTTGCTTAATTTTCGCAAACTAATCTTGGCATGCACCTTAGCTGGTGAGATTGAACTTGCTAGGACTGTTCCATTGGTCGAAACTGCTTGAAGGACCAAGTTCCCATCATAATCTTCAGACAGGTTGGAATCGCCTTCCAATACTGCTTGAACATGATCAATCTGGTTAATGATATCTTCACTTGACGTCACCTCTACCTTGGTTGCATCCAGGCTAACTTTTTTAACTTCATAGCCATTTGCTAACTTATCTGATGTGATGTTAGCTACGACGTCAAAGGTCTTGCTGGCTTTTTTACCAATAGTCGCCGTCAAGGTTGATGGCGATACTTGTGCAGACATTCCAGCTGGAAGATCCTTAACCTGAATAGGTACTCGACTGGTTCCTTGACCCAGATTCGACAAATCAGCAACTAATTTAAAGTGACGCGTATCACTACTTGTCTCTGTCGTTAAAGCCAGCTGTGTTGTCGCTGTCAAATAGACTTCGGCATCATAGGAATAACCACTGATAAAGTACTTATCACTATCATATTTAATATCCACAGGAACCGACTCAACGGTTTGTGTAAAGGTATTAGATGCACTTGAACTATTGTTTTTATTTTGCGTATTTCCCGACCATGCCGTGAAAAAGAGTACCACAGCAAAGAAGAGAGCAACTAGCATCTGCCATAAACGATCGTTTTTAAAGAAATTTACGAAACGCTTCATTTTTTGCTACCTCCCATCCAACGTTGGAAGAATGACTGACGTGGTTCTTGTTCTTTCAACAAGATAAGACTCAACTCTTGTTCAAATTCTTGAACAGAGAGATCATGGATGAAATTTCCCTTGTAAGCAATTGAAATCGCACCAGTTTCCTCAGACACAACAAAGGTCAGTGCATCTGTCTGTTCTGAAAGACCAATAGCAGCCCTATGTCTAGTCCCAAACTCTTTGGAAATCTTATTAGATTCCGTCAATGGCAGATAAGAACAAGCCGTCGCAACCTTGTTATCTCTGATGATAACAGCCCCATCATGAAGCGGTGTATTTGGGATGAAAATATTAATTAACAGTTCCCCAGTCACCACTGCATCAAGTGGAATACCTGTCGCAATCTGCTCTTGTAAGGTCTGAGTCTGTTCAATAGAAACCAGCGCCCCAATCTTACGAGGACTCATGTACTTAACAGCTTTAACGAAGGCTTGAACCAACTTCTCATCTGAGCTAACCTCTTTATTTTGCAAAAAATGCTGAGGCGTACGTCCAAAGGTTTCAAGTGCAGAACGAAGCTCTGGCGCAAAGATTACAACCGCCGCAATGGCGCCATAGTTGATAACCTGATTCATCAAATAAGAAATCGTCGTGAAGCCTATAAAATCAGAAATCAGTTTGACTAAAATAAATAAGACAACCCCTTGAACAAGGGTCATAATTTTTGTCCCTCGTAGGGCCCTAATAAAGCGATAAATTAAAAAAGTAACAATCAATATGTCCAAACTATTGACGATAACTTTCAGCGGACTATCAAAGAGTGACCGCCAAAAATCAATATCAATGGACGAAAGTAATCCCATACATATCACACTTTCTTTTAATTTTTAAACAGTTTCTATTATACCACGAATTCTAACTATTTTGAGACTACAATCACTACTTTTTGTGATAAAATAAATTCATGACTATGAAAACTACCATGGGAATTCTAGCGGGAAAAGCTAGCCATTTCGTCCTTTCAAAATTGGGACGTGGCTCAACCCTGCCTGGAAAAATCGCCCTTAAATTTGACAAAGATATTTTAGACACTTTAGCCAAGGACTACGAGATTGTCGTTGTCACTGGAACCAATGGTAAGACTCTGACAACAGCTTTAACAGTAGGAATTCTTAAAGAAGCTTTTGGTGAGATTGTGACCAATCCTAGTGGGGCCAACATGATCACAGGAATCACTTCTACTTTCCTAACAGCTAAAAAAGCCAAGTCTGGTAAGAAAATCGCTGTCTTAGAAATTGACGAGGCTAGCCTTCCAAAAATCACTGAATACATCACTCCAAGTCTTTTTGTCTTCACAAATATTTTCCGTGACCAAATGGACCGCTATGGTGAAATCTATACCACTTATCAGATGATTTTAGATGGTGCTGCTAAGGCACCTGAGGCCACTATTTTGGCCAATGGGGACAGTCCTCTCTTTAATTCTAAAGAAGTGGTCAATCCTGTACGCTTCTATGGTTTTGACACTGAAAAACACGCTCCAGAGCTGGCACATTATAATACCGAAGGAATTGTCTGCCCTAAATGTGAGAGCATTCTTCAGTATCGCCTCAATACTTATGCTAATCTGGGTGACTATGTATGCCTCAACTGTGACTTCCACCGTCCAGAATTAGACTATAAGCTAACAGAGTTGACTAAAATCACTAACACTACTTCTGAATTTGTCATTGATGGACAAGATTACAAGATTAATGTCGGTGGTCTTTATAACATCTACAATGCCCTTGCTGCCGTCTCTGTCGCTGAATTCTTCGGAGTGGCTCCAGAGCAAATCAAAGCTGGTTTTGATAAGAGTCGTGCTGTCTTTGGACGCCAAGAAACCTTTAAGATTGGTGACAAATCATGTACTCTCGTACTAATTAAGAATCCTGTGGGAGCTAGCCAAGCTCTGGATATGATTAAACTTGCAGATTATCCATTTAGCTTGTCAGTCCTTCTTAACGCCAACTATGCTGATGGTATTGACACCAGTTGGATTTGGGATGCCAACTTCGAAAGCATTCTCGAGATGGATATCCCTGAGATTAACGCTGGTGGTGTTCGCCATTCTGAAATTGCCCGCCGTCTTCGTGTAACTGGCTATCCAGAAGAAAAGATTACGCAAGCAGAAAAACTTGAAGATATTATGGCCTTGATTGAAAAACAAGATTGCGATCATGCCTATATCTTAGCGACCTATACTGCCATGCTTGAATTCCGTGATATTCTTGCCCAACGTCATGCTGTCGGAAAGGAGATGAACTAATGACTTATACTTCACTCAAATCTCCAGAAAATCGTGACTACACCTATGACCTAAATGTTGCCCACCTTTATGGTAATCTACTCAATACCTACGGTGACAACGGAAATGTCCTTATGATCAAATACGTGGGTGAAAAACTTGGTGCTAAGATGACCTTCGACATCGTTTCAGTTGGTGATGACTTCGACAAGGACCACTACGACATGGTCTTCTTTGGAGGTGGTCAAGACTACGAACAATCCATCGTTGCTAAAGACCTCCCAACTAAGCGTGAGGCTATTGGTCAATTCATCCAAGATAACAAAGTAATTCTTGCCATCTGTGGTGGTTTCCAACTTCTTGGTCAATATTACATCCAGGCTAATGGTGTCCGCATTGATGGTATCGGTGTTATGGGCCACTACACCCTTAATCAAGAAAATAATCGTTATATTGGTGACATTAAGATCCATAACGAAGAGTTCGATGAAACTTACTATGGCTTTGAGAATCACCAAGGGCGTACCTTCCTCTCTGATGATGAAAAACCACTTGGAAAAGTGGTCTACGGTAATGGTAATAACAAGGAAGACGGTTCTGAGGGTGTCCACTATAAAAATGTTTATGGTAGCTACTTCCATGGACCAATTCTTTCTCGTAATGCCAACCTGGCCTACCGTTTGGTCACTACTGCCCTTCGTAACAAATATGGCCAAGACATTAAATTGCCAAGTTACAATGACATTCTTTCAAGCGAAGTCGCTGAAGAATACGCAGATACTAAATCAAAAGCAGAATTTGGAAAATAATTCTATGACATAGCAAAATAGCGGAACCCTTAGGGTTTCGCTATTTTTTCATATCTATTTCCAAAGTCGTCTTTTCTTCAATCTGTCTTCAATTTTTCGATTATCAATCCTTAGAATGGCAATCATATCAAACAAGAGCCAAGTTCGTTTAGGATAAACAATGTATTTGGGAGACCAAATTGGAGAGAACTTCTCCTTATAACGTTGGAGCCCACTAAAAGAGTAAAAACGCTGCGCAAAGACATAGACCAAATTGGCAACCTTCTCTTCCAAAAAACTATCTTCTTCAGTACCCACATTCGCGAGTGGAGCCATTCCCATATCAAAGTACTGCTTTCCTTCTGCTTGGAAGTACTGGAAGAGTTTCACAAAGAGGTAATCCATGATGCCTTCAGGTGCCTTTTCAAAGTCATAACGCATAAGGTCAATCGTCGCCACCCGTTTGTTTTTGGTTGGCATGATATTGGCAAAGGCTACAATTTCTCCCTCCTCACTCTCAACAATAGCAATCGGTGCTTGCTGCAAATAGGCTACATCAAAGAAACCAAGAGAGAAGCCCTTCTCCTTACGACCGTTAAGCCAAATATCTGAGACAGCCTTCATTTCTTGCATCTGAGTCTCTGAAAATGGAGGATCAAGTAACCTAAACTGGAAACCTGCTTTTTCAACACGATTGGTTGGCTTACGGAACTTCTTACCATGCTTACCATCAACAGAAAATGACGTCAAATCAACCATGGCATTTTCCCCAAATTTCATAAAATCAAAGCCATAATCATGAAGCATCAGGGTAATACTCTCATCTGCCTCATAAAACAAGGCTTGTAAATTCCAATCCGATAAGGTCTTCAAGAAAGATTCCCAAGCTGCTCGGTAATAGTTTTCATTACCTATCGGATTTCCCATAACCACACACTTGTTACTGGTTTGTGCAAATTGGAAAACAACCTGGTCTTGTCCATCAACACGATACCAAAAGAGGCGTTTATCATGTAAATAAGCCAGGGCACTTTCTGATGCACCTCCATATTTCTCAAGGAGAGCTGTGAAGCGCTCATCATCCATGCTTTGACCAAAAGGCCTGCGGGGTGCCAAAATTCTCAAGACTCCCCAAACTATGGTTGCAATGATAACTGATGCCAGTAAAATATCAAACCAAATATGAACAAAATGTCCAAGAACATCCCGATTCTTAGGTGGCAATAAATGAGACCAAAAACCGCTGCCACCCAGAACAAGAAGAACCAGAATCGTAAAGGCTAGGAAAAGGAAATCCTTGGTTTTGTCTTCCCAACTATAAACAAAGTAACGATGATACAACCTCTTTCTGATGATCAACATAAGCACCAAAGAGAGTAAAATTAGGAAAGACATGGCCCATGAAATACCATTGAGATTGACATAAATTAAGGCCAAGACAAAGGTTATCAAGGAGGCAACAAAAGCTCCCTTAACCCGACGTCTAATAAGACGAGCCATGAAAATGAATAGGGTACCAAATAGGATACTTGGGAATTGCCAAATCAACTGTTCCTGAATAGGATCAAAACGGCTAATAAAGTAGACATTAGCCAAGCGTTCAGGGATTAGGGCAGACAAAATCAAGAAAATCCCTAAAAAACGTAGCAAATAGACGAGAAAGCGGTGGAGACTTCCACCAAATACACGTGAAGAAAGTTTGAAGTATTTCTCGTTGATACGTCCTCCCATGTGTTTGAAAAAGAAGATAACACCAAGCAAGAAGGGAATAACGTAGTAGGTTAAACGAAAGAGCAAGAGCAGACTAACCGCAAGAGCATTGCTAACCCCCATAGAGGTCAGACCGGTAATCACAATCAAATCAAAACTACCAATCCCACCCGGAATCATAGAGAAGATACCAATAATAACCGCTAGGAAATAAAGTGGAACCAGATTATAAAGGGGAACATGTAAGCCCATTAAATAAGCCACACTGACAAAGCTCCCCAGGGCCGTTCCCCATTCAGCTGTCGAAGCTAAAAGAAGACTTAGCCTCGTTTTCAACGGTACTTGACCAAAATAGGTTAACTTTTCACGACTAGAAACAAAGAAAATAAAAGGCAGATAAAGGAAAATACCCAATAAGAGTAACCAATATTTTCTTAAGTCTGGACTGAGAGGGAAGAACCAAAAGACAGCGAATACCAAACCACTTAAAAGGGATAGGCCCGACATAAAATAAGGTAATAAACGAGAAAGTGCCTTAACACCTGTCTTTTCCTGCCCATCCTCAGAATAAAAGGAATATCGTAGTCCCACATCGACCAAACCAGCAAAACCAGCCAAGTTATTAATGGTATTGACAGCCCAACTTGTTTCTAAGATATAGGATTTGGAATAATCCGTTTCTAGCTCCTTATTCAGTATAATGTCATAAAAGAGCATGGGGGAGACAGCGACTAGTCCGATGACAGCCATCAAAACAAGATGCCAAATAGACAAACCGGACAGAGCTGACTCCAGTGACTCTAAAGTGATGGTCCGTTTTAGACGAACCAATTCTATGACGACAAGGACCGTAATCGAGATAAAGAAGATGGATTTAACGGCTGCTTTTAAAGGTTGAAGTCTCTCTAAAAAACGCTTCATGCCACCACCTCTTTTCGACTAATTCTCACAAGCTCACGAATCATATGATTAAAGACCTTATATTTACGTTGAGCTAGACGATGCCCTTCACGACGTTGGACATAGAGCTTATGAATCGGAAAGAGCTCTGAAATCTCTCTAGAATGCCTAATACTGATAACATCCCTTTGCCCCATAACTACCCAAACAGGATAGGCAGCCTGATGTAGACGTTCCCTATCTAGTGGCAAGTCATGAAGCATCAGACCCGTTACCTGAGCCATGATATCCATTTTAGATGAAAATGGTGACAAGGCTTTTAAGCAAAGATATTGTATATAGACCGCGAATCTTGAGCGTCTCGTCAACCCATTAAAGGTCATATTTCCCGCATTAAGCAAGAGCCCTGCAATCCGGTCAGGATAACGACTAGCATAAACCATAGCCAAATTAGCACCGTCACTATGACCGACAAATAAGGCCTTCTTAATATTCAAATATTGCAAAATTTCCTCCAAATCGGCAGCCATCTGTTCAAAGGTCATCTTGACACTCTGACGACTGGACCTGCCGTGATTACGACTATCAATGAAAATTAAACGATAGTCTCGATACAGAATTCCTTGCTTACCAAAGTAATTCCCTGACAAATTATTGCCATGCAAAAAAACAATTGGAAAGCCTTTACCGAGATCACGATAATAGATGATTTGACCATCTTTCACTTTGAATTCCATAATATTACCTACCTTTTCACTAACGCATTCTTATACGATAATTAGTCTTATAAGGCATTAGGGCTGATGAATTGGACTTATCACATTCCAAAATCATCTAACCCCCTTCACTCCATTATAACACTTCCACTAGGCAAGAGTCAGAATATTTGTGCATTTTCTGCAAAAAGAAAAAGCCTTTTCAGGCTTCTTTAAATATAATCTTTTTGAGACTTCCTTTAA
Organism: Streptococcus sp. 17.1; assembly: GCF_016648655.1. Lineage (NCBI taxonomy): Bacteria > Bacillati > Bacillota > Bacilli > Lactobacillales > Streptococcaceae > Streptococcus > Streptococcus sp. 17.1. The sequence continues at coordinate 310,419 of NZ_JACLQM010000001.1, forward strand.
GTGAGTACGGACGTCAGCGACCTTCTTCGAAGTTCCATGACTAATTTTTGAGCCTAAAGTCTCAAAAATTCCGAGTGGCTGGTACTAAAAAGATTCAGCCACTTTTCTCACAACAGGAAGTCTCATCTAGCTTTATTTAATTACTTCTTGAAGAATTTATTTGTATTTATTGCCACGATTGATAAATCACTTAAGGCTAAATTATACTTTTTTTCTAGTATGAGAATTGTTTATCACTCAATACCTAAATATTTTTTTGCAATACCATAAGAGTCTTCCAAATAGCTAGCTTTATTACTAATTCCGTCATTTACACCTGTAAAAATTGCACCAGATTTAGGTAAACCATTGTACTTATTGTATGCATGCATTGAGTAGCTACCACCTTCACCAAAATCAAATGTAAAATCAATCGCTGTATTCATATCTCCTGTATAAGAAGCAGTAGTGACTACTGCACTCTCTTCATTATCATATTTTGTTATCTCAAAAATTTGATGATTTTGGGTATCTAAAACATAAAACTTTTTATAATCATAAAAATCAATCTTATATGCAATATGATTTTTATTATAATCATCTATCTTCTGTTTTTCTCTAGCTGCATTTTCTGATGCTGCTATGCTTGATGATGCACTAGCTTCTTCAGAAGATTCAATTCTTTCAATTACCTTTTTATTCTGATGTAATGTTATGTATTTAACTCGATTCTTTTTACCATTTTTTAAATCAAGTCTAATTTTAGAATCATTCTTATCTTTCAGTTTAAATGACATACTGAATTTACCATCGTCTTTTGCATCTATACTCTGTTCATCTGAAGATGATATTTGTGTTCCCTTTTCTGTAATACCATTAACCTCAACATTGCCATTTTCATCAGCCGTAAACTCTCTATCGAGTTCCAATTTTAGAATTTTCTGATCTCTATTTGAATATGTATGATAAGTTATAGTAACTTTGTCATTCTTTGAAAAAGATGCTCCCTTTTTAAAATTCGTAGTCTTTCCTACTTGAACTTCTTCTACTTCTCCATCGAAATGTACAAATCCAAAAATAAGATCTTCATCTTTCTTGACTACAACATCTGTAAATCCTGCTTTTTTAAAATCAGTCACTAAATCATCATAATACTCTTCATCTAAGTTTTTAGAAGATATAGGAGTCTTTACTTCATTTTCAACTTTCGAATCTGCATTAACATGCGCCACTGCTATCGAAAAAATTATAAGTAATGATAGAAAAGTCATACTACGTAATTTCATTATATTAAACTCCAAATTAATTTGATATCATCAGTATATTTTAAAAGAAATAAAGTGTCAACGTATTCTTTAATTTTTATTTAATTTTAATATTTTGCTTATTTAAGGACTTTTTATTATTTGAGTAAAGTATGTATCAAATAATAAATTAGAGTTTGACAAAAAGAAAAAGCCTTTTCAGGCTTCTCCTCTTATTGTTCGAAAGTTTGTTGAGCGATGAGCTTATTATAGTTTTCTTCATCTTCTTGGTTATCACGGACAACCTTAGATACTGTAAATGAAGATGAAATCAAACCAACACATCCCATGAGGTAGTAACCCTTAACCATCAAAGGCTCTTTAAGGGTATAGAGGCCTACCAACATCAAGATTACGAAGAAGGCAAATGATCCCCATGCCATCATGTTGAAAGATGTTGTGTTACGATACACTTTTTTCTTTACTTTGTTCATAAAGTTAGTCTCCTTTTATATACTAAGACTATTATACCAACAATGTAAGCCTTTCACAGCTCAAAACATGAAAAGGTTCTCATCATCCCTTAACCTTCCAATTGTTCTGATAGGGCACTCCACTCTTCCATCAGAGCTTCTTGATTGACTGATAAGTCATCCAGCTCTTTCTGTAAGTCAGACAATTCTGCCACGTCATTTGTTTCAAGCATGGCAGCAGAGATTTCCTCCAATCGTTCTTCAATCGTCTCTAACTCATTTTCAATTTGCTCAATGCGTCGGCTTAATTTACGCATCTCTTTTTGATTGGCTTTTTGAGCTTGATAATCACTAGCACCCGCTGAAGCTACTTGGACTTCCTCTGATACTTGATTTTCCTCTGCTTCAAGACGTGCTAACTCTTCAAGCTCCGCCTTTTTCTCAAGGTAGTAATCATAATCTCCAAGGTAAATAGTTGCCCCATCCTCAGAAATTTCCATCACTTTGGTTGCCACACGGTTGATAAAGTAACGGTCATGGCTGACAAAGAGAAGCGTTCCATCAAAGTCAATGAGGGCATTTTCCAAGACTTCCTTACTATCAATGTCCAAGTGGTTGGTCGGCTCATCTAGGATGAGGAAGTTGTTGTTTTCCATTGATAATTTAGCTAGGAGCAGACGAGCTTTCTCACCACCAGAAAGCATGGAAACCGACTTTTTGACATCATCACCTGAGAAGAGAAAGGCTCCCAGACGGTTACGAATCTCAACTTCAGGAGTTGTCGCAAAATCATTCCACAACTCATCAAGGACTGTGTTCGACGGTGTCAAGGCAGATTGGGTTTGATCATAATACCCCACTTCAACATTAGCACCATAGGTTGACGTTCCCTTGATAAAAGGCAATTTACCCACTACCGACTTGATAAAGGTTGTTTTCCCGATACCATTTGGACCAACGATGGCAATGGCATCCATCTTCTTAACATCCAGGGAAATAGGCTCTGAGAGAATCTCATCGTCATAACCGATAGCAGCATCCTTAACTGTCAAGACCACATTCCCAGAGACCTTATCCGCATGAAAAGTCATATTAGCTGACTTCTGGCCTTCTGTTGGCTTATCCAGACGTTCCATTTTCTCTAGCTGTTTACGACGGGCTTGAGCACGCTTAGTTGTAGAAGCACGGACAATATTACGATTAACAAAGTCCTCCAACTTAGCTATTTCCTTTTGTTGTTTTTCGAAGTTCTTTGCTTCAGTGGCCAACTTTTCAGCCTTAAGGTCCATGAATTTTGAATAGTTTCCGACATAACGATCTAAACTATGTTTGGTCAAATCCAGGGTTACTGTCGCCACCTTATCCAAAAAATAACGGTCGTGACTGACAATGACTAGAGCTCCCTGATAATTGACCAGGTAATTCTCCAACCAGGCAATGGTTTCGATATCCAAGTGGTTAGTCGGTTCATCCAGTACCAAGAGTTCAGGCTTCTCAAGCAGCATTTTCGCCAAAGCTAAGCGCGTGTTTTGCCCTCCAGAAAGATCTGAAATAGGCATCTCCCACATGCTTTCATCAAACTTAAAACCATTGAGAATGGCTCTGATATCAGATTCATAGGTAAAACCACCTCGCTGTCTGAAATCCTCAGAAAGGCGATCGTAGTCAGTCATTAACTTGTCCAAGTCTGACCCAGTTAACTCAGCCATCTTCATTTCCATGTCACGAAGGCGTTTTTCGTCTGCACGAAGACCTGCAAAAACATTTAACATTTCCGCATAGATGGTATTGCTAGACTCAAAGCGACTATCCTGAGCTAAGTAAGACAAATTCAAATCACGTTTTGTGTTGATTTCACCACTTGTCGGCGCTTCCTCTCCAACCAAAATTTTCAATAGGGTTGATTTCCCAGCACCGTTACGTCCAACAAGGGCAATACGATCGCGTTCATCTACCTGAATATTAATATTATCAAAGAGCACATCCCCTGAGAAAGAGCGCTCAATCTTGTTTCCTTGTAAAATAATCATAACGTTTCAATTATACCAAAAAAGCCAAGCTCCTGCTTAGACTTTCTGACTTTCTTTCAAAATGCTTGCTACCTTAGTATTAATCAAATCGATAGCAACAGTATTTGTGACACCTTCAGGAATCACCACATCTGCGTAGCGTTTCGTAGGTTCGATAAACTGGTGGTACATAGGTTTAACCACACTGATATATTGCTCAATAATACTATCCAAGCTACGGCCACGCTCTTCCATGTCACGCTTGATACGACGGATAATACGAATGTCATCATCAGTATCTACAAAAAGCTTGATATCCATCAAATCACGCAAGCGTTTATCCTCAAGTACCAAAATCCCTTCAACAATGAAGACGTCCTGTGGTTCCTGACGATAAGTCTTTTCACTACGAGTGTGTTGGGTGTAGTCATAAATCGGAATATCCACTGGACGCCCAGCAATCAGCTCATTGATGTGTTCAATCATAAGATCTGTATCGAAGGCAAAGGGATGGTCGTAGTTAGTTGATACACGCTCTTCAAAAGTCAAATGTGACTGATCCTTATAATAAGAATCATGCTCAATCATAGCAATTTTCTCATCTGGAAAATTTGATAGAATGGCACGAGAAACACTGGTCTTACCTCCACCAGAGCCACCCGTAACCCCAATAATAATCGGTTTTTTAGGCATGGTAAATTCCTATCTAATATAGTCTTTCTTATTTATTCTACACTAAATCATGATATAATAAAAGCAAATCCATATAGAAAATGAGACTTTTATGTTTAAAAACTTTCCTGAACAATGGCAAGACCTCCTTAAAGAAAAAGGAATCACTACAGAGACTGCCATTCAAAAAGAACTCTTTGCACCAATCACTGAAGGAGACAATATCCTAGGTATCAGTCCTACAGGAACAGGTAAGACTCTAGCCTACCTTCTCCCATTGCTCCTCTCACTCAAGCCCAAAAAATCTCAGCAATTGCTTATCCTAGCACCCAATTCAGAGCTTGCTGGACAGATTTTTGATGTGACCAAACAATGGGCTGAGCCACTAGGACTCACTGCCCAACTCTTCCTTTCTGGCTCTAGTCAAAAGAGACAAATTGAACGCCTGAAGAAAGGACCGGAAATTCTCATCGGAACACCTGGCCGTGTCTTTGAGCTGATTAAACTCAAAAAGATCAAGATGATGAATGTCAACACCATCGTCCTAGATGAATTTGATGAGCTTCTCAGTGATAGCCAATACCACTTTGTGACAAAAATCAGCCACCATGTTCCTCGTGACCATCAAATGATCTATATTTCGGCAACCAACAAAATTGATGATCAAAATCTTGTCGAAAATACCATCGTTTATGACCTATCTGATCAAGAACTTGACACCATCAAACATTATTTTATCAGTGTTGATAAACGCAACCGTGTCGAACTTCTCCGTAAGTTCTCCAATATACCTGACTTCCGTAGTCTTGTCTTTTTTAACAGTCTATCTGACCTTGGGGCTACTGAAGAACGCCTCCAATTTAACGGGGCTTCAGCGGTATCATTAGCTAGTGACATCAACGTCAAATTCCGTAAAGTTATCTTGGAAAAATTCAAGAATCATGAGATTTCACTCTTACTAGGTACTGACCTCTTGGCACGCGGCATCGATATTGAAAATCTAGAGGTAGTCATCAACTTCGATATTCCTCGAGATCGCGAAGCCTATACTCACCGTGCAGGACGTACTGGTCGTATGGGAAATGAAGGCAGCGTCATTAGCTTTGTAACCCATCCAGAAGACCTCAAAAAACTTAAAAAATTCGCCAAAGTTTCAGAACTGGTTCTTAAAAATCAAGAACTTCACGAAAAATAAGGCATTACAAAAGCACTTCAGTTTACTCTGAAGTGCTTTTAACATATACAGACTAGGCTTTTTTACCAAAGTCCTCAATCATTTGTTCCATTTCCTCACGACTTGGAGTTGTCAACATATAGAGGAAGTCACCTTGCAACTCTGCAAAGGCTGCAGGCATGATTTTCTTAACTTTAAGTTGTTCACGATACTTATCAAAAAGTTCTTCTTCTGAATAAGCATAGTGAGAGCTTGCACGACGTGAAGTCGCCAAACAGTAAAGTGGCTCAAACTGAGAAGCTGGGAATGGTTCGCCAGCAACGATATCCGCATACCCCTTGTACAAATCGAAAGAGTGAGCATAGTTATACACGTCGATTGTGAAACCACCTGCTGGACGGTTGTTATATTCAATAGCAATATAATCGTCACCATCACGGAAGAACTCAATATGGAAGAAACGTTCCTTCATACCAAATTCTTTGACAATTGCCTCACCATACTTACGTAACTTAGGATCCATTTCCTTAAGAACGTAGTAAGAATTATCCATCTTGTAAATCATCAAGTCAAGTGGTGTGTGGGCATAATCAAAAGTTGTCGAGAAGACAATATTACCATCATGATCAATCAAACCATCGAAAGTACAGATTTCGCTTGAAGTTACAAATTTTTCAAAGAAATAAACTGTTTCATGATCCCACTCAGCCTTAAAGTGATTGATATCATCTTCTGTTTCAAGTTTGAAGGTTGCAGCTGCACCAACCCCATTATCTGGCTTAGCAATCATTGGAAGACCGATTTCTTTCACAGCTTTATCCACATCTTCATCAGTTTTAATGACAGCACCAGGTACAACTGGAACTCCAGCTTTTTGGAAGAGTTTTTTCATTTCAGACTTAAATTTAGTCTTCTTAAGATCTTCTGGCTTAGCACCAAAAACATTGAACTGTTCACGAAGAGCAGCATCCAATTCCAACCAGTATTCGTTATGAGATTCGATTCGGTCAATTGATCCGTGTTTATAGAAAAGAAAGGCTACCGCACGTTTAACTTCATCCAAGTTTTCCAGATTGTCTACACGGAAGTACTCAGTCAAAGCCTCTTTCAAAGGTTGATCCAATTGTTCATAAGGCTCTTGACCAATACCAAGAACAGTGATGCCCTTATTAGCAAGTTCAACTGTAAACTGTTGGAAGTTTTGTGGATAGTATGGTGAAATAACAAGATAATTCATTAGTAATTCCTCTTTTATAGTTATTTAGATAGGATGGACAAAGAAATTATAGGTTCATATTGTCAAGGAAATAAGGCATTTGTTTACGCCACCATTCCCAATCGTGAGCGACATCATGACCCCACTCAGAGAACCAAGCTGGAATATTCTTTTGTTCAAAGGCTTCCTTGAGTTTATAGTAAGATGGAAGACCATCTTGTTCCCAAGCACCAAGACCTGTACATACGATGATCTCAGCTTGACGGTAGCGGTCGATAAACCAACCATCATTTTGGTTCCAGATATAATCTGATGGGGAATTTTGGTAAATAGCTTCGTCCCCTCCAAACTCACCCACAAAGAAACGAGCATCGTAGACACCACTAAGGGCTACTACTTTATTGAAAACATCAGGGTGTTGCAAGAAGAAATTAAGCGCATGGTATGCCCCCATTGAACAACCTGTTGTCATCATTGGATCAAACCAACCAGTTTTGTGTTTGATAAATGGAATAGCTTCTTCAATAACATAACGTTCATAAGCGCGATGCATTTCAGCACGATCATGTGGGTTTTTCCAATCACAAAGCCAGCTTTCACTATCAACACTTGAAAGTGTAAAGAATTGTACGCGTCCTTCTTCGATAAAACGTGCACAAGCATCAATCATACCAAAGTCATAGTATTCGTTATGGCTACCACCTGATGAGGCAAAAACCACAACAGGGATACCAGCGTGCCCATAACGGTTAACATACATTTCACGGTTAAGTTGACCACTCCAGTGGCTAAGATGTTCGATATTCATATTTATATTCCTTTTCCTAAATAAAATTAATTTGCATTAATAAAGACTAGTCCCATTTTTCAGCGAAAAAGCGAAGACAGTCTGGTAAATTCTCAGCCCAAGCTTCTTCATTGTGTTCAGCACCAGATTGAATGTGAATCTTGATATTTTCCAAATCAACCCCACGAGCAATCAAATCATGATAATAGCTCAATGAAGAGTCTATATAAGCCTGCTTAATATTACCAGCCATCAAGGTCTTGTCAGTATCATCAGCTTCCTCAGTTCCTACATATATGTAGACACGTTGATCTGAATCGAGCTTTTGACGCGACATGTAACGATCAAAAGCATCCTGATGCAGCCAGTTAGCTGAAGAAAATACCCCTAGACAACCAATCTGCTCCTTATAATCAAGCCCCATAAACTGAGTGATATTACCACCGAGAGATGAACCAATCATAGCTGTATGCTGACGGTCAGAGAGAGTACGGTATTCCTTATCAATAAAGGGTTTAACCACATCCATGACAAACTCTGCATACTCTACACCCTTACCTCCGAACTGGACACCAGGGATATTAGATTCTTGGTACTTCCACGCTGAATACTCATTCATACGGCCAGGACCATCATTATCAATGGCTACAACAATCATGCGCGAAATATCAGGATTACGCTTGATTGTTGGGATAATCTTCCAAGAATAGCCAGAAAACGACTCCTTACTATAAAGAACATTCTGACCATCATGGAAATACACGACAGGGTAAGAACGATCTGTATCCGTTTCATAGTTCTTAGGTAGAAGAACACGCACACGACGAAGTTGACCAGTGTATGGTACCTCTAACTCATGCGTCTTCATAACCAAGTAAAAATAAGATTTATTCATTGTCAGAAAACTCTCTATATTCGAAATTTAGTTCTATTATACCATATTTTAAAAGAAAAAGAGCCCCTATTATTGGGACTCTTTACACTTTTTTAATGATTGAATAGCTACACTCTTAGTAGTTTGCGATATCAAATACTGTTGATTTCACACGAGTCATAGCTTCGATAGAGTATTTCACACCTTGAGTTCCGGCACCAGATCCTTTAACACCAAGGAATGGGAAGTTATCTGTACCACGTTGTGTTTTGTTGTTGATGTGAACTGTACCAACTTCAAGTTGTTCAGCAATTGCAAATGCACGTGGGTAGTCTTGTGTGAAGACAGCACCTTGAAGTCCAAATTCAGATTCGTTAGAAATCTTGATTGCTTCTTCAACTGAAGATACACGGATGAATGGCAATACTGGACCAAATGGTTCTTCCCAAGCAAGACGCATATCAGTTGTTACATGGTCAAAGACTGCTGGGTAAATAAGGTTACCTTCACGTTTCAATTCAGTTTTAGCAGTAGCACCTTGTTCAACGGCATCATCAATCAAACCTTGAACGAAATCAGCAGCTTTTGTATCGATAAGCGGTGTAACGCTTGCGCTTTCTTCAGGCATACCAACAGTGATATTACCTACCAAAGCAGTTACTTTTTCTACCAATTCATCTGCAACGCTATCCATTACAAGGACACGTTTGATAGCTGTACAACGTTGACCTGAATAGTCAAAGGCACCAGCAACAATGTTTTTAGCAGTCAAGTCAAGATCAGCATCTTCAAGAACGATAGCGGCATCTTTACCACCAAGTTCAAGCATGATTGGACGCATAGCTGCCAAACGACCGATGTTTTCACCAACTGGTGTTGAACCTGTGAAGTTGATGAAATCAACTGCTTTGTGTTCAACGATGTAGTCACCGATAACAGAACCACGACCTGTGATAGAGTTCAAGACACCTGCAGGGATACCAGCTTCAACAAATGCTTCAACCAAAAGAAGACCTGAGATAGAACCTTGTGTTGGTGGTTTGAAGGCAACAACGTCACCAGCAATCAAGGCAGGAGCAATTTTAGAACCAGCCAAGTTTACTGGATAGTTAAATGGTGAAATAGCAAGGACAAGACCTACTGGTTCGCGACGAACAACAGCGATTTTTTTCTTGCTACCAGCGTCAAAGGCACCACCTTCAAGTACTTCACCTTCTAAACGCAAACCTTCTTCAGCTGCATAGTGGATGATTTCAGCAGTACGAACAACTTCACCGATTGCTGATTTCAAACCTTTAGAGATTTCTTTAGAAAGAACTTGACCGATCTTTTCTGCATCACGTTCCAAGATATCTGCTGCTTTATGAAGGTATGCTGCACGTTCAGCATATGAAAGCGCACGCCATGCTGGGAGTGCTGCTTTAGCTGCTGCGTAGACTTCGTCTACTTCAGCTTGACTCATTGCTGGAACTGATCCAAGTTCCTCACCGTTTGCAGGTGCATAGATAGTAATTTCGTTTTCAGATGTTTTCCACTCACCATTGACATAGTTTTTGTATTGTTTAGCCAAGATAGTAACTCCTTTTATCTATTATAAGACCTATTTTATCATTTTTTTAGAAATATTCCAAGATTTAAACGAGAATTATTCAGAAAATTTTGACAAAAAATAGTTAAAATTATTAACCTAGGTTAGCCGTATTCTACTCCTAACTAAAGAATGAGTCAATTATTTTGTCTCCGTTTAGATATAAAAAAAGTGAAAGCCTAAGCCTCCACTTTTTATGATTAGTCTACGTTAACGTATTCTTTTGAAAGTTCAAGAACTTCTTCCATTGTTGCACATTCAGTAAGAGCACGGTTAGCGTATTCTTCCATTTTAGCTGTGTCAAGTTTCTTCATCAAGCTACGTGTACGAAGAACAGATGTCGCTGACATTGAGAACTCATCCAAGCCCATTCCAACAAGAAGTGGAACAGAAGTTTGGTCACCGGCCATTTCACCACACATACCAGCCCATTTACCTTCAGCATGAGCCGCTTTGATAACATTGTTAATCAAACGAAGGATTGATGGGTTATACGGTTGGTAAAGGTATGAAACTTGTTCGTTCATACGGTCAGCAGCCATTGTGTATTGGATAAGGTCGTTTGTACCGATTGAGAAGAAATCAACTTCCTTAGCAAATTGGTCAGCAAGCATAGCTGCAGCTGGGATTTCAATCATGATACCTACTTCGATATCGTCTGCAACGGCAACACCTTCAGCAACCAATTTAGCTTTTTCTTCTTCAAGAATACCTTTAGCAGTACGGAACTCCGTCAACAAAGCAACCATTGGGAACATGATACGCAATTTACCGTGAACAGATGCACGAAGCAATGCACGCAATTGTGTACGGAACATTTGATTACCAGTTTCAGAGATAGAAATACGCAAAGCACGGTAACCCAAGAATGGGTTCATTTCTTTAGGAAGATCGAAGTAAGGGAGTTCTTTATCCCCACCGATATCCATTGTACGAACGACAACAGGTTTACCGTTCATACCTTCAAGAACTGCTTTGTATGCTTCATATTGGTCATCTTCAGTTGGGAAATCTTGAGAATCCATATACAAGAATTCTGTACGATAGAGACCAACAGCTTCTGCACCGTTATCATTTACACCTTCAACGTCTTTAGGTGTACCGATGTTAGCAGCCAATTCGAAATGTTTTCCATCAGCAGTAACTGTTTGAGCATCTTTAAGGAGAGCCCATTCAGCTTTTTGTTTAGCGTAAGCTTCACCAGCTGCTTTGAACTCAGCAATTTGCTCTTCAGTTGGGTTGATAACAACTTCGCCAGTAATACCTGAAACAGCCAAAACATCACCATCTTTGACAAGTTCTGTGATGTTATTTGTTCCAAGAACGGCTGCGATTTCAAGTGTACGCGCCATGATAGCTGAGTGACTTGTACGTCCACCGATGTTAGTAACAAAGGCTTTTACGTACTTTTTGTTCAACTGAGCTGTATCAGATGGTGTCAAGTCATGAGCAACAACGATTGATTCTTCGTTGATTGTTGCTGGGTTAGGCAATTTCTTACCAAGCAAGTTAGCAAGCACACGTTTTGTAACGTCACGAATATCCGCTGCACGTTCTTGCATGTATGGGTTGTCTTCCATACCTTCAAAAATAGCGATAAACATGTCTGTTACTTCTGTCAAAGCAGCTTCAGCATTAACTTGTTTAGCACGGATAGTTTCTTTAATTTGACCAGTCATTTCTGGGTCAGCAAGAACCATCAAGTGAGCGTCAAAAACGGCTGCCGCTTCTTCACCAAGGCTTTCAACTGCTTTTTCACGGATAACAGAAAGCTCGTCTTGTGACGCCGCTAGAGCAGCATCTAGACGAGCCTCTTCTGCACTTGTATCTTCAACTGTTACAGTTTCAAATGACAAGTCCGGTTGAACAAGCAGATATGCCTTAGCAACTGCAACACCATCAGATGCTGCGATTCCTTTTAGCATTTCTGTCATATTCTTATGCCAATCCTTCTTTTGTCATTGTTTCTGCGATTGCTGCGATTGCATCATCAGCATCAGCACCTTCTGCAGAGATAGTTACGTCAGCACCTTGACCAACACCAAGGCTCATAACACCCATGATTGATTTAAGGTTAACTGCTTTACCTTTGTAGTCAAGAGTGATATCTGAAGCAAATTTGCTAGCTGTTTGAACAAGCAAAGTAGCTGGACGTGCGTGGATACCTGTTTCTGCAACAATGTGGAAATCTTTAGAAGCCATAATGGATTCTCCTTCTTAGTTTGGAATATTTGAGTTATCAATGATAACCCTTACAATTTAGAATTATAACATAGCTAATTGAGATTATCAAGGTTAAAACGTACTTTCTACAAGTTTTTCAAAAGCCTGTCTCTCATTTTACTGCTCATTTTCATTTTTTAAAACATAAGCAAATACTAGTCTCTAGTTATTTACAACATTTTCAGAAAATTTCTTTCATGGTGTTTTCAATCGTTAATTTTCATTTTCGAGCAAAAACAATCACATAATTGAAAGAATTTGATTGCTAAAGGCACTCGTTGAATAAGCTTGTTTTCCAAATGCTAAGTCAGCTGTAAAGATATCAGCTTTAAATGTCTTTTCAATAGTACTTGTAATCAGTTGAGCTGCCTCAGTCCAACCAATATAATCTAGAAGCATGCAGCCAGATAATAGAACTGAGCAAGGATTAGCCTTATCTTGATCTGCGATATCCGGAGCTGTTCCATGTGTTGCTTCAAAAATAGCATGGCCTGTTTGATAGTTAATGTTGGCTCCAGGGGAAATGCCGATACCGCCAACTTGTGCAGCTAAGGCGTCACTGGCATAATCACCATTCAAGTTGGTTAAGGCAACAACATCAAATTTTTCTGGATTTAAAAGAATCTGTTGTAGAAAGTTATCCGCGATTATATCATTAATCTCTAAACGACCAGTCAGCAATTCTTCTTTATATTCTTCCTGAGCCACTTCATAACCCCATTTACGGAAGCCACCTTCTGTAAATTTTTGAATATTCCCCTTATGAACCAAGGTCACTTTTTTTAGATTGTTCTTGAGAGCATAGTCAATAGCCGAGCGAATGAGACGTTTACTTCCTTCTATTGAAATCGGCTTGATTCCGATGCTACTTGATTCTGGGAAGCGAATTTTACTAACATTCATTTCTGTTTGGAGAAACTCAATCACGCGCTTAACATCTGCTGTTCCCGCTTCCCATTCAATTCCCGCATAAATATCTTCAGTATTTTCACGAAAAATAGTAATATTCGTTTTTTCTGGTTCCTTAAGCGGACTTGCTACTCCTTCAAAGTAACGAACCGGTCTAACACAAGCGTAGAGATCAAGTTCTTGACGTAAAGCTACATTTAAAGAACGAATCCCTCCACCTACTGGCGTCTCAAGCGGACCCTTAATAGCAACTAAACTTTCTCGAATAGTCTCCAATGTTTTTTTCGGCAACCATTCTCCTGTTTTATCATAAGCCTTCTTACCAGCTAGGAGCTCTTGCCACTCAATATGACGCTTTCCTTCATAGGCTACTTCTACTGCTTTATCAAAGATTGCTTGGGCATTCTTCCAGATATCATGTCCAACACCATCCCCTTCAATAAAAGGGATAATTGGACTATCAGAAACTTGAAGTTGTCCATTTGTCATTACGATTTTTTCTGCCATATAGCTTTCCTCCCTAGCGTTTTTCTAAAGGAATATAGGTCATATTTTCTTGTCCAATATACTGTGAGCGAGGACGAATCAATTTGTTATTTTTTTGCTGCTCTTGAATATGAGCAATCCAGCCGGCAACACGACTCATTGCAAAGATAAGTGTGAAGATATCGCTGTCAATTCCTAGAGTATGGTATACGGTGGCTGAATAGAAGTCTACATTGGGAATTAATCCCTTCTTATCTTTCATGAACTCTTCAATTTCTTGAGACATATTAAAGAATTCTTCATTCTCGGTACCCTCTGTCAACTTTTTAGCCATATCTCTTAAGAAAATTTCACGAGGATCCTGTTTCTTGTATACACGGTGCCCAAATCCCATGATTTTCTCTTTAGAGTCAAGTTTTTCCTGCAAGTAAGCATAAACATCACCTGATTCGCGGATTTCTTTAAGCATATCAAAGACGCGTTCATTAGCCCCACCATGCAGAGGACCTTTTAGAGCACCAATAGCTGTTGTAACACAAGAATAAATATCTGTCAGAGTCGAAGCACAAACACGCGCTGCAAAAGTTGAAGCATTCAACTCATGATCAGCATGTAAAATTAAGGCCTTATTCATAGCCTCAACTTCAATTTCAGAAGGTTCAACACCATTCAGCATGTAAAGAAAATTAGCAGCAAAACCTAAATCTTCTCTTGGTTTGAGGGGCATTTTACCAGTGCGTAAGCGTGCAAAAGTCGTAATAATTGTTGGCAATTTAGCCATCAATTCAATACTTTGCTGATAAACGGCTTCCATGGATTTCTCCTCAGCATCCACATTGTATACCCCAAGAAGTGAAACTGTTGAACGTAAAACACTCATTGGGTGCAAATGTGGACGAGATTGGATAAGAATACATTGTTCTACAGCATCTGAAATGTCATAGTTCTTACGCAACTCAGCTTCAAAATACTTGAGTTCCATTTGCGTAGGAAGATGGCCATTCCATAAGAGATAAATCACTTCCTCAAAAGACGCTTTATTTTCCATAAACTCGGAAATATCATATCCTGCATAGGATAAATGGTCATCAATAATAGATGAAATCCTAGTATTACAGGCAATCATATCCTTAAGTCCATTAATTTCAACTGTTGTCATATTAGGCTCCCTTCAATTTTTTTCTTACAACCATTGGTAAGATACCACCATTTTTATAGTAGCGAATATCAGCATCTGCATCGAAGCGTACCAAGGCTTTAAAGGTTTTGGTTTGTTCAGGTGTTGAAGCTGTAACAGTGATAACATCATGAACACCTGGTTTTTCTGAAAGATCAAAGCTAAAGGTCTCATGTCCTGTCAATCCAAGACTTTCAGCATTTTCCCCTTCCATAAATTGTACTGGTAAAATTCCCATCATAACTAGATTTGAACGGTGAATACGCTCAAAACTCTCAGCAAGCACTACTTTTACACCAAGGAGATTTGCACCTTTAGCAGCCCAGTCACGACTAGAGCCCATACCATAATCCTTACCAGCAATTACAAGCGTATCTTGATTAGCTTCTTTATATTTCATAGCAGCATTATATATAGGTAGAATATCACCATCATATTTAGTATATCCACCAATTTTTCCATCTGCTAGCTCATTCTTGATACGAATATTAGCAAAAGTTCCTCGCATCATGACTTCGTGATTTCCACGACGGCTACCATAAGAATTAAATTCTTGATAATCAACACCATTCTCAGTCAAATAACGAGCTGCTGGACTATTTCTGGCAATATTACCCGCTGGAGAAATATGGTCTGTTGTAACCGTATCTCCAAATTTAGCCAAAACCTTCAAATCATTCAATGGTTTAATACTCAAATCATCTCCTAAAGCATCAAAGTAAGGTGGGTTTTGAATATAGGTAGAGTTTTGATTCCATTTATAATTTTGACTTTGTTCAGTAGGAATCGCATTCCACTTCTCGCTATCAGAAAAGACACTGGCATATTCATCTTGGAAGAGTTGACGGGTGACGTATTTATCAACATAAGTCTCAATGTCATCACGAGATGGCATAATCTCCTCTAAATAAACAGCTTGACCATTGTCGTCAAAGCCTAGAGGCTCAGTTGTCAAATCAATATTCGTGTTACCAGCCAAGGCATAAGCAACAACCAATGGTGGACTAGCCAAGAAATTCGCTTTAACAAGTGGATTAATACGCCCTTCAAAATTACGATTTCCTGATAACACAGCACTCGCTAAGAGATCATTGTCTACAATAGCCTTAGCCACTTCAGGACGTAAATCTCCTGAGTTACCAATACAAGTTGTGCAACCATAACCTACCAAGTTAAAGCCAAGCTTATCTAGATAGGTTTGCAAGCCTGAAGCTTTGAGATAACCAGTAACAACCTTAGAACCCGGTGCCAAAGATGTCTTGACTGTTGGAGATACTTTTAATCCTTTCTCAACCGCTTTTTTGGCTAAAAGACCGGCTGCCATAAGAACGTAAGGATTTGAGGTATTGGTACATGATGTGATTGCTGCAATGGCAACATGACCTGTTTGAATTGTTTCTGAATGATCCTCAAAATCAACTTTTGCAGTTTTTGCTAACTCTTCATTATCCAAACCGAAACCACGGACACCTGCTTCACGTACCACTGCATCTTGAAATTCTTGCTTAGCATCAGATAAGAGAATCAAATCTTGTGGACGTTTAGGACCTGAGATAGAAGGTTTAATAGATGACAAATCGACTTCAACAATCTTAGTATACTTGGCTTCTTTACTTGGATCATAGAAAAGATGATTGGCTTTTGTATAGGCTTTAGTGACTTGGATATGTTCCTCATCACGATTAGTTAAACGCATGTAGTTAAGAGTCTCGTCATCAATAGGAAAATAACCACAAGTCGCACCATATTCCGGTGCCATATTAGCGACAGTAGCACGGTCAGCTAGAGATAAACTCTTCAAGCCAGGTCCAAAATACTCAACAAATTTACCAACCACATTTTCAGAACGAAGCACCTGAGTAATCTTGAGAGCCAAATCTGTTGCTGTGGCAATTTTAGGCAGCTCTCCTGTCAGATGTACACCAATAACCTCTGGAATTGGGAAATAAGACGCTTCACCTAGCATAGCTGCTTCAGCTTCAATTCCACCAACACCCCAACCAAGAACGCCAATACCATTAATCATAGTCGTGTGACTATCTGTACCAAACATAGAGTCAGGATATAGGAGCCCATCATTTTCAATAATGACATCACTCAAAAATTCAATATTAACCTGATGAATAATACCTGTTGCTGGTGGAACAGCACGGTAATTTTCAAAAGACTGTTCGGCCCACTTAAGAAACTCATAGCGCTCGTTATTACGTTTAAACTCTAGATTGATATTATCTTCAAGAGCAGTATCACATCCATATGAATCAACTTGGACAGAGTGGTCGATGACCAAATCTACTGGAATCTCGGGATTAATAAATTCGGCTTTACCACCATTAGCCACTATAGCATCACGCATGGAAGCTAAATCAACAACAACAGGAACCCCTGTAAAATCCTGTAAGATAACACGACTTGGTTTAAAAGGTACTTCAGAAACTGTTGGAAAATTCGGAAATTTTATTAGATCAGAAATGTGAGATTCCTTAACATCGACACCATCTTTTTTTCGAAGGAGACTTTCAAGTAGTATTCGAATGCTATAAGGTAGTTCTCCGACCTTAACATCATGAGATTTTGCTGCTTTTTCGAGATCATAGAAAGAGAATGTCTTACCATTTACAGTTAGATTTGAACAGTATTCTTGCATACTTGAACCTCCATTAGTTAAAAATTTTCTTTATTCTACACTGTTATTTTTGAAAAAACAAATAGAATCGGCATTTTGATGTTATATTACATAACATTTATAGTGAGATATTTCTTTTTTAGCCATTTTCATAAACAAATTCTATTCAATTTAGAGAACTTAAAAAAGCCTTTGAAACACAAGATATAGGGTTGTGTTTCAATACTAAACACAAAATATTGTATTTCCTTAAGATATTTAGCTTGATTTTTCCCAATATTTTGGGTATTCTATTAGAGTTGAAAAAGTGGCTCTCTTGGCCACTTAAAATCTTTTTATAAAGGAGTATTTGCAATGGCAAAGATTACATTGTTTTCTAAAAACAACTGCATGCAGTGTAAAATGACTAAAAAATTCTTGGAAAAGGAAGGTGCTGATTTCGAAGAAATCAACATTGATGAACAACCAGAAAAAATCGATTACGTAAAAAGTCTTGGTTTCACTGCTGCTCCAGTTATTGAAGCAGGCGATATCGTCTTTTCAGGTTTTCAACCGACTAAACTTAAAGAAATCCTTTAATTATCAAGTTTTTAAATAGAAAGGAACTTGTTTGCTTAGTTTAATATTTTAACCTTAATATACTATTAAACTGAGCCTGGTATCTGTATTATGTCTTTAAAAAATCTTGGCGATGTCTCATACTTCCGCCTCAACAACGAAATTAACCGTCCTGTTAACGGTCAAATTCCTTTGCATAAGGACAAAGAAGCACTTCGTGCCTTCTTCCTTGAAAACGTTAAGCCAAATTCAATGGCATTCAACAGCATCACAGATAAAATTAATTATTTGATTGAGAACGATTATATCGAGTCTGAATTCATCGGTAAATACGAACCTGCTTTCATCGAAAAGTTGTCTGCAGAAATTCATTCTCAAAAATTCCGCTTCCAATCTTTCATGGCAGCCTACAAGTTCTACCAACAATATGCTCTCAAAACAAACGATGGCGAGTCTTACCTCGAAAGTATTGAAGATCGCGTTCTTTTCAACGCCCTTTACTTTGCTGATGGTGATGAAAACCTTGCTAGTGACCTTGCTAACGAAATGATTCATCAACGTTACCAACCTGCTACTCCTTCATTTCTAAATGCTGGACGTAGCCGTCGTGGTGAACTCGTGTCATGTTTCCTTATTCAAGTAACTGATGACATGAATTCTATCGGACGTTCTATCAACTCGGCCCTCCAGTTATCACGTATTGGTGGTGGGGTAGGTATTAGCCTATCTAACCTACGTGAAGCTGGTGCTCCTATCAAAGGTTATGCTGGGGCAGCCTCTGGTGTCGTACCTGTTATGAAGCTTTTCGAAGATAGCTTCTCTTACTCAAACCAACTTGGCCAACGTCAAGGTGCTGGTGTTGTTTACCTGGATGTTTTCCACCCAGATATCCTTGCCTTCCTTTCTACTAAGAAAGAGAATGCCGATGAGAAGGTGCGTGTTAAGACACTATCACTTGGTGTTACAGTTCCAGATAAATTCTACGAGTTGGCACGTAATAATGAAGATATGTACCTCTTCAGCCCTTACTCAGTCGAAAAAGAGTATGGTAAACCATATAACTACATTGATATTACAGCTATGTATGATGAGTTGGTTGCCAATCCCAATATTACAAAAACCAAGATTAATGCACGTGAGCTAGAAACTGAAATTTCTAAACTCCAACAAGAATCAGGTTATCCATATATTGTCAATGTTGATACAGCCAATCGACACAACCCAATTGATGGTAAGATCGTCATGTCCAACCTCTGTTCTGAAATTCTCCAAGTTCAAACACCAAGTGAACTTAACGATGCACAAGAGTTTGTCAAACTCGGTACAGATATTTCATGTAACCTTGGATCAACTAATATCCTTAACATGATGACATCTCCTGACTTCGGACGTTCGATTAAGGCTATGACACGTGCACTTACCTTTGTTACAGATAGTTCAAGTATTGATGCTGTACCATCCATCAAAAATGGTAACCAACAAGCTCATACCTTTGGTTTAGGAGCTATGGGGCTTCACTCTTACCTTGCTAAACACCATATCGAGTATGGTAGCCCCGAATCTGTTGAATTCACTAATATCTACTTCATGCTTATGAACTACTGGACTTTGGTTGAATCTAACAATATTGCCCGCGAACGTCAAGAAACCTTTGTCGGTTTTGAAAAATCAAAATATGCTGATGGTTCTTACTTTGATAAATACGTTACAGGCCAATACGTTCCTAAATCTGACCGTATCAAAGAACTTTTCGATGGTCACTTCATCCCACAAGCCAAAGATTGGGAAGAACTACGTGAACTCGTTAAGAAAGATGGACTCTACCATCAAAACCGTTTGGCTGTTGCACCAAATGGCTCAATCTCTTATATTAATGACTGTTCTGCTTCTATCCATCCAATCACACAACGTATTGAAGAACGTCAAGAAAAGAAAATCGGAAAAATCTACTATCCAGCCAACGGTCTTTCAACAGACACAATTCCTTTCTACACTTCAGCCTACGACATGGACATGCGTAAAGTTATCGACGTTTATGCCGCTGCAACTGAACACGTTGATCAAGGTTTGTCATTAACCCTATTCTTGCGTAGTGAGTTACCAAAAGAAATTTACGAATGGAAAACAGAAAATAAACAAACGACTCGTGACCTTTCTATCCTTCGTAACTACGCCTTTAACAAGGGAATTAAATCAATCTACTACATCCGTACTTATACAGATGACGGTGAAGAGGTTGGTTCTAACCAATGTGAAAGCTGTGTCATCTAAGATGGTGATTTAACGATAACAACCTCACTACTCTTATTTACAAAATGCATTAAAAGGTCGGTTCGCCGACTTTTTTAATAGATCAACTCAAAAAACTATATCATGATTTTGAATTATGATAAAATAGTAACGATATCAATAAAGAAAGAGGTTTCTAATGGAAACTTACTACAAAGCCATTAACTGGAATGAAATCGAAGATGCGATTGATAAATCTACTTGGGAAAAATTGACCGAACAATTTTGGCTAGATACACGTATCCCACTTTCAAATGACCTTGATGACTGGCGTAAACTTTCAGCTGAAGAAAAGGATTTGGTTGGAAAAGTTTTCGGTGGTTTAACCTTGCTAGATACCATGCAATCTCAAACGGGTGTTGAAGCCATTCGTGCAGACGTCCGTACACCTCATGAAGAAGCTGTATTGAACAACATTCAGTTCATGGAGTCTGTTCACGCCAAATCTTACTCTTCAATCTTCTCAACTTTGAATACTAAATCTGAAATTGAAGAAATTTTCGAGTGGACTAACAGTAACAAATACCTCCAAACCAAGGCGAAAATCATTAACGATATCTATGAAAATGGAACGCCTCTTCAGAAAAAGGTTGCTTCAACATATCTTGAAACTTTCCTTTTCTATTCAGGGTTCTTCACTCCACTCTATTATCTTGGTAATAACAAGCTAGCTAACGTCGCTGAAATTATCAAGCTCATTATCCGTGACGAATCTGTTCACGGAACCTATATTGGCTATAAATTCCAACTTGGATTCAACGAATTGCCTGAAGAAGAGCAAGAAAGTTTCCGTGAATGGATGTATGATCTCCTCTATCAATTGTATGAAAATGAAGAGCTCTACACTAAATCTCTTTATGACGGTGTTGGATGGACTGAGGAAGTTATGACTTTCCTTCGTTACAATGCCAACAAGGCTCTTATGAACCTGGGACAAGATCCACTCTTCCCAGATAGTGCGAACGATGTTAACCCAATCGTTATGAATGGTATTTCTACAGGAACATCTAACCACGACTTCTTCTCTCAAGTTGGTAATGGTTACCTTCTAGGAACTGTCGAAGCCATGCAAGACGATGATTATAACTACGGACTATAATAAAAAACTAGCTTAGCTAGTTTTTTATTGTGTTCAATACTATATTCGAAAAACAAATAGAAAAAAGAGTTCACGGTGAACTCTTTTTATTTTATTTTGCTTTTACTTCAAAACCTTCTGCTACACCTTCAGCAAAGTTTTCTTCAACAATGCTAGCACAGTGATCACAGATAGTCGCGTTGTAGCTACGTTCTTTAGTAGTTGGATCGATACGACGACAACGGTCACAGACATCACCTGTAGCACGTTCTACTGTGAATGCCACGCCTTCAAAGCTTACAGCAGATTCAGGTGCTTCTCCTTCAGCAATAGTCAATGCTGAAACAATCAAAAGTTGAGCAAGGTTAGTGTTCAAACCTTCAATAAGTTCTTTGACTTCATCATCAGGATAGATAGTCAAATGAGCTTCAAGCGATTTACCAATAACTTTTTCATTACGAGCTTCTTCCAAAGCTTTTTGAGCTTGGCCACGGAAATCCATGAAGGCATTCCATCTTTCAAGAAGTGCATCTTGGCCCACAAAATATTCTGCTTCTGGCAACTCTGACAATTGAACATAGTCTTCTGTTTCAAATTCAAGATATGACCAAATTTCTTCTGCAGTATGAGGAAGGATTGGAGTCAAGAGTTTTGTAATCTTAACAAGAATATCGTAGAAGACTGTTTGCATTTGACGACGTTCAAGTGATTCCGCACTCTCAATATAAACCACATCTTTGGCAAAATCAAGATAGAATGCAGACAACTCAACGTTAATAAAGTTAACCAAGGCTTTGTAGATAGTCAAGAACTCAAAGTTTGCATAGGCATCACGAATAATCTTAACTAATTGGTTAAATCGAATAGTCATGTACTGATCTACAGAACGCAAGTCTTCAAAGGCTACTGCATCAGTTGTTGGATTGAAGTCAGAAGTATTGGCAATCAAGAAACGGAGTGTGTTACGAATCTTACGATAAGATTCTGATACTTGACTAAGGATATCCATTGAGATACGAACGTCATTAGTTGTATCAACACTTGTTACCCAAAGACGAAGAATTTCAGCACCAAATTGTTTCTCAACATCACTAGGAGCAATTGTGTTACCGAGCGATTTAGACATCTTCTCACCCTTACCATCAAGCGCAAAACCTTGAGACAAGAGTTGCTTATATGGTGCAACACCATTATTGGCAACAGATGTAATAAGAGATGAATTAAACCATCCACGGTATTGGTCTGAACCTTCGAGATAGAGGTCAGCTGGATAAGTTAACTCAGGACGGTTAACAACAACACCGTTCCATGATGAGCCTGAGTCAAACCATACGTCCATAATGTCAGTTTCTTTAGTAAACTCGCCGTTTGGTGAGCCAGGATGTGTAAAACCTTCTGGAAGAAGATCTTTGGCATCACGTTCCCACCAAATAACTGAACCGTGTTCTTCGAAAAGTTTAGCCACATGTTCGATAGTTTCTTCAGTCATGATTGGTGTTTTATCTTCAGCATAGAAGATTGGGAGTGGCACACCCCAAGCACGCTGACGAGAGATTACCCAGTCACCACGGTCACGAATCATGTTGTAGAGACGAACTTTACCCCACTCAGAATGGAATTTAACTTTTTCAATCTCATCCAGAATCTCTTGACGGAATTTAGAAACAGATGCAAACCACTGTGGTACTGCACGCCAGATGATTGGTTTCTTCGTACGCCAGTCGAATGGGTATGAGTGTGAGATTTCTTCTTTGGCAAGGAGTAAATCGCCGAGTTTTTCCATAACAATTGGAGCCACTTTATCGTAGAACTGACCTTCAAAATCAGGTCCAGCATTTCCCATCATGATACCACGCTCATTAACGGTTACGGCAACTTCAAGACCATTAGCAATACCTACGTTATAGTCATCCTCACCAAAACCAGGAGCCGTATGGACGATACCTGTACCTGAATCTGTAGTAACGTGGTCACCAAGAATAACAAGCTCATCAACTTCTGTATCCCATGGGTGTTCAGTCACAATTTTATTTAATTCTTCACCACGGTATGATTGAAGTACTTCCACATCTGTCCAACCGAATTTCTCAGAAAGACTATTAAGTAATTCAGAAGCAACAACAAATTTGCGGTCTTCTCCGGCAGGTTTTACGAGAACGTATTCGATATCAGCACCAACAGTCAATCCACGTGAAGCTGTTACTGTAAATGGTGTTGTTGTCCAAACTACGATATATGTATCTGTGTCTAGTACTCCTTTACCATCCTTAACCTTATTGGCATAGTAAAGTGAAGTTGAAACCAAATCATGGTACTCAATTTCTGCTTCAGCAAGCGCTGATTCTGATGACCATGACCAATAAACTGGTTTTGCACCTTGATAGATGTAACCTTTTTTAGCCATCTCACCAAAGACACGAATCTGAGCTGCTTCATAATCTGGTGTCAAAGTAACATATGGGTTATCCCAATCAGCCGAAACACCAAGACGTTTGAAATCTTCACGTTGTTTGTCAACTTGTGAAAGTGCATAATCGCGACACATCTTAAGATATTCAGCACGATTAAGTTCTTTACGTTTCACACCTTGTTTTGCCAACACTTGTTCAATTGGAAGACCATGCGTATCCCAACCAGGCACGTAAGGAGCATAGAAACCAGACATTGATTTTGAACGCACAATGATATCCTTAGAAATTTTATTCATCGCATGACCAACGTGAATATTACCATTGGCATAAGGAGGACCATCATGAAGAGTGAAGTGAGGTTTACCTTGGTTCAACTCTTGACGACGTTGATACATCTTAGCTTCTTCCCACTCTTTTTGCCAGATTGGTTCTTTGTTAGGAAGTCCAGCTCGCATTGGAAAGGCTGTCTTACCTAGATTTAAGGTTTCTTTGAGTTTCATTATATCTCCTCTTTAATTTAATTTACTAAATAAAAAGAGCCTTCATCAAAAAGGACGAAAGCTCGTGGTACCACCTTAATTCAGAGCAAAAGAATTTGCTCCCTCATATGTCCGTAAGGAGGACCATCCTTCTAACTTACTTATTTCAGTTAGAATGCTTGAAAATGATAACTATCCAAATAGGGAATGTGGGACTCACACCATCTCCCACTCGCTGTTAATATACTTGGTAAGTTGTATTTTTCTTATTCGCTAATATTCAATTTAAACGTTTGTGTTTCGTTTAGATTAATTTCACCTGTTGTCTCAGGTTGCAAATCAAAATCTTCATCTACTGGTGCTGAAGTTGGGAAATCTGCCACTTCACTCTCGAAAGTATCTGGAATACCAAAATCAACTGGAGTTGAGACAACTTCGTTTGTTTCATCAACTTCTGGACTAGAGAAATCTTCAACTTGCTTATTACTTTCAGCAACGCGACGTTGAAGTTCAGCCATTTCATCAGGAGTGAATTGACGAGTTGCATCAAATGAAGCTGCGTCATTTGAATCAGGTACATGCTCATCCAAAACTTTTTCAACAACTTCTTTAAAGGCAGCATCTGAATTTTGAAGATAAATAGCTGTTGGTTGCAACAATTCACCCCATTCTGGAGCACTTGCTAAGCTAAGTTGACCTTCAACTGCAGCCAATAGGCGTTGGTGGAAGACACGACTTTGACGCTTAAGTTCTTCTGTTTCGATGGCAACTCGTTTGGCTTCATCTGTTGCATCACGAAGAATTTCAGATGCCTTAGATTTAGCTTCTTCAACCAAATGAGTAGCATTGAAGTTAGCCTTATTAATCAAGTTAGCTGATTCATCAGCCGCTGAAGCTTTAACTTTTTCAGCTGTTTCTTGAGCCAAAATAACTGATTGACTCAATGATTCTTTCATTTCATCAAAATAAGCCAATTTTTCTTCAAGCTCTTTTACACGAGCAGCAAGTTCACGATTATCACGAACCAAATCTTCATAATCATCTACAATAATATCAAGAAATTCATCAACTTCTTGCTCATTATATCCACGAAATTTAGTTGTAAACTGTTTATCTTTAATATCAAGTGCTGTAATAGCCATTACAGGCCTCCTTTATTTTTCATTACCATATCTGATGGTTTAAATTAAATAACTACTTTTTTCTCCGTCTTAACAGACTTTCAATAACGATTTTAGCTTTCCCGGACTTTGAAAATCCGTCTCGTTGAGCT
This sequence comes from Streptococcus sp. 17.1, assembly GCF_016648655.1. Taxonomy (NCBI): domain Bacteria; kingdom Bacillati; phylum Bacillota; class Bacilli; order Lactobacillales; family Streptococcaceae; genus Streptococcus; species Streptococcus sp. 17.1. The sequence continues at coordinate 335,944 of NZ_JACLQM010000001.1, forward strand.
AGTCGAAATCGACCATAACCTCTAACCGAAATCATATCACCAATCATAACCGTCTGATTAGCCTTCTCAATTTGTCTATAATTTAATTTAACTTTTCCAGAAGCAATAAGTTTTAAGGCGTTAGAACGGGATAGGTTTAGTACCGTCGCCAACACATTATCAAGACGCATACTGGAAAGTAAAACAAAAGATTGTGAATAATTTTCTTGATTTGAAATCCAATCGTCTTTACTTACTTCTTTTAGAGTAACCGAAACATTACCAATCTTAGTAATAGTCATTATCGCATAACTTGCTAAATGAGAAGCAATGGAAAATTGAACGCGTCCTTCTTCATCAAGAATAATATCTCCAAATACTTGACGGTCAAGACCAAGTTGATTAATCAGTGCTCCCAAAACTTTTGGGTGTGTCAATTTATTGAACTGTCTCGCATAAGAGATTTCTAGGCGTTTAATTTCAAAGTCTTCGTCATCAAGCTCGTAATATTCGGGAGCAAGAATAACTCTTCCATATTCTTCAGATTCAGGAGTAGAACTCACAAAAAATTTTAAATTGTAGTAATGAGCTAACTCTTCAACAATCTGAATTTCACGAGGATTCAAGAAATCAGTTAAGTAAGGACTGTACCTATCATCAACTAATTGACAAAATCCCCTAACCTTCTCTAGAAAAGGCCGTTCATCTAACGAGTAATGCTGTTCAATATTTTTAATATCTGACATCAGAGTAGAATAAATCTAAGAATTCTAAGTGAAAAGTTTAGTAGAAGTACAATTACCAATATTGAAAAATCAATACCAGCAAAAGCTAAATTCAAGCGACGAAATGGTGCGAGAATCGGTTGAACAATTTGTCTAATGATTCTTCCAAGGCTAGTGTCATAAGCTCCTGGAAACCAGGATAAGAACGCATAGACTACAAGAAGAATCTCTATCACGTTAACAACACGTGCCCAAATAACATAAAGTAATACAGACATCACTTAACGTCTCTTCATGTCGAAGTCGAAATTGGCTTCTTGGTTGCCGTGAGCCAAACCAATCTCTTCAATGTCAACTACGACATTAATTGGCGTAAGCAAATACATTGAAGAGCCAACTTTTTGCAAGTTGCCTGTAAGTACCTTGCTAGCACCATCAATAAAGTCAAGACAACGACGAGCTTGCGCTTCCAACATATATTGAAAATCGATTAAAACACATTCATTTTCAATCAATAGTTCTACAATTTCCTGAGCATCTTCATACTTTTTAGGATATTTAATTGCAATTGTTGTTTTAGTTGTATTCATTTGTTGTGGTCCCTGATTTGCTTGTGAACGACTCAGAGGTAAACTACGAAGGACTTGAGTTTCCTGTAAGTCTGAATTAACATGTTGGCGACGAGGAGGGACTGTTGCCTGAGAACGCTCAGGTTGACGTTGCTGACGAGGAGGTGGTGTCTGCACAGGTCTCTGTGCTTTTACTGGACGTGCTTTTACTGGACGTTCTTTAGCCTCTTCTTTAGCAGCATCTTCATAATCTGTTACTTCGTCGGTATCAAAATATGAAACAATTTTATCAATTGCGTCTTTTAATGCCATAAGGTTATTCTCCGTTCTCTTTAAAGAATGCACTGCCTATTCTGACAAAGGTTGATCCATTCTGAATAGCCATGTCATAGTCTCGACTCATCCCCATGCTTAACTGATCACAAGGAACATTCTTTAGTTTTTTCTCTTGAATTGATTGTCTAAGCTCATTTGTCTCAGAAAAAATCTTATCAAGTTCTTGAGCATCTGCATCAATTGGAGCCATAGTCATTAGTCCAACTATACAAATGTTATCAAGATTTTCAATTTGTTTTAGAACAGTATCAAGTTCTTCAGCTGAAAAACCATGTTTTGATTCCTCCCCTGAAACGTTAACTTGTAGGAAGCAATTAATAGTATGGTCGGCACGCTTTTGAATTTCCTCTGCTAATTTAACAGAATCCAAAGCATGAAAATAATCAACTAAATTAATAACATCCTTTACTTTACGACGTTGCAAGGTACCAATAAGGTGCCAAGTCAAATCATAATTTTTTAAAGCTTGATACTTATCTAAAAATTTATCAACGCGATTTTCAGCAATGTGCTTAATTCCCGTTTGAACCAATTCTTCAGCGACATCACTTGAAACATATTTGGTTACGGCAATTATATTGACTTCATCACTAGAGCGATTAGCCTTTTCACATGCTTTTTTTACCGCTTGATAAACATTATTTTTATTCTCTTCTATAGTCATTATTAACGATTTTTAAAGAATGGTGGTGTCTCCAATTCATCATCATCTTCAACATCACTTGAGAATGTAGACATAGTCAATTGACTATCTAGTTGACCAGTTTCAGGACGAGAAATATTATCACGTCTCAAATCCCAATTACCAAAAGCTGACTGCTCTTGTTGAGGAGCTGCCGCTGCAGGACGAACTCCTGGTTGTGGCATTGAAGGTGTTTCATTATAGTCAAAATTTGGTTGACGTTCAAATGAAGGTTGAGAGACTGGACGTTGTTCTTCTTGAACAACTTGTTGAGTAGGAGCTGATGGTTGTGAAGGAGCTGTAGTCACTTTACGTGGTTGAGCTTTGATACCAGATACTTTTTCAGCACGATCTTTGCGAACACCAGTTGCAACAACTGTTACACGGATCTCATCTTTCAATGTATCATCGATTGATGTACCAAGCCAAATGTTAACACCGTTACCAGCTGCTTGACCAACAATTTCAGAAGCTTCTTCTGCTTCTGTAAGCGTCATATCAAGACCACCAGTTACGTTAACGATAACATCTTCTGCACCATCAATAGTAGTTTCAAGAAGTGGTGAATAGATTGCTTTGCGTGCAGCTTCAACAATACGTTCTTCACCAGACCCAATACCGATACCCATAAGTGCATTACCTTTATTGGCCATAACTGTTTTCACATCGGCAAAGTCGAGGTTAATCAAACCTGGGTTAGTGATAAGGTCAGTAATACCTTGAACCCCTTGACGAAGAACATTATCTGCTTCACTAAGAGCTTCAAGAAGAGGTGTTTTCTTATCAACGATTTCAAGAAGGTTATTGTTAGAGATAATAAGAAGGGTATCAACTTGCTCACGCAACTCTTGAATCCCTTCGACAGCAAAGGCACCACGTTTGTTACCTTCAAATCCAAATGGACGTGTCACAACTGCAACTGTCAATGCACCCAAACTTTTCGCAATACGTGCAATAACTGGTGCTGCCCCTGTACCAGAGCCACCACCCATACCAGCAGTGATAAAGACCATATCAGCTCCTGTAAGTGCTTCTGTAAGTGTTTCTTCACTTTCTTCAGCTGCCTTACGACCAACTTCAGGTTGACCTCCGGCACCAAGGCCACGAGTCAATTTAGGACCCAATTGGATTACTGTTTCTGCTTTAGAAGAACTGAGTGCTTGAATATCAGTATTAGCTGCAATAAATTCAACACCAGCAAGACCTTCTTCAATCATTCGGTTGATAGCATTTCCGCCACCCCCACCGACACCGATAACTTTAATTACCGCACCTTGAACTGATGCGCTATCAAATGAAAAACTCATTTTATTTCCTCGCTTTTACTAGATTCAATTAATCAAACATACTGCCGAAAATTCCACGAACACGATCACCAAGTTTTTGTTTTTGTTCATGATTTTCTTCTTCAACTGGCAGAGGTACCTCAATAGTGTTCTCAACAGGAATAGGATTTGGTTGAGGAGCCACTCGAGGTGCTGGAGCAGGAGTTCTGTCAAAACTCAAGGAAGGAGCCTCATTGTCGATTGGTTTACGACGTAGATACTCTTCACCAGACACAGCCTGTTGCGCAATGATGTCAACTTCTGTAAGAAGACCAACATACTCAACAAGACTAATCACATTTGCAAACATTGGATTACGGATACCAACTTGGTTTGGCACGTAAAGTTTAACATTTGTTTCAAAAATCTCTTGAGCAACTTCAACCACACCTGGCATGATAGCTGTTCCACCTACAAGAACAATGCCACCAGGCAAATCAAGTAGACGTCCTCGAGTCAAGTCTTGTTTAACTCTATCAAGGATATGCTTCACACGAGCTGAGATAATCTCAGCAAGGTATTTTTCTGTAATTTCAACAGGTGAATTCTCACCTACAACCTCTACTTGGACAGTTTCTGTTTCGCTTGCTTCTTCAATATCTGCATTACCAAAATTGAACTTAAGCGCTTCAGCAATCTGCATTGAAGTCTTCAAAACTTTTGAAATATCCTTAGTGATGTACTCGCCACCTTCAGAATAAATATTGGTAAATTGAAGTTCTTGAGCACGCATGCTTGCAACAGTTGTTTGACCGCCACCCATATCAATAACAGTAGCACCAAATTCACGTTCACCTTCGTTTAGAACAGCACGTGTCATTGCAAGAGGAGAGATGATAATATTCTCTACTTGAATACCAGCACGTTCAACTGTTTTACGAAGGTTGTGAAGAATTGTTGTTGGTCCTGTATAAATGAGACCTCTCATTTCAAGACGAATCCCCATCATTCCACGAGGATCACGAATCCCCTGGAAGCCATCAACAATAAACTCTTCAGGAACTAGTGAGATAACCTCACGCTCAGGTGTAATGCTCTTTGTCAAGGCTGAGCGAACAACACTTTCAACATCTTCATCTTTGATTTCTTTTGATTCACTTGTTACAGGAATCATACCTTGTGTAGGCTCAATTTGAAGAAGATTAGCTGGAAGCCCAACGTTCACTTGCTCAATAACAATCCCAGCTTTTTCCTCTGCTTGTTCAATAGCTGTTTTGATTGTTTTCGCTGCAGCGTCAATGTCAACAATGATGCCATCTTTCACACCAGAACTCTTAACATTACTTACCCCGATGACATTCATTGATCCATCAATAAACTCAGCAACAAGAACCTTAATCGAGCTAGTTCCTATATCTAATCCTGTAAAAAAGCCATCTCTAGCCATTCACTCGACCTCTCAATCTTTCCATTCAATATCTTTGTAAACTGTATAAAAACAGAATTATTCGGATACTATTGTACCATAAAAAAACGTAAAATGTCAGCATTTTACGTTTTTTATTATTCAATATTAGCCTTGAGCAGGGGAAGGACGAAGAGTTGTTTCTTGACCAACAGTTGGATTTTCCTGTCCTTGAATACCCGGATTTTCAGAATTAGACTCTCCCTCAGAATGCTGTTCAGTTGATGTTGTAGTATCTTGATCTTCTTCAGAAGTTTTATTTTCTTCCTTTTTATCAGTCTTATCTTTGTCTTTCTTTTTATCCCCATCAGTTTTTGATGATTCAACCTCAGGAGTCGTTGTATAAAGTCCAACTTCCATATCAACAATACTTCCATCTGAAAGTTGGCTCTTAATTTTCTCGTAGTAAGGGAGCTTAACCGTTAATTGAGAAAGAGGAACACGAATGGAATTGCCATCATACAACTCAATCGTTAGTAAATCTGAAGTTGCTTTAGTTGGCGTAAGATTAATAATTTGAATATTATTCTTGATTTTTGAATCAAGTTTATTCAATTCTTTTACTAAATCTTCGATTTTCTTCTCGTCATCCATCTTTAAAGTGATGAATTTATCAGGTAGATTGCTAGTTGAAACCGTTCCTCCTGTCTTACCACTTTCAAGAATAGAAACATAACCATTTGTAGTTTGACGATAAGCAACAATTGGGTATTCTTTTACTGCAATATTAAATTGATTTGGAAAACTATAAGTTACTGTAGCCTTTTTAACCCAAACATTGGTTTTTTCAACAGTTGATGCAACCTTTCCTTGGTTGAAAAAGACATGAGTGATATAGTCTGTATCAAGAATTCCACTTGCAACTTTCACATCTTCTGGTAGAGCATTTTTTGTTCCTGATACAGTGAGAACCTTTTGTTTTGACCAAGGTGAAATAAAGAAAAGTGAAAATACGATTAGGATTGCAGCGATAAAAATAACTAGTCCCGCAAGATTTTGTTGTGCAATTGGAATATTACTACTCGTATTCCCTTTTTTTCGTTTCCTCTTTTTGGTCTTTTTTTTCTTTCTAACCTTCTTTTTCACTGGTGGCTGGCTCTCATTTGAAGTCGCTCCTTCTGAATGAACGACCTTCCCATTCGCAAATTCTTCAGAATCTCCGGTTTCTTTTTTTCTCAAAAATTCGAGGTTTCTCTTCTGCCACTCTGTGAGAACTTGTTTTTCTTGTGATTCTTGATCCTTTTTTGCCATGAAATTCCTTTATTTTTTTGAAATACTAGTCACTAATAGGTTATAAAAATCATCAGGAGAAGTAATTTCCTCAGATTTAGCCATAGCTTCTTTGTAAGTCTCTGCATGTTCAACAAGTTGTTCAAGCTCATGATTTAAGGTTTCCCAACTTAACTCTGCTTCCTGTAATTGACGTGCGTAACCTTTTCGTTCAAAATAGGCAGCATTTTCAAGTTGATCTCCTCGGCTAGCTTCTTTCCCTAAAGGAATAATTAAATGAAGTTTTTTCATAGCTAACAATTCAAAAATCGTATTTGAACCACCACGAGTGACAACTAAATCTGCCGTATCCATAAGAGGTAGATACAAATCTGTCACATAATCAACTCTATAAAGATGACGTTCTAAAGTATTCAATGAAGAGTCCCCAGAAATATTAATGACATTATATTTTTCAGTCAGTTGTGGAGTATTACTAATAAAATCATTAAATACCTTTGCACCAGCTGATCCACCTATGAAAAGGACAGTTTTTAACTTGTCATCAAACTGTACTTTAATCTTATCCAGAGCATCAGACTGATTGGACGTTGCCATCCCTACCTTTGTAATAGCACCTACATGTTTTGTCTTCGCCAATCCTTTAGATTGTTCAAAAGTCGTAAACATAGTAGTCGCAAATTTATAGGCAATCTTATTGGCCAAGCCCATAGAAAGATCAGACTCATGCACATATACAGGAACCCCCAATAATTTAGAAGCAATTACCGGTGGCACTGAGACAAATCCACCTTTTGAAAAGAGTGCTTGAGGACGAATCTTGGCAATAATTGCAATTGACTGTAGAATCCCCCAACCAACTTTAAAGACATCTAACATATTTTGCCATGAGAAATAACGACGTAGTTTACCTGTAGCAATACTATGGAATGTCACATCCAAGCCAGATTTATCAATTTGCTCGTGTTCAATTCCGTGCTTATCACCAATATAGTGCACTTCCCATCCATCTTTTAGAAATTTTGGAATTAAGATAAGATTTAAAGTCACATGTCCAACAGTTCCACCACCGGTAAAAACAATTTTTTTCGCTTTTGCCATAGCCTATCCCTTCAATTGTTCAACAGTTGTGATAAATTCGTCACCACGCACTTCGAAATTCTTGTACATATCCCAGCTTGCATTTGCAGGGCTCAACAAGACAACATCTCCTGCACTGGCTTGATCAAAAGCAATACGTGTCGCATCTGCCACATCTTTGGCATCAAGATAAGTTACTCCTGCTTTATCAGCAGCACGCTTGACACGAGGAGCTGATTCCCCTAAAATCACCATTTTCTTAAGATCGGTAATGTCAGGAATGAGTTCATCAAATTCATTACCACGGTCCAAACCACCAGCAATCAAAATAACTTTACTATTATCAAAACCAGAAAGTGCTTTTTGTGTCGCTAAAATATTAGTTGACTTACTATCATTATAGAATTTCACTTCATCAATAGTATCAACGAATTGGAGACGGTGCTTAACCCCACCAAAACTTGTGAGGGTTTCCTTTATAGCTTGGTTTGAAACACCTGACAATTTTGCTACAGCTATAGTTGCCAAGGCATTTTCAACATTGTGACTACCAGGAACGCCAATTTCATCAGCTTGCATCACTAATTCACCTTTGAAGTAAAGAGCACCATTTTCAAGATAGGCACCATCTACTTTTTCCACTGTTGAGAATGGAACTACTCGTGCCTTAGTTTGTGTAGCTAATTCCTTAGCTAAATCATGATTGAAGTTCAAAATAACAAAATCATCCACAGTCATTTGATTTTGAATATTCCACTTGGCAGCCACATATGCTTCAAAACTACCATGATAGTCAATATGTGTCGGCATCAAGTTAGTAATCACAGCAATATGTGGATGGAAGCTGTCAATCCCCATCAATTGGAAAGAAGACAATTCCATAACTAAGGTATCTTGATTAGTTACTGACTGTGCAACTTCTGACGCAGGGAAACCAATATTCCCAGACAAGACACCTGATTTACCACCGTGATTTAGGACATCAGCAATCATAGTTGTCGTTGTTGTCTTACCATTTGACCCTGTAATACCGATAATAGGTGCTTCAGATACTAGATAGGCCAATTCCACTTCAGTCCAAACAGGAATACCTTTTTCTAGTGCACGAGCTACCATTGGATTGTCATAACGAATTCCAGGATTTTTCACCATTAATTCAAAATTTTCATCCAAAAGTTCAAGAGGATGTCCGCCGCAAACAACCTTAATGCCTTCTTCAAGAAGGGCTTGAGCCGATGGATTTTCCTCAAATGGTTTACCATCATTTACTGTGACAATAGCACCCAACTTAGCCAATAGGCGGGCAGCTGCTTCACCAGATTTAGCCAAGCCAAGGACCAAAACTTTTTTATTTTCAAATTGTGTTACTGATTTCATAATTCGTCCATTCTCTCAAATTGTATCATAATCATTTTACCCTTTATCCCAAGCTATTTCAAGGAGTTACCTCTTCTTGGTAAAAGAAAAAGCCAATCTATCAGACTGACTTTTAATCTCATGCTACTTATTTATCTTCATGCTCAGCTTTTTCATGATTAAGGTCCGACATGGCGAAAAAATCTTTCAAGGTGAAATAGCCCAATACAAGCATTCCAACTGTAACAAAGAACTCACCAGGTAGGCTGAAGAATTTAATGATTGATAGCACTGCTAAAAGTAGGAGCAATGCTAAGGTAGCCATGACAAAGAGAAGATTCATGGTGTTTTTTACCGACTTTGGTGCAATAAAGAAATAGAATGATGCAATCAATACAGCAACAATCAGATAAAACATCTCTTCTCCTCTCTATATATTATTCAGCTTCTGCTGCTTTTTTCTTACGTTTATTGGCTTTATCACGCTCTGCTTTATTCAAAATTTGTTTACGCAAGCGGATAGATTCAGGCGTTACTTCCATGTATTCATCATCATCCAAGAATTCAAGTGATTCTTCAAGAGTCAAGATTCGTGGAGTTTTGATAACTGCCGTTTGGTCCTTAGTTGCTGAACGCACGTTTGTCATTTGTTTTGCTGTAGTGATATTGACACCAAGGTCATTTTCACGAGCATTTTCACCAACAATCATACCTTCATAAACTTCAGTACCTGGGTTAACAAAGATTGTACCACGTTCTTCAATACGCATAATTGAGTAAGTTGTCGCTTTACCTGTATCGATAGAAACGAGGGCACCACGGTGACGTCCACCAATTTCACCAGCAACAACTGGCAAGTATTGGTCGAAGGTATGGTTCATGATACCGTAACCACGTGTCATAGACAAGAATTCAGTAGAGAATCCGATAAGTCCACGAGCTGGTACAAGGAAGATAAGGCGAGTTTGACCGTTACCAACCATTTGCATATCAAGCATATCACCTTTACGTTCTGAAAGGGCTTGGATGATAGAACCTTGGTACTCTTCTGGAGTATCAATTTGAACACGTTCAAATGGCTCACATTTCACGCCATCAATTTCTTTGATGATAACTTCTGGACGAGACACTTGAAGTTCGTATCCTTCACGACGCATTGTTTCAATAAGGATAGACAAGTGCAATTCACCACGACCTGATACAGTCCATTTATCTGGAGAATCAGTTGGATCAACACGAAGAGAAACGTCTGTTTGCAACTCTGCCAAAAGACGCTCTTCAACCTTACGTGATGTCACGTGTTTACCTTCACGGCCGGCAAATGGTGAGTTATTCGCCAAGAAAGTCATTTGAAGTGTTGGTTCGTCAATACGAAGAACTGGCAATGGTTCAACAGCATCAGTTGGTGTAATTGTTTCACCAACGAAGATGTCTTCCATACCTGAGATGGCAATCAAATCACCAGCTTTTGCTTCTTCAATTTCACGACGTTCCAAACCAAAGAAACCGAAAAGTTTAGTAACACGGAAATTCTTTGTTGTTCCGTCAAGTTTTGAAAGGGTAACTTGGTCACCAACTTTTACAGTTCCACGGAAGATACGTCCAATACCGATACGACCAACGAAATCATTGTAGTCAAGAAGCGACACTTGGAATTGAAGAGGCTCATCTGAGTTATCTACAGGAGCTGGGATGTGGTCAATAATAGTGTCAAAGATTGGAGCCATAGTGTGCTCTTGATCAGCAGGGTTATCTGACAATGATGATGTTCCGTTAATCGCTGAAGCATACACAACTGGGAATTCCAACTGATCATCATCCGCACCAAGCTCGATGAAAAGTTCAAGAACTTCATCAACAACTTCTTCAGGACGAGCTGATGGTTTATCAATCTTGTTAACAACAACGATAGGTGTCAAGTTTTGCTCGAGTGCTTTTTTCAACACAAAACGTGTTTGAGGCATTGTACCTTCGTAGGCATCGACAACAAGGACAACCCCATCAACCATTTTCATGATACGTTCAACTTCTCCACCGAAGTCCGCGTGACCTGGTGTATCCATGATGTTGATACGCGTACCGTTATAAGCAACGGCTGTATTTTTGGCAAGGATTGTAATTCCACGTTCTTTTTCAAGATCGTTTGAGTCCATTGCACGCTCATCAAGCTCTTTACGCTCGTCAAGAGTGTGTGATTGTTTCAACAATTCATCAACAAGTGTTGTTTTACCGTGGTCAACGTGGGCAATGATGGCTACGTTACGGATATCTTCTCTAAGTTTAGTCATTTTTTCCTCTTTAATTTTTATTTCAACTTTTAAAGTATACCACATTTTCAACAAAATGGCAGAGCTCAGCTGATTGTAAACGTTTTTCAACAAGAAAAAGGTGCTGTCCACCTATAATTGGTCAGACACACCTTCTGTCATTCATTAGTTATCAATTGTAAGTGCAAGGCTAGCAGCTCCAATGATACCAGCATCATTTCCAAGCTCTGCTAATTTCACTTTTGTTGTACGGCGAACTTGTGGGAATGCATAACATGTAAAGTATCCTTCAACACGGCTACGCAAGAATTCACCAGCTGCTGAAACACCACCACCGATTACAACTGAATCTGGGTTAAGAATATTTGAGATATTTGCTGTTGCAAGTCCTAGGTATTCAGAGACTTTGTCAACGATGCTATTAGCAAACTTGTCGCCTTCGGCAGCGGCAACGAAAATATCTTTACTTGTTACTTGCTCACCATTATCTACAGCAGCTTTAATAGAAGAGTTACCTTCATAGCCTTCTGCTAAATGACGTGCCAAACGTACGACACCTGTTGCAGAAGCTACAGTTTCCAAGCATCCTTTGTTTCCGCAAGTACATTCAAATCCTGTTTCAGGCTCAACGATAATGTGGCCAATTTCACCACCAGCACCGCCAACACCATGAATCAAGTTACCATCAGCGATAACGCCACCACCAACTCCTGTTCCTAATGTCACAAAGACAACATCAGGATTGTTAGCACCAGCACCAACCCAACGTTCACCGAGGGCAGCAACGTTAGCATCATTATCAATGGCAAATGGAATACCGAGTTCTTTTTCGATGACAGATCCAACTTCTTGAGTTTCTGCCCAGTTCAAGTTGAAGGCACCAGTAACCGTTTTATTTTCACGATCAACAGCTCCTGGAGAACCCATACCAATTCCAATGAAATCTTCTGCAGTAAGTCCGTACATTTCCAAACGGTGTTTCAAAGACTCCACGATGTTAGGGACGATGTGACGACCATTTTCAAGCGTATTTGTTTCAATCGCCCATTTTTCTTGCACTTCACCTTCTGAAGTCAAAATACCAAATTTAACAGTTGTTCCACCAAGGTCAATTCCCAAGAGTTTTTTACTCATTTTCTTTCTCCATTTCAATGCGATGTTCACGTCGTAAAATCATTTCAGCAGTAAGGTAGCTGTCCTTGTCCACCAAACCATTCTGGTAGAGGGCTTCTAATTCAATCTTCATCATTTCGATATCATAGAGCCTTTTTCCCAGGTAAACTACTATGCCAAACTGTTTCAACAACTGTTGAACGTCATATAAAGTTTTCATAGCAATATTTTAGCAAAAAGCTTCTGCCATGACAAGATAGTTTTGAAAACCTTTACAGATTATTGTATACTTCAAAAAAGACCTAAGTCATTTAGACTCAGGTTATTGACAATTCGGGCAAATCCCATGTAAAATCATCTGTTCACGAGTAATGCGAAATCCAGTTTGTGATTCTACCTCTTCCTTGAAAGACGGAATCGGTAAGTCTAAGTCAGTAATGTGACCACATTTTTCACAAACAATGTTTAAGTGGTCATGTCCCATAAAATCATAATAGGTTGTATTATCATTATTAACCTTGATTTCAGAGACAATCCCTTCTTCAACCAACACCTTCAGGTTGTTATAGACCGTCGCCAAACTCATCCCAGGATTGTCAGGGAGTAGGTCATAATATATCACATCTGCACTAGGGTGTTGATCAGACATCATCAAATAGCGAATAACAGCTTTACGAGATTCCGTCAACCGAATTCCTTTAGCTTTTAACTGATTCAGGACATCTTCATAAACGCCTAGACTACGTCGATGCTCAGACATATCGCCGCCTCCCTTCGTCTAAAAGTATTTTATGTCTATTATACACTTTTAGAGGAACTCTTGACAATCATCTTAACTCAAAAATGCTTATCTCAAGCCTGGAGCTTGTCCAAGTTCTGCAGTCAACATCCAGATTGTCTTATCAATTTCAGATTTAGCTGCAGTGAAGATATCATTTGAAGGAGCATCTCCTTCTTCATCTGTGATATCCAAACCAACTTGGAACAAGACTGACAAATATTTGTATGTATCAACCAATAATTGGATTTGATCAGACATTGGTTTATCAAATGTACCAGTAGTTTCAGTCAAGCCTGAATTAGATGAAAATTCTACCAAAGTTGAGTATGGTTCCCCACCAATAGTAATCAAACGTTCACTAACAACATCAAGGTGAGCATTCAAACTATCCATCAATTCATCCATTTTTGGATGAAGATAGAGGAAACCAGGACCACGCATATACCAATGAACTTGGTGAACAATTGAAGCTGCTACAGACAAATCAGCGACTGCTTGATTCAAAACTGCTTTAGTTTTTGTATATGAAGGTGTTTCAGCTTGTTGGTTAACTGTTTCATTGATTGTTTCTTTAATTGAATCTACCATATTAATACTCCTTATTTAGAATTACTATTATTTATACTTTTATTTTAGAATATTTCTAAATAAGATGCAAGTAAAATGCTTTTTCTCACTCTTTTTCGAATAATTAGGTATGTTAAGTATTATTTATTTTTTTCTAGGAGCCTCTTTTGGTTCATTCATCGGACTAATTTGTGATCGTTTTCCTGAGAGGTCGATTATTTTCCCTAGAAGTCACTGTAGCCATTGCAAGCATCAGCTGCGTTTTTTCGAGATGATCCCTATCCTCTCACAACTTTTCTTAAGATCTCGATGCCGTTCATGTCAGACTCCTATCCCTTTTCGTTACCTCTTTATGGAACTATTTTGTGGAGTAATATCCCTGCTATATTTCTATGACTTTTTAAGTCTTGAAGTGACCTACTTTCTTTACTTCAGCCTTTGTCTGTCGATTTTTGATTTGCAACATAAATCCTATCCGCTTCTGATTTGGATAGTTGGAACAGTCCCACTCTTATTCATGGGCAACTACTACATCACATTTGCCTTAGGTATAATCCTCGCTATCCTTTCTTATATGAAACATCTAAATATTGGGGAAGGAGATTTTCTCTACTTAGCAAGTGCCTCACTTATTTTCCCATTTTCAAAAATACTACTAATTATCGAAATTGCCTGCCTATTAGGACTAGCTTACTTCCTTCTACGAAGAAATCTTAAAGAATGCATCGCATTTGTCCCATTTCTTTTTCTAGGAATAGTACTTCTTACTTTTTGTTCAATTGTATAGAAAAAAAGCCGATAAACTCGGCTTTTCTTTGTTAGTTCATATTGACACGGTGCCACTCATTAATGACATAAGAGAGCATCTCTAATTGTTGTAATCCCACATTATTAACCTCTGAAGTTTCTTCGTTAGAACCTCCTAGGTAACGTGTATAAATTGCAATAAGATACGGTGTATCTTCCATTACAATAGCATCAACGTTAAGTGCTTCACGAACATAACCTGGTTTCTGATAAATAGTCAATCCTTGATTATATGTTTTATAATAATATTCTGGGAAAGACTCTCCTAAATATTTGAGAATGTCTTTATAATCCTCTTGGTGTTTCCAAAGATAATCCAAAACTTGGATGTAATAATCCGTTGTTGTCTTATTACCATGCATTTGGATGGTCTTCACTTCACCTTTTGATTTACCGTATTTATCAAGCATACCATAGAATTTTTCCATACCACCAAGGCGTTCCGCCAAAGCATAGGCTGGAGTATTCTCAGAGTAAACAAGAGAATACTCTTGCATTTCTGGAATAGTCATTGAACCACCGAAAGCAGCAACATAATTATCATGTTCGCCTTGATACTCATACTCAGTATTAGTAATATCAAAACGTTCAGTTAAAGAAAGTTTTCCTTTATTAACCTGATCCATGACAAGCATGTTTAGTGGCAATTTATAAGTTGATCCTGCAGTCATTGGCTGAGTATCATTCATAGAGAATTGCTCATTTGTCTTGGTATTTTTATATGAAAAGGCAATTTGGCTAGACTCGATACCTTGGTCAGCCATAAAAGCTTCAACCACTTGGTTCAATGTCATGTTAGCATAATCATAATACAAGCCATTACCATACATGGTATCTGCATCTGCTTCCATGACTGCTTGTTTAGCTTCGGCTGATTTATTAGTTGGAGTTACCTTTTCCTCTTTTTCTTTGTCTTCTTTTTTAGTGACTTTAGAACTAGAGCCGAAGATATTTCCAAGGCTACCGGTGTGACCAGCTTTTTTCCCACGTCCTGCTAAAGCAAGCATGGCAACAAACAAAAGTATTACCAGAACACCTAGGAAGGCTAAGATAAGATATGCTTTTTTATCATCACGAGATGATTTTGATTTAGATTTCTTAGAGCGTTTACTTCTAAGTGCCAAGGTTTCAGTTTTTGTTTCTTTTTCCTTGTGCTCAACTGGTACTACTGTTTCTTCAGCTACTTTTTTGTCTGCTGATTTTTTAGAAACCTTTTTTGTATCTTTTTTCGCTTCTTTTTTGTTGGCCTTTTTAGCGCCTTTTTTGACATCTTTTTTAGTATCTTTAGTGTCTTTCTTGACGTCTTGTTGAAGGTCTTGTTTTACCGAATCTTTCTTTTTATCTTTAGTTTTTCGGCGACTTCCACTGTACTTCTTGCTTGAATGTTTTTTCTTTTTTTTCATAACAATAATAGTTTAAGCTATAATTCACTAAAAAGCAAGGAGATTTTACAATCATATTACAAAAAAATTATCCTCTTTTATTGAGGATAATTTTAAACTTATTTAGCTGCTGCATAAAGCTCAGCAACTTTATTCCAGTTAATGATTTCAAAAAAAGCTTTGATGTAGTTTGGACGTACGTTACGGTAGTTTAGGTAGTAAGCATGCTCCCAAACATCAAGCGCCAAGATTGGTTTCTTACCATCTGAGATAGGAGTGTCTTGGTTAGCAGTTGAAACAACTTCAAGTTTACCTTCATCGTTAACAACAAGCCATGCCCAACCTGAACCAAAACGAGTTGTTGCTGCTGCTGTGAAAGCTTCTTGGAAGGCTTCAAATGACCCGAAAGCTTCGTTAATAGCAGCTGCTACTTCAGCAGTTGGTTCTTGTTTTTCAGGAGACAAAAGTTCCCAGAAAAGTGCGTGGTTAAGGTGTCCACCACCATTATTAATAAGTGCTTGACGAATATCAGCTGGGATTTGTTCCACATCAGCCAAAAGTGCTTCAAGGTCTTCACCAATTTCTGGGTGTTTTTCAAGAGCAGCATTAGCATTTGCTACATAAGTTGCATGGTGTTTATCGTGGTGAAGAGTCATTGTTTCAGCATCAATGTAAGGTTCCAAAGCATCATATGCGTAAGGAAGGTCTGGAAGAATAATTGCCATAGTAAAGGTCCTCTTTTCATTTTTTCTTCATTTTACCGCAAAGTGGTAGAGCTTTCAAAAATTTTGCTTACAAAATCATAGAAAACTCTAAATCTCTAGCGGTTTGATAGAATTTTTAAAAGTGCTAAATCAAACAAGTAGTCTTTATCTAAAGTTCCTGTTTTTATCTGGTAATCTGTCTCTACTAAAATCTTAATCGTCATCTTTAAGAATGCTACTGATAAGGGACGGCTATCTCTCAGTGCGAAACGAACCTGAAACTGATTAACTTTACGCCCTAGATAATCTGAGAGACTTGAAACAATTTGCTGCTCACTTTTACCTTGAGCAGATAAAAGTTTAACCTGTAAATAGGTACGAAACTGTCCCAACATAACAGCAATCAACTTAATCTCATCTTCACCCTGCAGCCGTAAATCATGAACCAATTCACGAACGCTCTGAATCTGTCCTCGTATAAGAAGTTGCGTCATATCAAAAATGTTATCTTGCAAACTTTTCGGAATGGCCTCCGCAATGTCCTGTGATGAGATATTCCCTTCAGTTTTATATCCCTTTAGAAAAGCTAAGTTTTTTTGAACATCTGAAAAATCAAAATTTGACTTGATCAAAAGTTCCTCAAAAACTCCTGTATCAAA
The DNA here is from genome assembly GCF_016648655.1 of Streptococcus sp. 17.1. Lineage (NCBI taxonomy): Bacteria > Bacillati > Bacillota > Bacilli > Lactobacillales > Streptococcaceae > Streptococcus > Streptococcus sp. 17.1. The sequence goes on from NZ_JACLQM010000001.1 coordinate 352,911, forward strand.
AGTAAGCCCCTCTTGATGCGCCTGCTTTTGAAAATAGGTTCTAAGTTCTGCATCTTTTAAAGGACTAGCTTCAAGCACCATGGCATCACGTTTGAGAAGTTTGACTAAACGACGCTTTCCATCTAGCTTTCCTGCAGACATTAAGACAAGACGAGTTGTTTCAACAGGAGACTCAAGATAATTTTCAAGACGCTTCAACTCTTTCTCATCCAGATACGACTTTTTAGCAGTAGTCATATCTGCGAAATGATCAAAAATGACCACCTTCTCATCTGCAAAAAAAGGCATACTTTCTAAATCGAGCTCAGCATCTTGATAATCAGTCTCTGACATATCAAAATAAGAATAGGTCAAGTCACTGGGATCGAAACCAATTTGTTTTAAAAATTTTTCTTTAACTTGACTATACTGCCCTAAATCTTCACCAGCCAAGACAGTTATCATGGGAAGCTTTTCTTTGGACAGCTTTTCAATCGTTTCCATAGCAATCATGGTCCTATTATAACAGAAATTTTCCCATAACAAAAAGCCCACCACTAAAGTGATGAACTTTACTTGATTAACCAGAGTTACGAAGACCTGTTGCAATACCATTGATGGTAATGTGAATAAGGCTAATTTCGTCATCGGTCAAATCATTGTTACGAAGACGTTTAATCAATTCAATTTGGATGTAGTTCAAGACATTGAAGTATGGCAAACGGAAGTCCAAACTTGCTTTAAGTGACGGACTCTCATCTAGGAAGCCATCATGTTTTTCAATCGCAAGAATGACATCTTTAGTCAACTGCCACTCATCCAAAATAATATTGAAGACACTACGAACTTCTTCACTTTCTGCCAATTGTGCATAGTGGAAGGCGATATTCATATCTGATTTTGAAAGCACCATGTCTACGTTTGACAAAAGTGAACGGAAGAATGGCCATGTTTCAAACATATGTTGAAGTTTCTCGAGGTTGCCTTCTTCAGCTTGGATAAAGCGATTAAAGGCAGAACCCACACCATACCAACCTGGGAACATGATACGGTTTTGTGACCATGAGAATACCCAAGGAATCGCACGAAGACCAGAAATTTCAGTAATAGTCTTACGAGCAGCTGGACGAGAACCAATATTCAAACTTGACACTTCTTTGATAGGACTAGCTTCAAAGAAGTAATCGTAGAAATGTTCATTTCCAAAGACAAGGTCACGATAAATAACATTTGAATCGTGAACAATTCCGTCCATAACCTCACGGAAATCAACCAATTCTTCTGGATCGGCAATTTGACGTGTCACCATACGGTCAAGAGCAGCTGAAACAAGCATTTCAAGATTGTAGTAAGCAGCATCCTTGTTGCCATATTTATTACCGATAACCTCACCTTGTTCAGTCAAACGGATACGGTCTTTAATGGTACCAAACGGTTGAGACGTAATGGCATCGTATGATGGACCACCACCACGACCGACAGTACCACCACGACCATGGAAGAAGGTAATCTTAATACCACGCTCTTCACCAATCTTAGTCAATTCATTTTGAGCTTTGTAAAGCGTCCAACCTGAAGACAAGTAACCACCATCTTTGTTAGAGTCTGAGTAACCCAACATGATTTCTTGGTAGTTGTTGCTATTCTTGATCCAACGTTTAACGATATCATAACCAAGATATTGTTTCATGATATCATTAGAGTTTTCCAAGTCTTCGATAGTTTCAAAAAGTGGAACGATTTGGACACGCGCACGTTCTGTATCAACCAAGCCAACTTCTTTAAGAAGGATAGCCAACTCAAACATATCAGAAACGCTCTCAGTGTGAGAAATGATATGTTGTTTGATGACATCTTCACCGATATAGTCTTTCAAGAGACGAGCAGTGCGGAAGATTGCCAATTCTTTTTCAAGTGTTTCAGACTTAGGCACATTAGTTGATGACAAGGTACGAGGGTCTTCTTGCAATTCTTTAAGAAGAACCGCAACTTTTTCAACCTCTGTTAATTCACTATAGTTATCAACAATATTTGCAGATTTAAGCAACTCTGCTACACATGCTTCATGAACACTTGAATCTTGACGCATATCGATTGTAGCAAGATAGAACCCAAAGACTTCTACAGCTTGAAGAAGCTCTTCGAAATCACCTGAAATCAAGACAGCATCGTCGTTTTCAAGAAGTGAATTTTTGATTGCCAAAAGATCGTCATGGAAGGCATCTGCTGTTTCGTAGAATTCTGTTGTTTGTTGTGAGACAGCTTGAAGACTTTGGCTGAGACGTTGTTGCACGTAATCAGCTACTACTTCACCTGTTGAAGCTGAACCCAGACGAACATTTTCAGAAAGGCGTTTAGCAACTCTTTCCTTATTGAAGTTTCCTTCTTTAAAGAAAAGAAGTGTCTGAATCAACTTAGACTGGATGTAACTGAAAGCACGACGGTAGGGTTCATTTTCACGATAAACAGATGTATCTGGAGAATGTTTCGCCATCTCTGCTACTGTATCTGAAACCTCAGTCAAGCGTGATGAGAGGGAGAATGAACGGTAAAGATTATCAACTTTTTCGATATAGTAGTTGAGGATAACTTCACTTTGCAATGTTGCAGAAAGTTTAAGAGTTTCTGCTGTTACAAATGGGTTCCCGTCACGGTCACCACCAATCCACATACCCATAGTAATAGGGGTTGGATTGTCGAGTTCAATACCTTTTTCAACTGCTAAACGTTTGAATTCATGTGATAGGTTCGTAATCGCCTTAATCAATGAGGAGTTATAATACTCCATAACGTTAGTGATTTCGTTTTTAACCTTAAGTTTTTTCTCACGAATGATATCTGTTTGCATCATAATTTCTACATAGCGACGCAAATCTGCATACCATTTATCCTTGTTAATAAGACCAGCCTTAACATCACGATGCTTACGAAGAAGTTCGTGAATGTGGTTAGTCAATTCAAGCATAGTTTTACGTTGAACCTGAGTTGGGTGGGCTGTCAATACTGGCACGACATTGACATGTTCAAGAATGTCACGTGCATTATCACTTTCAGCGACAACATCAAAGGTTTCAGACAACTTACCTAGATAAGATTCATCAATATTGTTCTTGTGGTTGACTTCATAAGCCAAATCCACGTCCTCAGAGATATTAATCAAGAGAGGTAACAAAGAGAAATAACGTGATGCAACGACCATATCGTCATTCGTCATTTCTGAAATGGCTTGTGTAAGGGCCACATAGTCACCTTCATCATAAAGTTCAACCAAATGTTGGATAGTTGTGAGACCTTGCTCTCCAGCCATGCCTCGTGTTGCATCATCCAACAATTCTTTCAAGATACCAACTTCTTCAGAGATGATTTCCTGGTTGTTACTGCTTTCCAATTTGTTAAAAGCCAAACCGTATTCTCCTTACTTTATGTAGTACCCTTTTATCATATCACTTTTAAAACAAAAGTAAACTATTTTCCTTTAAATCGTCAGTTATTTTGCAATTTTCCGACTTTTTCAAACAATTTTTTAAGTCTATTTCCGAACTTTATAAAAAAAAGACTCTGAAACAGAGTTCAGAATCTTAATTATACTTTTTTTGATAGAATTTTATTTCATCGCCATCTTCAACCTTAAGTTGGTTGGCTGCTTTTTCACCAAGTTTCCCATTAACATCAAACATCCAATAGATGCCTTTATCTTTATCTTGAGAAATACCATCAATCTCAGTGATGAAGCCATCGTTTTCTTGAACAGGATATACCTCTTCCAAGACATCAAGTACTGTATCTCCTTTTTGGATTTCTACTGATTTTTTCTTACTTTCCTTATCTGTTTTCAAAATCAAAGTCACCTGACCTTGAACCTTAGACTGATGATTGTTTGTGCTACTAGTAAGTTTAGCTGCCTCATTTTTTCCACAGGCTGCTAGGGTAACAAGTGATAAGGCAAGAAAGATATAGGTTAATAATTTTTTCATTTCAAAAACCTCCGAAAAATAGACTGTATGAATGGATAAAATAGAAGCGTCGATATTGCATGATAGGTGTCGTAAAGTAGACCAGAAATAACAAAGGTAATCCCACTTTTAAATAGGAGGCCATAGCTGTAATCCATGAGAACCCCATAGAGAAAGGACAAAAGAGTGACCAAAGCAATCTGCCAGACAAGTGATAACCTAGGTGCCATCAAACTCCAAAGAGCCATCAATACTCCGAAGGCCAGAATCTGATTAAAGACCCAGGGACCAAAACCAAAGATGAATCCTGAGATGGACATGGTTAAAGCCATAATCAATAGACCATCAACCAAACCCAAATAAAGAACAGCCACAAAAAACATAGCTGTAATAGGCTGAATATTTGGCAATCCTATAAATGCTGACCGTAATCCTACTGCCAGCGCTGACAGAATAGCTATCCGAGCCATTCGTTGAATCGTTAATTTCATATATCTATTATGCCAGAAATAAGGAAATATGACTAGTTTTTAAAAATAAAAACTAAAGATTTCTTGAAATACAGAGTAAGATCGTACAAATTGAAGAAAATAATGTCCCTTGTTGCCTCTCCCAAATATCAAACAGTTTGATCAGGCTAAATATTTGATATAAAAAATGTACTCTCATTCACTATCCTCTGTCATCTTGATAATAATAAATAATTAAGTTCAATTAATTATTATAGTTAACTTGACTTAATTTTTGTTTTAAAGTATATTAGACTCAAGGAGGTAGCTAATGATTCAAATTGAAAATATTAATGTGTCTTACCAACAGACATTAGCTCTGGATAATATCACCTTAAACTTGGAGGGACCTAGTATTACTGGGATTATTGGACCAAATGGTGCTGGTAAATCAACTCTAATCAAAGCATTAATTGGTATTATTCCTCACTCTGGAAAAATCCTTTTCAATAAACAACCTATTCGTCAGCAATTGAATCGTATTTCCTATGTTGCACAGAAGGCTGATATTGATTTTAACTTTCCGATTACTGTCAGAGAGTGCATCTCTCTAGGACTCTATCCCAAAACCAAGTTCTTTAAACGTCTATCTAAGAGTGATTGGTCTAAGGTCACAGATGCTTTAACACTACTTGGTCTAAATGATTTGGCCCATCGACAAATAAGCCAATTATCAGGAGGCCAATTTCAACGTGTTCTAATCGCTCGTTGTCTTGTACAAGAGGCTGATATTATTTTATTAGATGAACCCTTTGTAGGGATTGACTCTGTTAGTGAAGATATTATCATGGACACCTTGAGAGAACTTAGGGACAAAGGTAAGCTTATTCTTATTGTCCACCATGATTTGAGCAAAGTTCCTCATTATTTTGACCAAGTTATCCTCCTAAATCGTAAACTGATTGCTAGTGGGCCTACTAATCTTGTTTTTAATGAGGATAATCTCCGTAAAACCTACGGTAACAGTTTATTTTATAAAGGAGATGTAAATGATTTCTGAATTTATTGATGGTTTGCTAAATTTCCACTACTTACAAAATGCTCTTATAACGGCTTTAGTTATTGGAATTGTCGGAGGGGCTGTTGGTTGTTTTATTATTCTAAGAGGCATGTCGCTTATGGGTGATGCGATTTCACATGCGGTTTTACCCGGCGTAGCTACTTCCTTTATCTTGGGTATTAACTTTTTCATAGGAGCCATCATCTTTGGACTTTTAGCTTCTACAATGATTACCTATATCAAAAGCAATTCCATTATTAAGAGTGACACGGCAATTGGGATTACCTTTTCGAGCTTTCTAGCTCTCGGTATTATTCTCATCGGTGTTGCTAATAGTTCCACAGATCTCTTTCATATTCTCTTCGGGAATATTCTAGCTGTACAAGACATGGATATGTGGATAACGATTATCGTTTCACTTCTCGTACTAGCAACTATTACAATCTTCTTTCGCCCTCTACTCCTAACATCCTTTGATCCAATTTTGGCCAAGTCTATGGGAGTTAAGGTCACCTTCTACCACTACTTACTTATGGTTATTCTAACTTTGGTTTCTGTAACTGCCATGCAGAGTGTTGGCACTATTCTTATTGTGGCACTTTTAATTACACCGGCTGCCACTGCCTACCTTTATGTTCATAGCCTAAAAACAATGATTCTTCTCTCATCAGGATTGGGGGCTCTGGCATCTGTTCTAGGTCTTTTTATCGGCTATAGTTTTAATATTGCAGCTGGTTCGAGCATTGTATTAACGTCTGCTCTACTCTTTCTCATCAGCTTTTTCATCGCCCCAAAACAAAGTGGCATGAATAAAACTTCTAAACAATAAAAAATAGGATGAAAATAATATGAAAAAAATACTATCAACAATAGTACTACTACTTTTAGCGGTAGTTACTCTAACAGCTTGTACCAATAAACAAGGCAGTAACAAGGATAAATTACGAGTCGTTACGACCAATTCCATTATTGCTGATATCACCAAAAATATTGCCGGAGATAAAATCACTCTCCACAGTATTGTCCCCGTTGGTAAGGATCCTCACGAATACGAACCCCTTCCTGATGATGTAAAGAAGACATCGCAAGCTGACTTGATTTTTTACAACGGTATCAATTTAGAAACTGGTGGAAATGCTTGGTTTACTAAGTTAGTCAAGAATGCTCATAAGACAGAAAATAAAGATTATTTTGCAGTTAGTGATGGTGTTGAGGTGATTTATCTTGAAGGTCAGTCAGAAAAAGGTAAAGAGGATCCCCACGCTTGGCTTAATCTGGAAAATGGGATTATTTATGCTCAAAATATTGCCAAGCAACTGATTGCTAAGGACCCTAAAAACAAGACCTACTACGAAAAGAATCTAAAATCCTATACTGACAAACTTAGTAAACTGGACCAAGAAGCTAAAGAAACATTTAACAAGATTCCCGATGAGAAAAAACTGATTGTCACTAGTGAAGGATGCTTCAAATACTTCTCAAAAGCCTATGGCGTACCATCTGCCTACATCTGGGAAATCAATACAGAAGAAGAAGGCACACCAGACCAAATCAAAACACTCGTGGAAAAACTACGTCAAACAAAGGTACCAGCTCTCTTTGTCGAATCTAGTGTCGATGAACGCCCTATGAAAACAGTATCTAAGGATACCAATATTCCTATCTATGCAAAGATCTTTACAGATTCTATTGCTGAAAAAGGGCAAAACGGTGACAGCTACTACAACATGATGAAATATAATCTGGATAAAATCACCCAAGGCTTGAATCAGTAAAAATCTTATCTAAGATATGTTCTGTATTCTTCTGATAAATCTGTTATACTAAGATGAGACTATTTTCAAAGGAAGAGAAATGACACCTAATAAAGAAGACTACCTCAAATGTATCTATGAGATTGGTACTGAAGAAGGCAAAATTAGTAATAAGGAAATTGCGAACCGCATGCAGGTGTCTCCACCTGCTGTGACAGAAATGATTAAGAAATTGATTTCAGAAGGCCTTATCATCAAAGATAAAGCCAAGGGCTACCTCCTAACGGAAACAGGTACAATCAACGTTGCTGAACTCTATCGGAAACATCGCCTCATCGAAGCCTTTTTGGTGGACCACTTGCAATACACTTGTGATCAAATTCATCAAGAGGCAGAAATTTTAGAGCATACTGTCTCTGATCACTTTATCAATGCCCTTGACCGCCTACTCAATTACCCCAAAACCTGTCCACACGGTGGGCAGATTCCTAAATCAGGTCAGCTCATAGAGGAAATCTACAACCAGACTTTTACACAAGACCTTGCTCCTGGAGACTATGTCCTTCGTCGAGTTCAAGATCAAATTGATCTACTCCATTATTTGAAGACTGTCGGTCTTAAAATTGGAACACCTTTTACCTTTGAAGGCTTTGACCCTTTTACACTACTATACCGCCTGAATATTGATGGAAAAGAAATTCAAATTCCAGAAACTGTTGCTAGCAACCTTTATATTGAATCAAACTAAAAAAGCGAGGCTGATGAACACACTTAGAAGTGTCATCAGCCTCACTTTTTTTACATTTGTTTCAAGCGTTCCACCCGTTCTGAAATTGGGGGGTGGGTATAAAAGAGCTTCTGCAAACCAGATTCTTTTTTAGGGTCATTGATAAAGAGGGCTGCGCTAGCATCATCCACATGATGTTGCATTGGCGCACTATTATCAAGTTTAAGCAGAGCATTAATCATACCTTGTGGGTTACGTGTCAATTCGACGCTAGAAGCATCAGCTAAAAATTCACGCTGGCGTGAAATAGCCAACTGAACCAAGGTAGCTGCCAAAGGCGCAAGAATAATGGCAATCAAGGAAATAATGAGAAGAATAATTTCCAAACCGCTGCTTCCATTACGGTCATCATCATTTCTACGACGGCCTCCACCCCAGAACATCATATTACGAGCCATCCCAGCTAGCATGGTAATGGCAGATGCTAAGGCAACTGCTATGGTAGAGATTCGGATATCGTAGTTGCGAATATGACTCACTTCATGTCCAATAACTCCTTCAAGTTCCTCACGATTCATAACCGCAAGAAGACCTGTTGTAGCAGCTACAGCAGCATTTTTAGGGCTAGATCCCGTTGCAAAAGCATTCATTGAAGGATCATTGACAATAAAGACACGTGGCATTGGGATTTGAGCCACCATAGCCATGTCCTCGACCACATGATAAAGGTTCGGAGCGGTTTGTTCATCAACCTCTCGTGCACCATTCATAGCCATAACGACATTGGTTGATTGGAAAATCATGGTAACAGCATAGATAAAACCGATAACTAGAGCAAGAATCAGACCACCGAAGCCTGAACCTAACCAAAGATAGCCGACACCGTAACCAACAAGACCCAACAAGAGGAAAAAGACCAGGAGCAAAAGCCAAGTCTTTCTCTTATTTCGAGCAATCTGATCAAATAACATATTAGTTACCTAGTCCACTGAAATCAACCTTAGGAACAGCTTTTTCTTCTTCTGGTGTTTCAAGGAATTCAGCAGCCTTAAAGCTAAACATTTTAGCAATAACATTGCTTGGGAAAGTTTCCAATTTCACATTGTAGTTACTTGTCACACTGTTATAGAGTTGGCGCGAATAGGCAATTTTATTTTCAGTGTTCGTCAACTCTTCTTGAAGCTGGCTGAAGTTGGCACTAGCCTTAAGATCAGGGTAACTTTCAGCTACGGCAAAGATTCCAGAAACCTGACGAGTCAATTCATCACTGGCACGCATAGCTGCTGCAGGAGAAGTCGCAGCTGCTACTTGATTACGAAGTTCTGCTACTTTTTCAAGCGTTGAACCTTCATATTTAGCGTAACCTTTAACTGTTTCAATCAAGTTAGGAAGGAGATCATTACGACGTTTCAATTGAACATCAATTTGACTCCAAGCCTCCTTGGTTTGCATACGGCTTTTAACCAAGCCGTTATAACTTGTAATAACAAAAATCACAAGAACAACAATAATGGCAATAATAATCCAAATCATATTTAGTTTCCTTTCTTATACTTAAAAAGAGTCGGTACGACTTCTCTTACAAGTATTTTGATAGTCTCAGTATATCAAATTTTCAGATAAAAGTGGTAAAATGTGAGCCGTTTTACAAAAAAACTGGACAAGATGTCCAGCTTTTGTACTACTCTTTAGACGTGTGTCGTTTACCTTGGGCTAGGGCATCTGCTTCTGTCATAGTAACGACATTTGCTTTGTTGGTATTGCTAGGCATACTGTTGATGTCATACCAATAAACATCTGCTGTTCCATGACGCGCCACATAAACTGTTCTACTTTCTTCTTGTGTAGGTTGCACAGGCTCTAGCTCAGAACTCGGTTGTTCAGTCACCTGTGAACTCTCAGAACTAGGCTCAGATGGTGCTTCAGTAAATTCAGTAACCGTATTTGTCGCTGTCCCATCTGCATAATTGATTTCTGCATTTGGTGATTGGTTATCCAAGATAACATGCGTAACTCCCTGACTGTCAAGAGTCTCCTTATCTCCACCAAGTTTAATTTCTAAGAGATTTCCAGAACTATCAATACCGACATACTGAAGTTCCACTTGACGAGGCAACAACTCGTCTCCACTGTAGATAGCTGTTACCTTATAATCTAACCAATAGTTAGGGTGGAGTGCCAGCCAGTTATCCAAGCGATTCTCGTAATAAAGCATGCCTGACTGATTACCTTCGTCGGTTCCTTTATAATTTCCAGAGTTCAACCAGGCAGTCATAGGTACTAAATTCTTGCCCTCGTCATTGACACCAGAAAACTGATAGCCAATCAAATGTCCTCGATTCATTAACCAAGATTTTGATTTACCATCACCATAATAAAACTTATAGTTATGCCATCCTACAGGATCATATTTTATTTTACCGGGGCGTTTATTCTTCGGCTCGTCCTTATCTTGTAACTGTATATGAGCACTGTGGGCACGTCCTAGCTGGTCCTTCTCCTCCATGACAAACTGCTTTTGACCATTAAAAGCCAAGATACCATTATTCTCATCCGCTTGAACCACTTGAGAACTCACAGCCAAAGATTGTTTGCTAGTATCTAATGAAAATCCGAATCCTAAAGTAAATACTAAAACAAGGAGAGCAAATAAACAAATCCTACTATTTCTTTTTTCTTTCATCATCTTAACTCCTTAATTTTTCTTATCACTTTAATTATACAGGACCAAATCAAAACGGATGATTAAAAATAAAGAATAATGATATTAGGTATCTTAGAGCTTGCTTAAAAACAAAAAAACATCCAATTTAATGGATGTTTCTTACCTATTATTTACCTGCTTTTTTACCTTGTTTTGTAAGATAAACTGTAGATATACTTAGTGCCGCAGCAACTCCGACAAGAAGGAAGACCGTTGTCGTATTAGACTTACCTTTTTCTTTTGAAGTGCTAGCTTGGCTTTCAGAACTCTTGGCCACCTGTTTAGCCTCAGTTGCTTTATCAATTCGGGCGACATTCTTAGGTGTGTCATCCTTCTTGCTTTCCGCCAATTCTGACAAATCACTGCTAATCTCTTTGGCAACACCTTCAGAGCTTGTAAGTGATGCCGCTTCTGAGGCTAATGTTTCAGAGGCCATAACCGCCATAACTTTACTTGCAATCATATCCACAGACTTCTCATTCAAAAGAGAATTATAGCGAATAGCTTCTGAGGCGAGCTGACTGCTTGTTACAGAGATTTTTAGGTCATTGTTATAAGCGACCTGACTATTTGGTGAGATGCTGACAACTTCAGATGTACGTGCTGTTGTTGGAGATTCAGAAACTTTGACATCGACCTGACTTGTTGAACCTTTTTCAATAACTTCTGAAGAAACCTCGCTAATCGGATCCTTTTGTGTACTTTCTGAAGTTGGAGATTTCTCTGGGCTGTCAGAAGTAATTGCTACGTTAACCTGACTAGTAGATGAAGCCACTGAAGTTTCCTCATTCTTTGGTGACTCAGAGACTGGAGCAGTTGAGCTTGCTTCACTCTTTGCTGTTTCTGAAACTGAAGACTCTGAGATCACTTCACTGTTAGAAGCTTCAGAAACTGGAGTGCTTGAACTTGCCTCACTCTTTGGTGTTTCTGAAACTGATGTCTCTGAGATTACTTCACTGTTAGATACTTCAGAAACTGGAGTGCTTGAACTTGCCTCACTCTTTGGTGTTTCTGAAACTGATGTCTCGGAAGCTACTTCACTGTTAGATGCTTCAGAAACTGGAGTGCTTGAACCTCCCTCACTCTTTGGTGTCTCGGAAACTGAAGTCTCTGAGACTGGATTATTGACAGGCTTTGTTGGAGAAACTGTTGAAACAGCTCCAACAATCGTCGCCTTATTGTCAATCGTATTATTAGATAAACGGATTTCTCCATTACCATTGTCACCCATCTCAAAGTTTTTGGTAATCACTGGATCAGCCAAGGTATTCAATAGTTTATTATCGTAGACATCGACATTCTTGATTGTTCCACGAACTTGTTGGAAATCAATGGCACCACGATGGAGGTTATAGAGGTCATTAGTTGTCCCTGAACGTAGAACGGTATTGTCATGAATCTTAATTCCAGAATCATTGAGGTCAAAATTGTGACCTGCAAAGACAGTGTTTATACGGATACCTGCTCCAGCAAAGACGTCCTTGATGAGGTTTCCTGAAATTTCATGCCCCTTACCACCAAAAATACCGATACCAGCCGCACGCCAGCCTGATTCAATGGTGTTGTTTAGGAATCTATTATTTTCCTCAACTGCTGCATTTGTCCCATCTGAAATACTTGACCAGATAGCTAAACCATCATCACCATTCCCACGGATATTAGAGTTTTTAACTGTTGAATTCTTGGTCCCTTGAGCAAAGTTAATACCATCAGCTAAGTTATTACGGATACGAGCATTTTCAACGACAAGACCGTCCGTATACTTCATATTTCCCGTCTGGTCGTAGTCTCCAATCCACATACCGACTTCAAAATGCTGAACCCAGATGTCGTGAATTTTCGAATCCTTACCAAGTGTTCCCGAAATAGCCTTGTACTGCGCATCCTCATTATAACGAGACGTCAAGTTAGAATCCATGTAAAGATTGCTCAACTCAATGCCATTACTATTATGACCGAAGACAATACCACCACCATAGCGTTTGTCACTTGTAAAGTGTAGTTGCGTATGCCAAACGCCGGCACCTGAGATTTTTAGATTATCAGCTTCAATATTAACCTGTTTGTCAAAATTGAAACGTCCTTCTGGAATATAGACAGATTTTCCGCTGGCTTTAGCTTCTTCCACAGCCGCAAGTAGGGCAGCTGTGTCGTCACTATCATCATTGGCAGATGCACCCTTATCCACGATACTGATACTATTTTCACCTTGGGCAACAGGCGCTGGAGCCTGTTCTAGCTCAATAAAGTCAATACCGTAAGGGACATTGTCATCTTTCTTTTTAACTAGAGAAATCTTATCTCCAGATTTCAATTGGATATCCTTTAGGAGAAGACGTGTCTCATCAAAACGAAAACGTGCACTTGAACCATCAATGGCTTGATCATACTCATGGTCCCCTTTAAGGTACTGCCATGCTGAGTGAGATGACAAATCAAGATTACCAACGCTTGAACCATTGACCTGCACATCCAACTGACCTGATGCACCATCAGGTATTGTATAACGCACATTCAAAGCATTGGCTGGCTCAGTGACATTGAAAGTAACTGCCGCATCCTTTTTAGGAAGTTCAACATAAGTTTGGTTAGTCGCTTCCACAGCCGTAGATTCCATGTCCGTTGACTGCTGGATTGTAGCACCATTTTCAACACTTGCATTTTCTGCCTCATGAGTCGTATAAGGCATTTTTGCACCGTAACCATCTGTGCTGTACTCCTTGCCTTGACCTTGGTCCTCAGTCGCATTGGTTAAGACATTTGCTGAAGTTTCTTGAGTTTGTGGGTTACTTGCCTCAACTAATTGATCAATGGTCGGAGTCTGTTCAGCCGCTTGAACAGTGGTAACCTGTGGCTGAGCTGGCATAATATTGGCAGGCTGTGACGCTTGCACAGTCTCAACTGATGCTGGTTCGGAAGTCGCCAATTGTGCCGTTGAGGCTGTTTGAGGTGTCTGTGCCTGATTTGAGGCATCAGTCAAATCACTAATCGATTGTGCCTCATCAGCCTGAGCAGCTTGCCCATTAGCAAGAGCCATAAAGCCAATCAAAGCTGATGCTGCGCCAATAGAATATTTACGGATGCTGTACTTTGGTTTCGTTTTTCTTTCTTTAAACAAGTCTATTCTCCTGATACTTTTTTTCACAATCTCTCTATCATAGGACCAAGCCGTCCTTTGAAAGAAAATAAAGATTCCCTCACATTAAAGATTGTTAATAATGCTGTTGTTTTTCTTATTAAAAACAAACCAAAATAAATTATAAGGGATGAAAAAGTAAAAAAAAAGGCTAGGCTATCCATTTTAACAAGGCCTTAACAAAATTGTCATATTAGAAAGTTCAGTCAATCACGTCTAAATTACAGTCTAAAAATGTCGCACAAAAAGGTGATTTCTTTCACGTGTAAGAAAGAAAAAACTCTGAATTTCCATAAAGGCTTATTTAGCAAGAGTTATCAGGCAAAACAATCAAAATGTTTTAAATTTGTTTTCTCAGATTTCTGTCAAACGTTTGACAGTCTTTTTTAATTTTACGCTTCAAAGTATTATTTTCCGAATGTTTTAGTATTACAAATGTTAAACATCAAAAAAATAAAAAAGAGACAAAAATCTGCCTCTTATTTTTCAAAAAAATAACTAACCTAACAAGATTTTACGATAACATTGCCTCTAGTTCTTCAAGTGACAGACCAGTCACATCTGATACTACTTCTAGAGATAGACCTTTTGACAGCATCTTACGAATCAACTCTAAGCGCTCCTCATGACGACCTCGCTCCAGTCCTTTCTCCAAACCTTCTTCACGTGCTTCATCAATTGCTGTTTCCATAGTCATGTCATAATTTTCTTGAATTCGTATGCGTTCATCAATCATCGCCTTTTCCTCCTGTCGACCGGTTTTTACGATAACAATGCCTCTAATTCTTCAAGCGATAGACCAGTCACATCTGACACAACTTCTAGTGATAGACCTCTTGAGAGCATCTTATGAATCATTTCTAATTGTCCCTCATGACGACCTCGTTCCAGGCCTTGTTTAAGTCCACGCTCTAGTCCCTGCTCTAACCCTTTCTCTATTCCTTTCTCTATCCCTTGTTCCAAGCCTTCTTCACGTGCTTCATCAATTGCTGTTTCCATGGTCATGTCATAATTTTCTTGAATACGTATGCGTTCATCAATCATCGCCTTTTCCTCCTGTGTCCAGCTGGATGAATCCAGTAATGAATCGGCATGCGTGACCGCTTGACTAGGTTCCTTAGAAAATGGGAGATTCCCAAAAAACTCTAGCCACTGCCGCCCTTCATCCGTAATATGTTTACCTTTATTATACTTATCCAACTCTAAAAAGGCAATCTGAAGAAGGTTTTGCCGTTTCCCATCCTTATAGAAAGAATACAAAGGCTTGCCCGTCCGACTATTGGCCATCCAATAAGTATTAATCGGGGACTCCTCATCTGGCAACAAGGTCTTCTCCAAGATAGCTATGCCATAGACTGGCTTCATCTGCTCGTACATCTTATGCGTCTGTCCTTGTTGGCGTAATTGTTGCACATTTTCCACCAGCTGGTTAGCCAAATAATAATGAAAACGATTGAGAAAATAATGCTGCTTACGCACCTGAATCTCAATGATAACCTCAGTTCCATCATTCAACTTAGCCCAAACATCCACCGAGGTTGAAAAGAGCTCATCCTCGTCAAAGTCCTTTTTATGAAGCTGTGTCCCCTCCAAAATCTGAGCATCCACAACATCCAAATCCAAAATATCTCGAATAAAAGCCACCGTCACCTCAGGCAGGCTAAAAATCTTCTTAGCCATGATATCCAAGGTCGGTGAGACATGCTTGTGTCTTTTTTCCATTTACCTCTCCTTAAGAAAAAATAGAGGGTTGGCCCCTCTACTTCTACTATTCGGAAAAAGTAAATGAAAGCTTGCAACTACCCCTTAAATGCTTTCACAAAAGCCTTGAGTTCTGCGTCTGCTTCTTTGGTCGTTCCATGAAGCTGACCAAGCATATCAAGAAGGGAGGCTGTCTGACTTTCAATCGTCGCATTGGTCTGATTAATCTTAGCCACAATCTCGGTCAAGGGCTCCACTTCTTCTTCCTCAAAGGTATCCACATAGCGAGGGATATTAAGGTTGTAGTCATTTTCCACAATCTCTTCAAAACTAGCCAGATGGGCAAACTTGTCCATATCCTCACGGCTCTTATAGGCATTGAGAATCTTTTCAATATGGGCATCTGTCATGATGTTCTGATTTTTCCCCTTATCAAACTCCTTAGAGGCATCGATAAAATAAACATCACGATTGGTGCGGTTCTTTTTGAGAATGATAACCGTTGTCGGAATACTGGTATTAAAGAAAATATTAGCAGGCAGACCGATAACCGTATCAATGGCACCCTCTTCTAACAAAGCCTTACGAATAGTCCCTTCGGCGTTACCACGGAAGAGCACCCCATGAGGTAGAACGATGGCCATAACACCATTGTCTTGCTTCAAGTGATAGTAACCATGCAAGAGGAAGGCAAAATCAGCCTTAGACTTAGGTGCTAGTTTCCCAAATGGTGAGAATCGGGGGTCATCCATGAAACCTGAGCTTGCAGACCACTTGGCTGAATAAGGCGGGTTCATGAGAACACCGTCAAAGTTAGTCGGCTCTTGGGTTGGCCAATCTTCATCCAAGGTATCAGCGTTGTGTAAAAACTGGTTTTCAATCGGCACACCGTGCAGAATCATGTTCATACGTGCCAGGTTATAAGTTGAGGTGTTCAACTCTTGACCAAAGTAAACCACTGTCTGTGGTTGACGTGAATAGCGTTTGGCATTAAGCAAGAGCGATCCTGACCCCATAGTCGCATCATAAAGGGTAAAGCCTTGCTTGTCCTCACGACCTAAAAAGGCAATCTGAGTCATGAGCTTGGCAACAGGTTGCGGTGTATAGAACTCACCAGCTTTTTTACCCGAATCCGTCGCAAACTGACCAATCAAGTACTCGTAAGCATCCCCCAACATATCACCAGCATGACCTGCCACATCTAGGACTGCCAACTCTTTCATCACAGCCGCAACCGTTTGATTTTGCTTTTGAGGAGTCGCTCCAAGTTTCTTAGAGTAGAGGTCGATATCTTCAAAAAGGTTTTCATAAAGCTCGTCACTCTGCTCAATATCACGGAAGCCCTGAGCCAAGTCCTCTAACTGAAAGCTTCCATCGTTCACTCGCTCCACTAAGGCCGTAAAGGTCAAGTCAGGATGAATGGCATAACTCATCTCATCAGTGATAACTGTCAAGAGGTCCTCGTGAGTCTCCTCGTCCTCGTAGTATTTACGATAGACTGCCAGTGCCTCTTCCAAGCTTTCTGTTTCTTCCCCCATGGTCTCTGCCACGAAAAAGAGCATCTTGTCCGACAAATACTTGTAAAAGACCATGCCCAAGAGATAAGACTTGTAGTCGTTGGCATCCATCTTAGAGCGGAGCACATCCGCTGAGTTCCACAGGGCTTGATAAAGCGACTGGGAGGTTTGTGTTGTTTCCATAATAATTCTTTCTGATTTCTTTTAGACCTTTTCTTGTTCCAGTGGGACGACAGCGAGGGTCTTGCCCAGACTGGCTAAGACTTTCAAAACCGTGTCCAATTGAGGACTGGTCTTTCCTGTCTCCATCCGAGCGATGACCGGTTGACTGACCCCACTAAGTTCTTCTAGTTTCTTTTGGCTAATGCCCTTTTCATGCCGAGCCTCGATGAGCTCAGTCATAATCGCGACCCGCAAATCACTTTCCAGGATTTCTTCCTTGGTGAAGAGCTCTGCTCTCACATCTTTCCAATTGCTGCCGATGGCACTATTCTTCATCTCTTAGCCCTCTTTCCTTCAAATCTTGCAACTCTCGCTTGGCTTTTTCGATCTCTCGTCTGGGTGTCTTTTGCGTCTTTTTGACAAAAGGATGCAGTAGGACAAAGCTCCCATCCAGCCAAGCCACGAATAAAATCCGATCCCGCAAGGGTCTCAACTCCCAGATTTCCGCATCCAGATGCTTGATGTAGGGTTGGCCAGCACGAGTTCCATGCTGGCTCAACAGTTCAATATAGTCGTTGAGCTTGTTGAGTTTGATCCGACTGTCCTTGCTATCGTTACGGCTAGCTTCCTCATGTAGTCCAAGACCGGTTGATTCCCTTGTTTGTCCTTATAAAAATAAATAGCGTGCACAAAGCAACCCCTTTTCGAACTTATTATAACTCTAAAGTTATTAAAAGTAAATACTTTTAAGTTATTAAATACTAAGGAACACCCTTTGAAAGAATCAAAGGGGCTCACTTATACTATTCGAAAAAGGCTGTGCTTATGGATGCTGATAAAGGGAATTTTTGAAGGTTAGATAAACATATCTTGCAAGAGTTTCTTTTTGAGTGTTTCTAGCTGAGAAATTTTATCTTGGTAAGAGTTGATGAGGTTATCAAGGTTAGAGAAATAGGCGCCGATGGCTTGTTGTTCTTCTAAAGATGGTATTTTTATTTTTAAAGAAGAAACTTGTTCTAAGGACAGATTTGGTTGTGCACCTACTGTGGGGTTTTTTCGGATATAATCTTTCACAACTTCCCCAGATAATACTACTAACAAAAAATATGCATCTAATTTGTACCCTCTAATAATTGCAAGAGCTTGATTTGTATTAGCTGGAAGAATATTATTTTTAACAATTGCAGTTCTACCAAGAGTACCCGCAATCGAAAACAATATATCTCCTTCATACAGTATAGATCTCTTCAAACTTCCGAAATGCTCTTCCTCTGAAATTTTAACAATAGGATAGATTTCATTATCTTTTAAGTTTTCAACCTTAACAAAGTTAACCTTTCCTTGTTCTGATTGCGATTTTCCCGTAGTTCCTTTTGTAATCAAATCACAAAAATCACCTAACTTGATTAGGTCCCACTCACCTTTATATCCATCCAAACGTATCTCAGGAACAGTCTGTCCAGCTTTTGGAAACATCTTAGAGAGCATGGTCGCCTTGAGAGATTGATAGTTAGCAAGATTGTCCTTGTAGCTAGCCAGAAGGTCGTCGAGGGTGCGGAAGAGGGTGCCGATAGCAGTTTGTTCTAATGAACTTGGGAAAAATATCTTTATCTTTTTTAATTCACTAGTCTTAATTAATGGTTGTCCTGTACCAAAAGATAACCTTTTAAGATTATAATGCAGTAATGAATAATATAAATAATCCAAACAATTTGATTTTATATAAACTGTATTATCTGTTATTTTTGCTTCTCCAGAATATTTATAAATCTCTCCTGCATTCGCTCCAACTCTAGCAGTTAAAATAAAATCACCAGAATAATCAAAAGAATTATCAAATCCAATAATAGAAGTTGACCCCAATATCGGAAAAGAATTTTTTATAGAATAATCATTAATTATATATTCACTTTTTCCTGTACCAATTTCAAGTACAAAATTTACTATAGTCTTCAGTTCCCATAAACTATCTTTAAAAATATTTATCCGTATTTTCGGTTCAAACATTAATTAGTCTCCTCTATTTGTACTATATTTAGCACATAAATATAGTAAATAGCTTTAATTATTACATTTTTCTAGATATAACCATAACCATTAGATTAATCTTCTCCAGCTTGTTTGATATTTCCTTCAAACAAAAGATTACTTTTTGATAACTCAATTATTCTCATTCTTTCTTGATCAACTTTGGAAATTTGCGATGAATCCAATTTTTCACTTAAAATAGCAATTATGTATTGTGAATCAGATTCATTAACCTCTCTTATAATATTATTTAAATTATCACCTTCTATACTTTCTAAAACATCATGTATGACAAATTTTGGTACTTTTTTATTTTCAACTGTTGCAAACTTTTGATATGAAATATCGTATGCTGCAATGAGAGATTTTTTTGTTCCAGTACTAGTTCCACTATGTATATTTTTTATCGAAACTGGGAATTCGCTAATATCTGGATTATAAATTAGAATAGGTTTTTCACCATTTATTTTATTTGAAATCTTATTAAAATAAGTATTAAATAAATTTATCTTTTCAGAATAAACAGTTTTAAATTCTTCTTTAGTAAAAGATGATAAACTTTCAATTCTTTTAGTTATTACATTTTTTTCC